>JAFCDK010000052.1 GCA_017609745.1 Candidatus Pacearchaeota archaeon
AAAATAACTAAAATAACTTAAATAACAATATAACACTAAATAACAATAAAGCTTATAAAGGTGTTTTACTTAAAAAAAATATGGAAAAGAAAAGAAAACCAAAGAAAAAGATAAGTTGGAAATTAGAATATCAAATCCTTAAAAGGAAATATGATGATCTACTACTCAAAACAAATGAAAAACCCAAAGATAACTTAAATCCCATAAAAAGACAAAAAGAAGCAGAAATAGTTAAAACCCCTATTTCTGCTCTTACTCCTCAAATTAAAGAAAATCCAAAATTAGAACAAAAACAAGAAATAAAGCAGGAACAAGAAAAAGATTTGGAAATTGAAGAAGAACCAGAAGAAGAAATTATCACTGAAAAGGAGCACAGCACTACTAAAGAGGAACAAAAAGAAGTAAAAAACTGCCCTTATTGTAATGCAGAAATAAAAGAATTTGAAACTCCTTGTCATAATTGCAATAAAGATATTGACTGGGTATAAAAAATGGTATTAATAGATGATAATAAAATAAAAGAGATGACTGGGAAATCTAATTCTATAACTGAAAGTTTAAAATCTTCCAACTCTACAATAGAAGAATTAAATAAATTAGGAAATACTGCCTCAACTTTTTTAGATAAGTTATTGCAGTTTAAAAATATGCAAAAAGGACAGCAGGAGCAAACAGGACAATTTAATGCAAAATTAAATAAGGGAATAGAGCAGCAATTAGCTGCAAGAAAACAACCCCAAATAATTATAGATAAAAATTTAGCTATGTCTGAATTAGATAATCTCATTAATAAACTTGATGAAAAAAAAACAGGCAGGGAATTAAAGCAGGAATTTTTAGAAAATAAAAAAATGTTAGAGCCATTTGTAATTGAATTTATAAGACGCTCTACAAGATTAGAATGAAAATTAATTTAAAAAATGTTAAAACTTGCGTATTCGGTATTCAGGGTTCAGGAAAAACTTATTTAGTAGAACATAAATTATTAAAAAATTTTAAACATCCCTTTATTTATCAGATCCACCCAGAGGATTTTAAAACAAATAAAACAGCTTATGTTTATCAATATAATGAAAATTCTCTTAACTTATCTAATTTAGAGAGAATAGCAAAAGAAGTAAAAATATTAGCACAAAAAAAGAAAATAGATTGTTTTGTTTTAGATGAAGCAGATTTATTTTTAAAATCAGGTTTTGCTATTTCTAAAAATATGACAGATTTAATTTTAAATCACAGACATTATAATCTTGCTTTAATCTTTATTTCAAGACGCCCTCAATCTATCCCTACTGAAATTGTAGAAAGCAGTGAAAATCTTTTTATTTTTAAAATTGAAGGTGAAAATGTAGAGAGAAAATTAAAAGCAATCCACCCTAAAATTATGGAGTTAATCCCAAATATTTCTAAAAACAAACATAATTTTATCTATAAACATCTTGGAGATGAACCAATTATTTATAATGCTATTAACACCAAAAATAAGATTAGCAATTAAAAATCATATTCAAACCCAATTTAAAAATGAATGGAGTTTTGATAGATTAAATATTGATGGAGGTTATAAAATGATAGACGAAAGTGAATATATGTTTAGTGATACCTTAAAAGCCACAGATATCAAAAAAGATATAGGAACAACAATAAAAGAAGTAAAAACAATTTCTACAAGATATGGCGATAAGAGATTAATGTTGTTTGATGACAAACAAATTTTTCTTAATTCACTAAGTTTAAAAAATTTAGTTGAAGCTTTTGGAAATGACGAGAATACTTGGAAAGAAAAACCTGTTTTAATCACTACTGAAACAAGTGAAAGAACACAGGGAAAGAAAAGTATTGTTGTTAAAGAACTTCCAAAAGAAAAATAAATCTATTTGAGAGGAGTTTTCATATAATTTCTCCTCTCATAATACAAAAATGAAAATAATAAAAGGCGACTTAATATTGAAAAAGGATACAACCTTTAATGAAAGCATAAAAGTTGAAGGAAATATTAAAGGAAAAGATAATATTAAATATGATTTAAAAGTTAAAGGAAATATTAATTGTGGAAATATTAATTGCTGGAGTATTAATTGCTGGGATATTAATTGCTGGGATATTGACTGCAGGAATATTAATTGCTGGGATATTATTTGCTGGAATATTAATTGCTGGGATATTAATTGCTGGGATATTGACTGCAGGAATATTAATTGCTGGGATATTATTTGTGAAAATAGAATTAAGAAAACAAAAAATTCTAAAACAATCTGCAGAGTTTATATTAAAAACAAAAGCAAAATAAAAAGAAAAGAACAGGAGATAAATTAAAATGAAAATAAAAAAAGATTATAAAAAGTTAGGAAATTATTGCTTAAATTTATTTAAACAAATGATAAATGCAGGAGGAAGTTATTTAGAAAAAAATAACCTTAATTCTAATAATCCTTTAATCTATAAAATAATCTATTTCAAAATAAAGAAAAGTATGACTTTTGAAATCCCTATGACAAAAATAGAATATAATTACTGGAGAACAATAAAACCAAAAATGACAGCACAAAAAATAGGAGATAAAATAAAATGAAAACTGACGCAAACCCATCTGTAATTTTTGGACTTTATTCAAAACCCAAAAAAAAACAAGAACTTTTAAAAGAACTTAAAAAAAGAGGTTTAGCAGTTAGAGAAATATCTTTTATTGATGTAGAAATTCCTTTAAATAAAGATTATGATAAAACAATTAATTTCTTCAAGCATTTTATTATGTGTAATTATTGGGTTAGAAGGGATAATATTTTTAATTCTTTTTATGGAAAAATCTTAAAACAAAAAATAGCAGATACAACCGGATATCAATATATTAATTTTAAAAAAAATGATTGGAAACCAGACAATAAACATAAATTATTATGGACTTTAGCAGTGCCTTTATTTGTTCAAAATCAGTTTGATACTTGTTCTACAAATCAAGAAAAAATTAATATGTTAAAATTATTAAAATTTAAATCTAAAAATTACAAGCCAAAATTAAAAGGAGTTGTAAAACCTAAAGATATGAAAATAATTAAAAATGAAAATAATAAATAAAATTGCAGAAGCAAAAATAAGATTAAGCAGAGGGATAGGGTTGGTAACTGAACTTAAAAACGCTGTTTATGTAGGAGCAGGTTTAACAATTATCTTTAAACTCAACCCAACACAAGCAGTAATATCTACAATTTTTGCTTTAATTGGCTTTTATCTTTTAGGTTATATTGATATAAAACATTTTAAATTATTCCAAGAAGAAGCAAAACTAAACACAGGAAAATACAACCCTTATTTTAAAAATAAATTAGGGAAAATTAAAAAATGACAAGACATATTTATTTTACAAACAGGAGAGAATATTACAGAAGAAAACATATTTCTCAATCTCTTAAAATTTATTGGAGCAAAGTAAAATCAGGAGAAATAAAAAGAAAAATAACAAAAAAAAAGCCAAAAATAATAAAAGAAAAAATAATTTATTTTGTTAATTTTAGAATAAAAGAAATAGGATATAACATAAATTCAGGCACAGGGGTTTATGGCTCTTTAATATCTCCTTATTATATCCCTGTTGAACAGGCAAAAACTTTAATTAAAAATGCTCTCCCTGCTGGATTTACTCCAACTGGTTTTTATGAAGCACAAGATAAAGGAGAACAAAAAAACATAGAAATAATCATGTATAGAGATGAAAATGATTTTTTTAATGAGATATTAGATTAAGATGTATAAAAAAAACAGATTAGGCTTGGATATTGATAATAAAAAATTAGGAAAACAAACATTAAGAATATTAAGAATTTTAAAAATCAAAGGTTTTTACAGGATATCATCATCAAAAAGAGGTTATCATTTTTCAATAAAAGTTAATAAACATACTAAAAAAGAAGCCCTAATAATTCGTTATATGTTTAATGACTGCTACGGCAGATGGATTGGAGATGTTAGAAGATTAAAAGCAGGAATAAATACTTTTGATGTTTTATTTTATAAAAAGAAAAATAAATTTGCAGGCAAGTGGAGAAAAATTTAAAAAATGATATT
>JAFCDK010000009.1 GCA_017609745.1 Candidatus Pacearchaeota archaeon
ATCTTAAATGGAACTGGAGTATGTATAAAAGATGAAGAGTTAAGTTCTATAAGTGAAGTTTCTGGATCTTGCACAGGTGCAGATGAAATCTGGTTAGCTTGTCCTGGTTCAAATGGAAATTATTTATGTAATTTAACAGCTAATGAAACGCAATATATTGTAAGCGGACTTAAACATTCGGGAATTAAAGAACAGAAGATATTTTGTGGTGATGGAATTTGTAATGGTAATGAAGTTTGTTCATCTTGTTCAACTGATTGTGGAGTATGTGATACTAGTGGCGGAGGCGGTGGTGGAAGTGGGGGCGGGGGTGGAGGTTCCTCAAATGATAATAATGATAATAAAACAGATTATTTGATAACTCTTACAAAAGATGAAAATGAATCGCAAGAAGCAATAAATTTAGATAGTAGTAATGGTGATTCAGAAATTACGGGTGCAGTAATAGGAAATGGGGGCAATAATAAAATGTTTGGAGTAGGGGCATTTATAATCTTTATAATTTTAGCAATAGGGTTAGTAGCTTATATAAGAAAGAACAAAAAGGTAAAGGGGGGCGGTTGAGGATAAACAATCATAATCTTTAAATACTTAAATTTTATTTGGAAAATATGAAATTTAAGAAAACATTAGCGAGTTTACTTCTTGCAGGAGGATTAGCTTTAAGTGGAGCAAAAGATGCAAAAGCAGATTTAATTTATAGTCAAGATTTTTCAAGTAATCCTAATTGGATTACAAATGATCCATCTAATCTATATTGGGATTCTTCTTCTGAAACATTTCATGGCTGGCAAGCAAATACAAGTTTATCTTATGCTTATACTCCTACAACATTAGACCCTACAAGATCTTTTAGTTTACAATCAGACCAAATAATTAATTCTGTTCAGTGGTCTGCTGGATTAACATTTGGGATATGGAATAGTCAATTTTGGCTTGGTAATGGAATTCAATCAGACCTTAGTTCAGTAGATGGAGGATATCGATTTGGTTTATTTTCAAATGGAGGAATAAGTGAAAGAGGTTTCCAAACTGGTGTATGGTATAATTTATTGATGGAATATGATGCTGAACAAAATCTAACAACTCTTGAAGCATGGGAAAGAGATTCTGGTTTAATGTGTGTAGATTTAAATCTCCCGATTTCTTCTCTTCCAGAGGATATGAATTTATTAGGTGTTAGTAGAACATTTATGCGAGGATATGGAGGAAATAGGACAGTAGATTATAATATTGATAATATAATGCTTTGGCAAGATGAAAGAACAACAGAACCTATTCCAGAACCATCTTCATTAGATATGATGCTAGTGGGTAGTTTAAGCATACTTTTAGCTTCAAAAAATTTAAGAAAAAAATAATTCCCTATTCACCAAAACCCTTCTCACAAATTATACCTCGCCTTCCTCACAAATTCCCTCGGAGTAAGGATTCCTAGTTCTGAAACAATAGATTTAATATATTTTGGTTCAACTCTTTCAAACGCAGGATTTTTTAATTTTATATTTTCTGGAGCTTTTTTCCAAATTTCCTGAAATGCTCTTTGTTCAAGTTCTACTCTTTTTTTTGAAAATTTCCAAGAATCTGCAAATATATATAAGGGAATTTTATGATTATATGCAATTTCTGCAAACATACCGCTTCCAATTTTATTTATTATACTTCCATCTCTAAGAATTGCATCTGCGCCGAGAATTAATTTATCTACTTTTTTTGTTCCTTGACTTTTTTCTATAGCAACTCGTGCAGCAGCATCTACAAATGTTGTAACTTTAATTCCTGCATGTTTTAATTCACGAGCAGTTTTTCTGCCCTGATAAAGGGGGCGGGTTTCTGTATTATAAACTTCAAACTTTATTCTTTTCCTCTTAGCAAAGATGAGTGCATTTATTACATTAGTTGAATGGCAATGAGTAAAAATCACATCATCATTTTTTATTATTTTTAATGCAAATTTATTAATCTTTTTTTGTGCTTCATCAAAGTGTTTCTGAATTTCTCTATAAGGTATTTTCCCTATTTTATTAAGAACATTAACTAACATAGGTTCTGTTGGGCGCAGAGAAATTAATTCTTTTTTTGTTTTTTTACTTGGCTTAAGAGAATAAGCATAAAGAGCTGTTTTTGCAATATTTCTTGCTCCTTGTATTTTCACTTCTTTTATATCTTGATATATTTTTTTTAATTTATTCATAAATGTAAGCAGTTGATGTTAATATAAAAAGTTGTTGTTTGTTAGGTTAGTAATAGAAAATATAAATATTTTTAAAGTTAAAGTAAATTTATGTTTTATGAATCAAAAAAATCTAAAACCAGAAGAAATAAGTAAAATATGTGGGAGTGCTTATCTTAGAAAAATGAATGGAAGAGATACAGTATATTTATGTGCAAAACATGTTGGAACTTATAAACAAAAAATATCAGTTCCAATTTTACTAGATAAAGATATATGTGTTGCTTCAAGATTTTTTTCTACTGGGCATAATAATCTTTCTGTAAATAATGAGTTTAATAGAATGTTTGATTGCTCACATAGAGAACCGGCATAAAAACTTATCTTTTTGATAAACTAGCAATAATGTAGAACAGAATATGCGCAATGTTGATGAGTGATTATAGATTAAAGGTTAAAAGATTATTGGTGTAAAAAGGTTAAAAGATTATTTAGGAGTAATTTATTATGAATATAGAGATATTAATAATTTCAATAGTTTTAAAAATAAGAAAAGTTTTCTAAGAAAGTAAAAGGAGAAAACAAAATATGCTCGAGAGTATTATAAATCCAAAAAAAGTTGAAAGGCATACTTGGGAGCTTTTTTTTATTGGCTTGCTTTATGCCAGTGTTTCTGTTTTGCTTACTTCATGGGTTTTTGCAGGAGACCCTGTTATGGCAAAATATAAAGGTTTGCTTATTGTAACTTTTACAGTTATTTTTTCTTTACCTTATATGTATTATGCAATAAAATTAGAAGAAAAGGATAGTGAAGAAATAAAAGATTCTGTTAAATTATTAGAAGAACATGGAAAAGCTCTTACTGCCTTTATGTGGCTTTTTTTAGGTTTTATTGTTGCTTTTTCATTTTGGTATATTTTTTTAGGTACTGCGGATAATTATGCTGTTCAAATAAAAACTTATTGTATGATAAATCAGCCAGGAAATTATGATAGCTGTCTTAATCAATATGGAATTAAAGGAAAAGTTACAGGAGATTTAACAACAAGTGGCAGATTTTTTGCTATTTTTTCAAATAATATGTATGTCTTAATTTTTACATTAATATTCTCGTTATTGATGGGGGCCGGGGCTATTTTTATTTTAGCTTGGAATGCTAGTGTTATTTCAGCAGCTGTTGTAATTTTTAGTAAATATGAACTTAGTAAATTGCCTTTGGGAATTGCAAGATATATGATTCATGGTTTTGTAGAAATAGGAGCTTATTTTGTTTCAGCTTTAGCAGGAGGAATTATTGGAGTTGCTGTCATAAAACACAGATTTAAAGGAGAAAAATTCTGGGCAGTGTTGCAAGATTCTTTAATATTAATTGTATGTGCTATTATTCTGCTTGTAATTGGAGCTTTAATAGAAGTTTTTATAACTCCCACTATATTTAGTTGAGTATCATAAAATTTAAAAGAGAAAAAGTTTTTAGAGGATAATGAAATTTAATTGTCAAAATTGTGGATATAATTTTGAATATAAGGGGAAAAAGATTCCTAAAAAATGTCCTTATTGTGACAAAGAATGCACACTTTCTAAAGAAAAAAGTGCTGAAGAATTAATAGAAAATTTAGAATAAGGAATTGTATATTTAACATGGAAGAAAATAATCTATTTGATGATAGAATAATTGAAGAAAGAAAAAAGAAAATCGTTGATTTTCTAAAAAAGAAAAAGGATTGGATAATTTATATTTTTCTTAGTTTGATTGTCTGGCTTGGAGTTTATATAAGAACGCGTCCGATTTCAAAATTAAAAGATATAACAAATGGGGCTTGGACTCTTGGACCTGATTTAGATCCTTTTCTTTTTTTAAGATGGGCCAAATATATAGCTGAGCATGGTAAATTATTTCTTATTGATAAAATGAGATCTGTTCCTCTTGCAGAAATTTGTTCTGGTGAAATGTGTAGACCAATAAATACCGCGCATGAAATGAAATTATTATCTTATATGATTGTTTGGTTTCATAAATTTTTATCATTTTTTTCTTTAACAGACAATATAACCCATTCTGCAATTCTGTTTCCTGTTTTTATGTTTGCTCTAACAACAATTGCATTTTTCCTTTTTGCAAGAAAAATATTTTATAAAGAAGATAAAATAATTAAAAATTTAATTGCTTTAATTTCTACAGGCCTTTTTGTTTTAATTCCTTCTTTGTTACCAAGAACAATTGCTGGAATCCCAGAAAAAGAATCAGCAGCTTTCTTTTTTATGTTTATGGCATTTTATTTTTTCTTAGAAGCATTTACTTCAAAAAAACTTAAAAAAGGATTGATTTTTGGAGTTCTTGCAGGAATTTTTACTGGTTTAATGGCTTTAATCTGGGGGGGTTATATTTTTATATTTTTTACAATCCCGCCAGCTGTTTTATTAGCCTTTATTCTAGGCAAAGTTAAGAAAAAACAATTGTATATTTATTTTTCTTGGTTAATTTCTTCTTTTATATTGATGGTACCTTTTTCCACAAGATATACTATAAAAAATTTAGTTGTCTCACTTTCTACTAGCTCATCTATTGTTATTTTCGTAATCATGGGTGCAAGTTTATTTTTTATGAAAAATGAGAGAATAAATAATATAAGAAGAAAGACCAAATTGCCTCCAGAATTATTTTCTTTAATTATTTCTATATTTATCATATTAATAATTATTTCAATTTTTCCAGGTCCAAAAATAATAGTTTATAATTTAAAAGATATAAAAAATAATCTAATTCAACCGTCAATGAGCAGATTTAGTTTTACTGTCGCAGAAAATAAACAGCCATATTTTATAAATGACTGGAAAAATTCTTTTGGTCCAATATTTAGAGGGATTCCTTTATTTTTTTGGTTATTTTTTATTGGCTCTATTTTTTTATTTAATAGTATGATAAAAAGTTTAAGAAAAAAAGAGAGATGGTTATTAACATTTAGTTATTTTATTTTTTTGTTTGCAATTATATTTAGCAGATATTCTTCTTCAAATATTTTAAATGGAATAAATAATATAAGTTTGTTAGTTTATTTTGGGGGCTGGATTTTTTTTATGGGTTGTTTTTTATATATTTACTGGAAAAAATATCAAGATAATGAATTTTTTGAATTTAAAAAATTCAATTTTACATATATTCTTTATTTTATTATATTAACTCTTGGGATTATCGGAGCAAGAGGGGCTATAAGATTGATAATGGTTTTAGGAGCAGTAAGTCCAGTGGTTATTGGATTTTTTGGAATTAAAGTTTCCCGGAAATTTTTTAAAGAAAAAGAGGAATTAAAGAAATTTTTCATAGGAGCAATAGCTATAACTACCATTATTTTAATAATATTTACATTTTATACATATTTCAAAACAGATAAAAACACAGCCAGTAATTATGTTCCTGATGTTTATAGATGGCAATGGCAAAAAGCAATGGATTGGGTTAGAGAAAATACTTCAAAGGAGGCGGTTTTTGCTCATTGGTGGGATTACGGATATTGGGTCCAAAGTATGGGTGAAAGAGCCACAATTTTAGATGGGGGGAATGCTATAACATATTGGAATTATTTAATGGGCAGATATGTTTTAACTGCACCAAATGAAACAGATGCTTTAGGATTTTTATATAGTCATAATGGAACACATTTATTAATAGATTCCACAGAAATCGGAAAATATCCTGCTTATAGTAGTATAGGAAGTGATGCTGATTATGATAGATATAGTTGGATTTCAACTTTTTCAAAAAATGAGAAGGAAACTTATGAAACAAAAGATGAAATTTTTTATATTTATAAAGGCGGGACAGCAACTGATGAAGATATAATTTGGAAGGATGGAGAAAAAGAAATATTTTTACCTGCTGAAAAAACCGGAATTGGAGCAGTAATTATAAAAATTGAAAAACAGGGAAAAATTGCTCAGCCAGAAGCAATTTTTGTTTATCAAACTAAACAAATTTCAATTCCTTTAAGATATATTTATGTAAATAATAAACTTCTTGATTTTGGATCTGGATTAGAGGCAGGAGTTTTTTTAATGCCGAGAGTTTCTACGCAACAAGGAAAAATTGAAAAAATTGAATTAGGAGCATTATTATATTTAAGTAAAAGAACTGTAAATTCTAATTTAGCTAGATTGTATTTATATAATCAAAGTGAAAATTTTAAACTTGTCCATAATGAGCCAGATTTTGTTTTAAATGATTTAGAAAAACAAGGATTAAATATTGGAGATTTTGCATATATAGATGGGATGGGATTTAAAGGGCCTATAAAAATTTGGGAAATAGAATATCCAAAAAATATAGAATTTAATTCTAACTATCTTATAACTAAATGGCCAAGTTTAGATATTAAAATGGCTAGAGAAGACATATGAAGAAATAAAAATGAAGATAATCTTAATTTTGCCAATAATTTTAAGTTTTTTTGTAACTTTAATAACTATTCCTTTTTGGATAAAAAAAACAAAAAAAATTGGGATGGTGTGGGAAGATATGAATAAATATAATCATCCTAAAAATATTTCTGGTTCTGGCGGTTTAATAGTTGTCTTAGGTTTTATTTTGGGGGTTTTATGTTATATTGCTATAAAAACTTTTATTCTTAATACAGATATAACAATAACAAATATATTTGCTTTAGTTACAACAATTTTAATTATAGGAATTATAGGATTTGTGGATGATATTTTTGGGTGGGTTCATGGGGGTTTGCCTGCAAAATTAAGAATTTTTTTAGTATTTTTTGCTGCTGTTCCTTTAATGGTTATTAATGCAGGAGTATCAGAAATAGCTGTGCCTTTTTTAGGTGTAATTAATATGGGAATATTATATCCTTTATTAGTCATTCCTATAGGAATAATAGGCACTTCAGTTAGTTTTAATTTTATTGGGGGATATAATGGATTAGAAGCAGGACAAGGAATATTAATTTTATTTTCTTTGTCTTTAATTGCTTGGCTTACAAGACATTCTTGGGTATCTTTAATGGGTTTATGTATGGTTGCTCCACTATTTGCATTTTTATTTTTTAATAAATATCCGGCAAAAGTTTTCCCAGGAGATGTTTTAACATATTCTGTAGGAGCTTTAATTGCCTGTATGGCAATTTTTGGAGATTTTGAAAGAATTGCTATCTTTATCTTTATACCATATATAATGGAAGTTTTATTAAAATTAAGGGGGGGATTAAAAAAACAATCTTTTGGGAAACCTCAAGAAGATGGAAGTTTAAAAATGCTCTATAAAAAAATTTATGGGGTAGAACATTTAGCGATTTTTATTTTAAATAAATTCAAGAAAAAAGTTTATGAAAGTGATGTTGTATTTTTGATTTATGGATTTCAAACAATTATAATAATCTTAGCTTTTATAATATTCAGAAATAACCTTTTTTGAAATGATAAAAAGAAAAATAATAAAAAGAATATTGGGAGATAGTTTAGTAAAGGGGAGTTTAACTCTTTTTATTTTAATTAATTTTTTTAATTTATTAAATTTTATTTTTCATTCTGCAAGTTCTCGGCTTTTGGGGCCAAAAGATTATGGAATTCTTGCAGCATTGATGGGGATGATTTATATTTTTTCAATATTTAGCAATTCTATACAAACAATTGTTTCTAAATTCTCTACAAAATTAAAAGAAGGAAATAAAATAAAAAATTTATTTTCTGTTTCAGTGAACCGATTTTTGATTTTAGGAATTTCTGTTTTTTTAATTTTGTTTATATTCTCTAAAATCTTAAGTTCCCAATTAAAAATTCAAACCTCTCTTATTATTTTTACAGGAATGACAATAATTTTTTATTGTTTATTACCAATAACTAGAGGAATATTACAAGGAACAAAAAGATTTGCTACACTTGGAACTAATTTTATTATTGAAGGGACATTAAAACTTATTGTAGCAATCATGTTGATTTTAATTGGACTAAAAGTTTATGGAGCAATTACTGCGATAATTTTAAGTTTAGCAATTGCTTTTCTTTTTTCTTTATATAATATAAAAGATATCTTAAAGGTTAAAAGAGAAAAAGGAAAAGTTGATGGGCTTTTTTCATATTCTATCCCCACATTAGTTTCAATTGCTTGTGTTGCTTTATTTTATAGTATAGATGTAATTTTAGTTAAAATATTTTTTGATGCTGAAACTGCCGGAATTTATGCTATAATATCTATCTTAGGAAAAATAATTATTTTTTCAACAATGCCAATAGCTCAAGCCATGTTTCCAATTACATCTGAAAAACATGAAAATAATAAAAACTCGAAAGACATTTTAATCAAAACTCTTGGAATAGTCTTTTTTATTTCAACAATAGCTGTTTTTATATTTTATTTATTTCCTGAATTAATAATAAGGATTTTTTCAGGTCCAAACTATTTAAAATTAGCTCATTTATTAGTTTATACTGGAATTGCTATGGCTTTTTTATCTTTAGTAAATATCTTTGTATTTTATAATCTATCAACAAATAGGGAAAAATTTAATTATCTTTTAATTGGATTTGTTATATTAGAAATCATATTGTTGAGTATATTCAATTCTACAATACAGCAATTTATTTTTGTTATTATATTAA
Source organism: Candidatus Pacearchaeota archaeon (assembly GCA_017609745.1). GTDB lineage: Archaea > Nanobdellota > Nanobdellia > Pacearchaeales > GW2011-AR1 > JAFCDK01. The sequence continues at coordinate 8,774 of JAFCDK010000009.1, forward strand.
TTCATTTATTTATGTTAATTGTTTTTTGTATTGAATCTTTATTAAATAATAGTTATTTTAAATCAGAGATAAATTAATAAGCTAAATATTTCTATTTGTTGAATAAAAATGAAGATTTGTATTATTATTCCGGCTTATAATGAAGAAAAAAGACTTGGTAGAACTTTAGATACATATGTAAAATTTTTTTCTCAAAAGAAAAAAGAATTTGATTTTGAGTTATTAGTTGTTCTAAATGCCTGTAAAGATAACACATTAGGAATAGTTAAAAAATATTGTAAAAAATATAAAGAGATAAGATATCTTGATTTTGAAAGAGGGGGAAAAGGGTTTGCTATAATAAAGGGTTTTGAGGATGCTTTGAAACGAGATAATGATTTAATTGGATTTGTCGACGCTGACATGGCGACATCCCCTAAAAGTTTTGATGATTTAATAAAAAATATTGGGATATCTGATGGAATAATTGCAAGCAGGTGGAAAAAGGGGGCAAGACAAAATTTTAAATTAATAAGAAAAATAACAAGCAGAGGATTTAATTTTATTTCACGTTCTCTTTTCCTGCTTCCATATGAAGATACTCAATGTGGAGCGAAAATTTTTAAAAGAAAGATTATAGAGAAGATAATATCAAAAATAACGATAACAGAATGGGCCTTTGATGTTAATGTATTATATGAGATAAAAAAACAGAATTTTAGAATTAGAGAACATCCCACGATTTGGACTGATCAGAAAAAATCAAAATTAAAGGTTATAGAAAATTCTATACAAATGTTTTTAGCATTAATGAGATTAAGATTAATCCATTCGCCTTTTAAGTTTATAATAAGATTATATGATAAATTGCCCAAAAAATTTAAGATAAGTCATTAATTTTAATAAGCTTAAAATCTATAAAAAAGAATGAAAAAAGTAGACAATTTTATTGACAAATTTTTAGATATCTTTTTTTCAAAAGATAAAAGTAAATTGTATCTTATTTTAATAATAATTTTAGGATTTATTTTAAGAGTAATTTCTGCAATTAATATGAGAGTTTATGCTGATGATATGCATTTTGCAGTTCATGCTATAAATTTTTTAGAATCTGGAAAACTTGAAACTTATGACCAGTCTTGTGGTTTGTGGTTTGCAATAACAGATATCTTCTATAAATTATTTGGAGGGGCTACACAGTTTGCTTCTAGATTTGCTTCTGTTTTGTTTGGAACCTTATTAATTATTGGTGTTTTCCTTCTTGCTAAAGAATTTTTCAATAAAAAAATTGCCTTAATTTCTGCTTTTCTCGTAGCTGTTTCCCCTTTTGCTGTAAAGGCAATAACTGCAGATATGGATCCGACAGTAATTTTTTTTATTGTTTTTAGTCTTTTATTTTTTATAGAGGGCATTAAAAAAAATAAAAATTTATTATTTTATACAAGTGCCACTTTATTAGGTGTGGCAATCATGATCAAAGTTTATGCACTTTTATTTATTCCTGGTTTTTTATTTTTTTATTTTTATATAAAAATGAAAACAAGACAAAAAGAAAAGAAAATAAGAAAACTCAATAAAGAGGATATTAAAAAAATATTTGTTTTTCTTTTTATTATTTTTATATTTTGTACTCCAACTTTAATTCATAATTATCTTCTTTATAAAGATAAAGGAATTATGGATTTGCAGTTTACAAGAATATTTGGTTTTGGTAAAGAAAAATCTGCGCAATATTATTCATGGGATGTTCAATTTGATAATACAAAAACAAGAATCAATCTAAAAAATTTCTTTTTTGGAAATGAAGCGCATAATCATTTGCCACATGGATTAGTACCATTAAAATGGGTGTTATATTCAAATCCATTAATTTTTATTTTAGGAGGCGTGGGGCTATTATATTTATTTAAAAAACAAAGAAATTATTTTGTTTTATTCTTTTCCCTTTGTTTAATACCATTATTTTATTTAACAAATGTAATTTTACTACCAAAACATTTTTTATTTATTATTGTCTTTCTCTCAATTCCTGCAGCTTTTTTTGTTAACTGGTTTAATAATCGAATTCAAAATAAATTTACAAAATTTAAATTAATATATATTATTTTTTTAATATTAATATTTAGTTTATTTTATTTGGGTTTAAGTAATATTGGGGTGGTTCATTTTTATGCTAAAGATGCTGTCAGCCAAATGTTTGATTATAAGGAAAATATAGCTGATGATACATTAATTTTAACTGATTCTAGAATATATACTGGACAATCAATATGGATGTTCAATGATAAATATTTTTTAGATGTCTCAAAATTTCAAGAATTATTAAACTTACAAGAGCAGTTGCCAGGAAACGTAGAAAATATAAATGTTTATTTTATTGAATGTGCTCTTGATGATTGTGGCTGGGGAACAATAGCAACAACTGGACAAGAATTAAACAAGAGCATGGAGCAATATGTTGAAATATTTAATAATAAAAGTAACAAAAAGATTGAAATATATTCTCCTTATCCTAATAAAAATTGCTGGTTGGGATTTTGTGAAAAAAGAAATCATTTTAATATATATAAAATAGAAATGCCTCTTAAGAAATCCTCTTTGCAAGTTGCAGATTCAACACACACATTCTTTCTTTATCCTCTAAAATATAATGAAAACCTAAATCAAATTTTTGATAAATATGATATACATACAACTTTTGATAAATTATTAAATAAATTTGGATTTTTAGTAACATATTTTGCAATAATAATTGTCTTTCTATCAATTTTTCTATGTTTTTATAAATTTATAATAAATTAATTAGGCTAATTACCCTACAAAACTATAATAATTAATTTAAAGAAAGAAGAAATTTTCGTAATATGGTGAAAACTGTGAAACTCTCGATTATAATTCCAGTATATAATGAAAGAAAAACTATTTTAAAAATATTAGAAATAATTAAAGGGGTTGATATAGGAAAAGTTAAAAAAGAGATTATAATTATTGATGATTTTTCAAATGATGGTACAAGAAAAATTTTAAAAGAAATAAATGATAAAAATATTAAAATTTTTTATAATAAAAAAAATTATGGAAAGGGGCATGCAGCAAGGGTGGGAATTAAAGAGACTACAGGAGATATTGTGATTATTCAAGATGCTGATATTGAATATGAACCAAAAGATTATAAAAAATTGATATCCCCAATAATAAATGGAGAAACAAAGGTTGTTTATGGTTCAAGATTTTCAAAAAGAAAAATTAAAGGGCGGTTTATTTTTTTTATTGCAAATAAATTTTTAACTTTGATTACAAGAATTCTTTATAATATAAAAATAACAGATATGGAAACTTGCTATAAAGTTTTTAGAAGTGATGTAATAAAAAATATAGAATTAAAATCAAAAAGATTTGATTTTGAACCAGAAATTACAGCAAAAATTGCAAAGAAAAAATATAAAATCAAAGAAATTCCAATTTCTTATTATGCAAGAACAAAAATTCAGGGGAAAAAAATAGGCTTTAAGGATGGAATCGAAGCTCTCTGGACCTTATTTAAATATAGATTTGTTAATTAAATTATAATTTTTCTATTTACTATATTTTTTAATATAAATAGTTAAAAAGAAGATATCTATGTTAAAAACATGGTAAAATTTTCTATCATTATTGCTGTAGCACCTTGGAGAGATGCAGAAATTCTAAAATATTTAGAAGAGCTAGATTATCCTATAAATGAGTATGAGATTATAATAGAGAAAGGAAGAAATCCTTCTAATAATAGAAATAGGGGGGCAGAAAAAGCAAATGGAAAATTTATTGTTTTTATCGACGATGATGCACTTATAGATAAATTTCATTTGAAGAGAATTGAGAATTTTTTTGAAAAATATCCAAATATAGATATTGTTGGGGGGCCCCAATTAACTCCAAGAGATGATAAATTGTTTGGAAAATTATCTGGATATGCTTTAAGTTCTTTTTTTTATGGGGGACCTTTATGTAATAGATACAAAAAAGGAAAAATAAATTTTAATGCAAATGAAAATTATTTAACATCTGCCAATCTAATCTGCAAAAAACAAATCTTTAAAAAAATAAAATTTAATCCAAAATTATGGCCTGGTGAAGATCCTGAATTTTTAGCAAATGCGAAAAATCATGGATTTAAAATAGTTTATTCCCCAAATATTTTTATTTATCATAGAAGAAGAAACAATTTAAAAAAACTAATATATCAGTTTTATAATTATGGAAAAACAAGAATAGAAAAAGAAAAATTCAGAAAAGCAGATTTTTCTTTAATGTTCATGATTCCTGCTTTGTTTTTTCTTTATCTTTATATTATAGCATATTTATTATTAATTTCTATAATCAGTTCTTATTTTATTTTAGGATATATAGTTAGTGCTCCATTAATAGCATATATTTTATTATCTTTGTTATTTAGTTTTATACAAACAATAAAAAATAAAAATCCCCTATTATTGTTTGTCTTGCCATTTATATTTGTTATAATACATTTATCTTATGGATTAGGAATAATTATTGGATTAGCAAATAAATGATTTTTATAAAAGAAAAAATAAATTATAATTTAGGCAAAAGGATAGCATTAGCTAATCTTAATGCATAGAAAAATCTACTGAAATCTGAATAAAAAGTTATAGCTAATAAGTCCAATTTTTTAGAAATTGATTCTTTAACTATTTTGTTTAAAGAGAGTAATTTTTTCTGTTAAATGTGGTTTATCTCCCTTACTGAAAAAACTTGGGTGAAAATGCAAATCTGCTTTTATTGTTTTTATCATACATTCGCGTTATTTCTTTCTTTTTTAAATATTGTTATAATCAATTTTAACTACAATAAAACATTTAAAATACAATTTTAGTTTAGGAATATGAAAATAAATAAAATTCTTTTAATTGAAGTTGGAACAAAACTTAGTATTTTTCCTCCACTTGGTTTGATGTGCATTGCTTCAGTTATAAGAGATAAATATAAAATTATAATAAAAGATTATTCTGGGAAGAAAATTGATGAACAGAGCGTAAAAAGAGACATTGAAAAAATAAATCCTGAAATTATTGGTTTGCATGTCTTAACAGGTCCACACATTCCAAGAGCATTAATTATAAGCAAAATTGCAAAAAAGTTTGGAAAGATTGTAATTTGGGGAGGACCACACCCAACTGTTCTTCCAGAACAAACTATAAAAAATGAATATATAGATGCTGTTGTGATAGGAGAAGGAGAATATGCTTTTCAAGATTTATTAAAATATTTTGAAGGAAAATTAAAAAAACCATTGGGTTGTGGAATTAAAGAAAAAGTTAGGGGGGAAGAAAAAATAAAAATAATGCTTCCTCAAAAAAAATTTGTTGATTTTAAAAAACTGCCATTACCTTCATGGGATTTATTAGAAAATATCAATAGATATTTTCCAGAAAAAAGACATAATGTTTTGCCTTTAAGTACAACAAGGAGTTGTATTTATAAATGTGGTTTTTGCCATAATAGCAATGAAAATGTAAAACGTTATTTAGGCCATTATAGAATTGCAGAACCACAAAGAGGAATTAAGGAATATAAATTTGTTCAAAGTTTAATAAAAAACAAGATAGATTATTTAGATGTTGGAGAAGATTTACATTTAATTTCTTATGACTATGCAAAAAAGTTTTGTGAAGCAATAGAAAAAAGTGGTGAAAAAAATTTAATGTGGAATACTTCTACTAGATATGAAATGATAAATAAAAAAATTATTGATTTAATTGCAGCTTATAATTGTAAAAGAGTTTTACTTGGAATTGAATCTGGTTCAAAAAGATTACAAGAATTAAATGGAAAAATTGTCGAATTTAACAGAACAAAAAAACTAGCAAAATATATGAGAAAAAAGAAACTCTTTGTTACAAATGCATATATATTTGGCCATCCCACTGAAACTGCAGAAGAACTAAAGATGAGTCTAAAATACATAAAAGAAGTTCCAGCTGATGAAAATTTAATTCAGCTTTATAGGCCCATGCCCGGAACACCATATTTTAAAATTTGTCAAGAAAGTAAAAAATTAAAAGTTCCGAAAAAATTAGAGGGGTGGAAAGGTTTTGGAATTTTAGGCCATGATGTAAATGTTTCTAAAATTTCAGATAAATTTCTTTTTTCTACATTTTATAAAACAAATGCCTGGCAACAAACAAAATACATATTTAATTTACAAAGATATTATCTACAAAATAATTTTTATATAAAATTTTTTAAAAATATAATTGATAATAGATTTACTTTTAAATTAAATTAAATTAAAGCAATATATTGGAGGGAGAAAGTAAAATGAAATGGCCAAGTGTGAGTTTTATTATTTGCACTTATAATTGTAGGGATAATGCTAAAAGATGTTTTGAAAGTATACAAAAACAAGATTATCCAAAAAATAAAATTGAAATTCTTGCTTTAGATGGAGGTTCTACAGATGGGACAATTAAAATTGCACAAAAGATGGGGGTTAAGGTTATTTTTAATCCAACACAATATCCAGAAGGAAAGGGGAGAGGAAAATGGCTTGGTTATAAAAAAGCAAAAAAAGAAATTATGATTTTTCTTGATTCTGATAATGCATTAGTTGAAAAAGATTGGATAAAAAAAATGGTAACTCCATTAATTAAAGATAAAACTATAAATTTTTGTATATGTAGAATGGCTGTTATGAAAAAAGATAAATTAATAAATAGATATCTTAGTTTAATAGGTACAGATCCTTTTGTTTCTTATTGTTCAATTGATTCTTTACTTTCTTTAAGAAAATTAAAACTTAAAAATAACAGACAATATTATACTTATAAAATAACTCTAAAAAGTTTTATTATAACTGGGGGGTATTATTTTGTAATAAAGAAAAAAACTCTTGATAAAATTGGGGGTTATACACAGGACACAGATGTTGTTTATAATTTAGCAAAAAAAAACATGGCAAATGTAGCGATACCCAAAAAAGCACATGTGTATCATTTAATTTCTAAGAGTATAATAGATTTTACAAAAAAGAAAGTCTGGTGGGCAGAAGTATATTTTCAAAAACAAAGAGTAGGAAGAGATTTTGATTATGATTTTAACAGAAATAAAATAAAGATTATTAGTACTATCCTTAAAAATTTACTTTTTATTCCTGAAACAATAGTTGGAATAAAAATGAGTATAAAGGACAAAGAAACTGCCTGGCTTTTACATCCTATAATGAGTTGGTTAACAACTGCTGCTTATTCATATGCTTTTATTAAAACAAAACTAACATAGCCCAAAAGAATATTAGAAAAAACCTTAATTTTGTTTAGCCCAAGTTATTAATTCTTTTATATCTTGTTGTGTAGTAGTTTTTGATTGCCATTTAAGTTGTTCTTTTATTTTTGAAATATCTGAAATATAAATTTTTTGGTCTGGGGGCGCCAATTATTAAAAAATCCTTGGGTGTTACCGCGGGCTAAAGTGTGTAGTTTGTTAGAACTTTTGGAGACAGAAAATAAGACAATTTCTTTGCAATTGTCCATTGCTTAAAAGAGATGGTTTAAAATTATTTTCTGTATAAGAAAAAATTAAAGTTTGCTATAATCTACTTCATAAATTATTAAAATAGGTTGTTGTTGACCATTTATATTTGCATCATAAGCTTTAACTGGCGTAAATGCTTCAGGATATTTTCCAGGAATTTCAAACATCCA
>JAFCDK010000053.1 GCA_017609745.1 Candidatus Pacearchaeota archaeon
CAAAAAATAATTTAATTAAAGTAAGAATTATGCTGACAAAATTTGGAAATATAATTCCTGCAAAACTTAAAATCAAAAGCAAAAACCCTAAAATTAAACTTATAGCTCCGCAAATTCCAGAAGTTTTAAATACATTTTTAATAAGAGGTTTTCTATTTTTCCTTTTTTGCCCTCGCTGTTTAATCTCTTTAATATCTTTTTTTACCATTATTTTACTAAAGTAAAATTAGTTTAAAAAATTAACTGAAAAATCAGAAAATTTCTGTGTTTTTGTTTTGAGAATTTCTGTATCAGAAAGTGCTTATTCCAGTAGTTTCTTGAAATCTATATTGCAGATCTTTAAGAAAAGAATTTTCTTCAAAAGAGTTATATGGAAGAACATAAGTTCCATTTTCATTATTCCAAATTCTTTCAAAAAAAGCAGATATTTCTTGAGTAATTTTCTTATCAGAAGAACAAGAAATTCTAACATCTGTTTCCAAATTAAAATCTTTAATATTTCTTTTTGTTAAATTCGCAGAGCCTAAAAAGATAATCGTTTTATTTTTCTTTCTTATTATAATAATTTTTGAATGGCATTGTTCTCCTTGAGTTTTATACCATAAAATTTTAATTTTCCCTTTACTCTCTTTAATTAAATCATTTGCTACCTGCCGATTTGGAATCCCATTTTTTTCTCTTGCAAAAGCATCTTTATTAGGATCTAAAATAAGCCTAATTTCAACACCCCTCTCTGCTGCATTTATTAAAGAACTAATAACATTTCTTTCAGATAAATAAAACATAATAATATCAATACTTTCTCCTGACACAGTGTTATCTATTTCTTGGATTAAATTTTTTCTTATTTTTCCTTCTGTCAATAATTGCACTTGTATATCTCCTTCTTGTTTAAACTCAGAGATAAAATCAAAGTTAGGTTTTTCTATTTCTTTATCTGAAAATTCTGCGACAGCCTGTTCTGAAACTAAAATATCTTTCCAAATTTCTTTTTCAATATAAATTGCAATATTTGAATGTCTGCTACTTGCTTCATGGGGGTTTGCAGAAGTGACTAATGAAACTATTTTATCTCCTTTATCAGCAATTATTATTTTTCTATGATTTGCTTTTGCATTAAAAACTTTTAACAAAGACCTAAATGTAATTTTTTGTTTTGCATTTCCTAAGGGATGTTTAATCCACCCTTTTCCTTTTGTTCCAAACCATTGTAAATAAGTTCTCCAAAAACTAGAATAAAGGGGATTACTATCCCTCATTTTTGTCATATCTGTAATTACAACATTTATTCCCTTATCTTGGAGCTCCTGAATTTCGTCTGAAACATAACTCCCATAAAAATTATTTATTTCATCAGTAATAAAATTAATTTTAATATTTGGGTTTAATTCTTTTTTTCTAATAAGTTTATTTTTAAGGATAGTTGCAAGTTCTTTAAAACGAATATTTTCACTATAATCTGAATTAAATAAAAACATATCTATAAGAATAAACTTTTCAGCCCCATCAATCATCTCAAAAACTTTATCAAAAATTTCTTGTTCAGTTACTTTTTCTCCTGCTCTAAAAAAAGTTAAATCATACAAAAAGTCTATATCTTCGTCTGAAACATAATAAATTTCCCCCTCAATACTCGTTCCTGATGGAAGTGGCTTATTATAATGATAAACTCCAACTAAAAAAGTCCAAAATAAAAGTATCCCAATAATTAAAAAAACTTTTTTCTTTATCTTTCTGCTCTTTTTACTGGGTTTTTCAATTTTTTTTCTTTTTCTATTGTTCTTAGTTTTTTTCATTTTCTTGTCTTTTTCTCAAACTCAACTATATTATTTATAACTTTTTGTTTATCATAATCAAAAAGTAGAACATGATTTGACTTATTAAATATAATTAATTCTTTATTTATAGATTTTACATTTTCATAAGTAAGATATGCGCTCTTTATATCAATTGTATCATCATTTTTTGAGTGTTGAATTAGAATATTATTCTTAATTTTATATAATTTCTCAATTACCTGATTAATTTCTTCAAAAGAATTTTTAAGTGGTATTAAAGGGAAATTTAAATAACCAATATATTCGTTGAGCCCTTGTTTATAATTAATTTGTGCAGGTGTAATTTTTTTTGAATAAAAAACAAAATCTGCAAATAAGTTAATAATATTCTCTTTAGGAATTACATGCCAAAATTTATATCTAATTTTTAAAAAAGGACTTATAAGATAGATATTATTTATCTCTGTGTCTTGTTTTTCTTGAACTAATTTTAAAATTAAAGCAGCCCCCAAAGAAAAGCCAACAACATTTATTTTTTCGCATTTTTCTGATAAACTATTAAATTCATTTTCAACCTGCCCATACCAATCATTAAAATTTAAGTATAATAAATCGCTTGGTTTTGTCCCATGTCCTTTTAATCTTGGAACCATGATATATTCTCCAAACTCATTGTTTAAATTAAATGCTAATTCCTTCATATCTTTTGGAGTAGAACCATAACCATGAACCAGAAACCAACAAATATCTTTATTTCCATCTAAATTAAATTTTTCTGCCCCAATAATAATTCCTTGTTCATCGTAATCCCAATGATTTAAATCTTTAACATCAATTTTTTGTAGTTGTAAAAAACCAGTTTTTAAAAATAAAATCAAAAAGATAATTATAAAAAAAACCAGCAGTAAAATTAAGAAAATTTCCCTTTTTCTAATCTTTTTTTTATTTTCTTTTTTCATAAATCAATAAACAAAAATTAGTTTAAATATGCTTTCTTTAATTTATTAAATGTTAATTCAATTTATCATAATAATCTTGCTCGGTGTGGCTTCCGGGACCTTAACAGGCTTATTGCCAGGAATTCATATTAATCTTGTCAGTGTTTTTATAACCTCTATATTTGTCTCGCACTTTACATCAATTCCACCAATTAATTTAATTATTTTTATAACAGCAATGGCAATCACACACACATTTATTGACTTTATACCAAGCGTCTTTCTCGGATGTCCTGATACAGATACAGAATTAAGCATTCTTCCAGGACATGAAATGTTAAAACAAGGTAAAGGGCATGAGGCAATTCTTCTTAGTTTAATTGGCAGTACATCTGCAATTTTAATTATTCTCCTCTTAACCCCTATCACAATTTTTCTGCTCCCAAAAATCTATCCTTATTTAAAAATATCAATTCCTTATATTCTTATCTTAGTAACAAGTTCAATAATTATTAGAGAAAAAAATAAATTCAATGCAATAATAATTCTTTTACTTACTGGCTTTCTTGGTTTTTTTGTTCTCCACAATCAATTTATTAAGGAGCCACTTCTCCCACTTCTCACAGGTTTATTTGGGGGTTCTATGTTAGCTTTAAGTATTCACCAAAATATGAAAATCCCCAAACAAAAAATACAAAAAATAAAAAATATTTTGCCAAGAACAAAATATAAAATAAAACAAATATTAAAACCCTTATTAGGTTCAATTATAGCATCTCCATTATGTTGTTTTATGCCTGGTTTAGGAAGTGGCCAAGCAACAATCATGGGTTCGCAAATTGTAAATATAGATAAAAAAGATTTTTTAATTTTAGTCGGAGCAACAAACACTCTCGTAATGGCGCTTTCACTTATTGCTCTTTATTCTTTTAATATAACAAGAACAGGAGCAGCAGTCGCAATTAAAGAATTAGCAATCGCTGGATTAATCCCAAAAGATTTAATATTAATTCTCTTAACAATTTTTATAGTTGGTATAATAAATTTTTTCTGGACAATTTTCCTTTCAAAAAAATTCGCAAAAACCATAGAAAAAATTCCCTACACAACTCTTTCAATTCTCACACTTATATTTGTAGCAACAATAGTATTTACATTTTCAGATTATAG
>JAFCDK010000054.1 GCA_017609745.1 Candidatus Pacearchaeota archaeon
ATCCGAAAACTTCTTATATCCTTTCTTCTTATATAAATTATGGGCCTGCAAATAGGTGAGATAGTGCCAAAAAAGGAAATTCAATTGTCTAATTTAATGAATAAGACTTTGGCTGTTGACGCTTTTAACACTATTTACCAGTTTTTATCATCTATTCGGCAACTTGATGGAACCCCCTTAAAAGACAATAAAGGAAATATTACAAGTCATTTATCAGGATTATTTTATAGAAATATGAAATTGATTTTAGAAAATATCAAACTAGTCTATGTTTTTGATGGTAAGCCTCCTGTTTTAAAGAAACGAACTAGTGAGATGAGGCAGAGTGCTAAAGATAATGCGCAGAAAAAATATGATGTTGCTAAAAAACAAGGAGATATTGCATTAATGAGAAGATACAGCCAGCAGTTAACTAAACTTACAGATGAAATGATTGATGAGAGCAAGGAATTACTTGAAGCAATGGGAATTGAAGTGATGCAGGCCCCTTCTGAAGGCGAGGCTCAAGCAGCACATTTTGCAAAAAGAAAGAGATTTTATGCAATTGCTTCACAAGATTATGATTCCCTGTTATTTGGAGCTCCGCTTCTTATTCAAAATTTAACTTTAGCAAGAAAAAGAAAAACAATGACAGGATATGTTTCTATAACTCCTATGGAAATTGATTTACAAACTGTTTTAAATAAATTGCAGATAAATCATGACCAGCTTATTTGTCTTGGCATATTATGCGGAACAGATTATAATCCTCGTGGGGTGAAAAATATAGGTCCTAAAAAAGCACTTGATATTGTAAGGAAATTTAAACAGCCTGCTTTAATATTTAAATCTGTTGAAGAAAATATTAAGAATTTAGAAGAGCCATTTGATTGGCAGGAAATTTTTGAGCTTTTTAAAAAACCTGAAATTGAAAAAAATACAAAAATTAAATTTCCAAAAATTGATGAGAAAAAAATAAAGGAAATTTTGCTTAAACATGATTTTTCAGAAACAAGAATTGACAATCAGCTTGAAAAATTACACAAATTCAAAGACCAAGCAAAACAAAAAGGTTTGGGAGATTTTATTTAGATTTAATTATGTTTAATTCTATAAAAATCAAGATATTTTTTTATTGTATCTTCTATTAAAATTGAACCAGCAATTATGTTTGCTTTTCTTTCATAAATTATTGAATCATTTAAAGAAGTATATTTTGTTAATGTAATCTGTGCTTCTCCAGTATTGCTTCCCACCCTATTCCAATGAAGAATTGTTTCTAAAGTTTTTATTTTCTTTTCTCTATTATTTTTTTCAATTACTGGCATCATTTTTCAGATTAAATATATTTTAAAAATATTGTTGTTATTTAATGAGATATAATGATACTAATAATAATTAATTTCTGAAGCTATGTAGTTGATTATTTTATTAACATTACTGCTTTTCTGATTAGTTACATTTATTAAATATAGTAACATGATAAATTTATGGTGGGTTTTGATTTACTTGGACAAGTTGCAATTATAAACTTTCATGAGAAGAAAAATTTAAAAAAGAAAAAGGAAATTGCAAAGAATTTAATAATTAAACATAAGAATATAAAAACTGTGCTGGAAAAAGTTGAAAGAATTAAAGGCCGGCTGAGAAAGCCGACAACAAAATATCTTGCTGGTCGCAAGATAAAAGAAGTGATGTATAAAGAAAATAATTGTGTGTTTAAATTTAATATAGATGAAACTTATTTTTCTCCGCGACTTAGTAATGAGAGGAAAGAGATTGCAAAGAAAATTAAAAAAAAGGATAAAGTGTTGGTTATGTTTGCAGGTGTTGCACCATATTCAATTGTGATTGCGAAACTGAGAAAACCTTTAATTGTTTATTCTATTGAATTAAATAAAAAAGCAAGTAAATATGCTGAAGAAAATGTTCGGTTAAATAAAGTTGGTGATAAGGTCAAAGTTATTCAAGGAGATGTGAAAAGAATTATTTCTAAATTAAATATGAAGTTTGATGTTATTGTTATGCCGCGACCTCAGTTAAAAGAAAGTTTTTTGCAACAATCTTTTGCTGTTGCAAAGAGAGGCACAAGAATTTTTTATTATGGGTTTGCAAAACAAGGAGATGAGAAAAAAATTCTTGAGCAGATTGAAACTGAAGCTAAGAAAGCTAAGAAGAGGATAAAAATAAAAAAAGTGAAAAAAGCCGGGAATATTGCTCCTTATAAATTTAGATGGAGGATTGAGTTTGTTGTGGGGTGAAAAGATTTAAGAATTATTTAAATTAATCTTGTTATGAATAAATAAAAGATATCTAAAATTGGGAAGATCATTATGGAACTTTCTATATTATTATATATAATCTATTTGATTGTTGGATTTATTATATTGGGTGTTCCAGTTAGTTTAGATATTCTTCCAATTATTTATGTAATAGTATTTTTCGTAATTATTTTTTAGTTGGGTTAACTATATGGTTAACTTCTAAATTTAAGAAATAAAATCCTAAATCCTCTTCTCCACCTTAATCGCTGTAGGCGCCTCGCCGCCGTGCCATGTAAATCTTGGGCGAATTCTCATCGGATAAATTCTTTCAGAATTGTCGTCGAGAATTATGGCGCTTCCTTTTAGATTTGGCAGATTATTCATATATGTTTTTATGTTTTCTAAGAGATATGTTTGCATGATTTGATTTAAAGCTTCCATGTCTGGTTGTGAGGTTACACGATGAGAAATGACTATATCTGATTGAGTCATAACATCTTTATGTATTTGTCCAGGTTGCTGGGTGGCGAGGACTAATGAAACTCCTGGTTGTCTGCCTTCTCTAAGAAGCTGGATAAGTGCGTCTGTTGCAGCTGTTTTTCCGAGTTCTTCTCTTGGGAGAAACTCATGACTTTCATCAATAAAAATCCAGACAAGAGGCTGGTCTCTTTGGCCTACAAATGATAGATAATCACTTCCTGCTCTAACTGCTTCAACTTCTTCTTTTTTTCTTGAGTCCATTCTTAAATTAAATATTTTTCTGCTGATTAATCCTATTACAAGTGCACGAACATTAAACATTCCAACTGCATTATAAACACTTAAATCCATAATTGTTGTTTGTCCTGGATTAATTAAATCATGAATATTTGTTCCTTTTTCCCCCTTTTCTGCAAAAACCCCCCAAGTTCTTGCAGCTTCAAAAAGTCCGGTAGTTGCATTTTTTGTTTGAGGAGTTGTTGTTTGGTCTTTATTTATTTCAGAAAGTATTTCATTAATTCCATAATCTTTTGCTTGTTCTTTTAATTTTGTTATTGTTCTTTGTATAATGACTGCTGTGGGATCTGTAATATTTAGATTAAAAGTTAATATCCAATCTTCTGCTTTAAGTTCTGTAATTTTTAATGCAAAAGATTTGTCTACTGGAATTCCTTTGTTTTTATATTGTTCAAAAGAACCATAAGGTGTGAAAATTTTAATTGGAAGTTTTGCAGACTTGAGATTCCATTCTCTGAGTAATGATTTTTCTTTTGTATTTTTATATTTCATTGTCCAAAAAATTCCCATTGTGTCAAAAATTAATGAAGCAATATTGTTTTTTACTTCGTCAGGGAGTGATGAGAGTTCTTCTGCAATGACGCCCAATGTATATGATTTTCCAGAACCTCTCTTCCCAGCCACGAGGACAACATGACTTCTTGCAACATCCATTTTTATAAAATTTGATAATGAGGTATAATTTCCCATTGTTACATAGCCCTTGCCAATATAAGTCAGACCTTTTTTTTCAAACCTCTTTTTATCTGCTTCATCTCTACCGATTAAAGTATCGTATGCCATAATTGAAAAAAATAAGACAGATATATAAAGTTAATTATTAAAGTTAATTATAAAAATATGTTTCATATAATTTACTAATCTCTTCTTTAGTTGCACCTGATTCATTAGCTTCTCCTGTTGCATCCACAATTGATTCTAATACGTGCTGGTATAATGGGTGTGCTTTTCCCCTTAATCGATTTTCATGTTGAAGACAATTTTCCAAATTTTTTAACGCTGTTTCTTTATCCATTTATTTTATTGGATAGTAGGGTATAAAAATATTTATGTATATTGTTTCCTCTATTCAAAACTCTTCACTTCAAAACATTTCACCTTGTTTACAAAACATTTTTAAATGGCTTTTTTCTTATTTTAAGAATGGAAAAAGATGAAGGAGAAACAGCTGAGAAAATAATTAATGATATGATTAATGTTAAGCCTGAAAAACATCA
>JAFCDK010000010.1 GCA_017609745.1 Candidatus Pacearchaeota archaeon
CCGCACTTACTAAACTTACTAAACTAACTAAAAATAATGATAAAACCACGAAGGCCAATAATTTTGATTTCATTGTTGTAATTTGAGAGTTACTATGGTTTTTAAAGATTTGTATTTTTCAGAATATAGATTAAATTAAGAAAAAATATGAAAAATACAAAGATTTATAAGAAATATATTGCTTTATTTAGTAGGAAAATCAAAGAAAATGGTGATAAAAGCTAGGGAAAATTTAATTGGTGCTTGGGCATTTTTTTTAGGAGTTATTTTAGCTATACTTATTGGTCTTGCTCCTCTTTTAATAGACCCTCATCTCCTTGGTAGGTGGATTTCAATAATGTATGGTGTTTTAGTTGTATTAGGAATTATAGTTGGAATATTAAATATAAGGACAAGAGATACAAGAACATTTTTACTTGCTGCAGTTTCTCTTGTTATAGTTAGTTATATGGGTTTATCTTCTGGAATGGAAACTGCTAAATTAATAGGTGTAAATATTGGATCATTAGTTATTTCTATTTTTAACAGCCTTTTAATTTTATTTGTTCCTGCAACAATTATAGTTGCTTTGAGAACTGTTTTTAATATTTCTAGTATCTAAAAATATTTTATAGTTTTAAATTTTCAGAATTGATTATTTTATTATCCAAAGCTAATCCAGGACATGCAGTATTTACTAAAACATCAATATCAAAGTTTTCTAATTCATTAACATATAAATTATCCCCTATATATATAATAGGATTTTTATTTTGTGCTTTGAGTTTGTTTTTTAATTCAAGTGCTTGTTTTAAATTCTGTTGACCTGGTTTTGTTGAAACAAAAATTCCAATTTTATCAGCATTATAAAAATTATTTAATTGTGCTTTTTTTCTCTGTTTAAATTTCTCAATTTCTTGTTCTCTTATTTTATTTATTTTATTATTTTCAAAAATGTAAACTTCTATATTTTCATTATAATTAATTATTTGTAAAGCGTGAAACCTGCCTGAACCAACAAGTAAAACTGAATCATTCACTTTAGGAATTTTACAGCCAAGTATTTGTGAAAATGCAATAATTTCTATTCCCTTAGTTTCTAATTCTTGTTTTATCTGTTCAGCTAAAGATTTATATTGAATAGAATAAAAAACCGCCAGCTGTTTTTTAGGGAAATTTTTCAAAATGTTTTTATCTAATTTTAAATCTTTTCTCTTAGCTTCTATAAATAAAGTTTTCATAAATTTGATAAAAAGAAATAGTTTTTAAAGGTTATTGATAGAGGCTTTGGTGAAACCATCTAATTTTTTGATTTTTGGATTAATTTATCTGGTAAAACAATATAATTAAAGGGGGGTTTCCAAATGAAATGAGGATGATAGTGGGAATTTCCAAAAATCAAAAACAATTTTTACAGGATTTCACCAGAGCTTTGATAGATTATAAAAATTCTTTTTTTGGTTCTTTAGATTCAGTCGGTGCAATACCTTTATGTATTTTAGCAAACTGTGGAGTTGCCATTACAATATTTTCTCCAAATCCTCCAATACTGCCATTTAATGCTTCTACTGTTTTTTTGATTTTTGAAATTGCTCTTTTTAATTCGATTAAATCTTTAGATTTTAATGGTTTAATGTCAATTATAGCGATTGTATAACCTTCCCTTAAAGTATTGAGAATATCATTAACATCTTCAAATTTTTTAAGAACAAATGGCCTTACAAAAACCTTAGATTCTTTTTCTTCTTTTCCAATATCAATTTCTATATATTCATCATCACCAGAATTGTCCTTTCCTAATTTTGCCAGCCCTTTTTTCAATGCTTCAAAAACCATAATAAAAAAATAGGCTAGGACTTTATAAATATTTCTATATAAAAAAGTATGTAAAATTATCTCATTATTTTAGATTATTACTTGATTTTACCGACGATTTCTTGTCTAATTTTTTCTGCATTCTCAGATACTTGATTTTCCTGACCTTCTATTGATTTTAATCTGAGTTCAAGAAGTTTTTTCTTTTCATCTAATTCTTTTTCAATATCTTTTTTTTCAGTTTTCAGCATAATTTGGCCAACAATTTTAAAAACATCATTTTTAGTTTTGCCAACTTCTTTCAGCGCAGTTTTTGTTTCATTGAGCTCAAGTTGAAAAGTCCTCTTTTGCATAGCTATATTCTGTAATCCTTGCTCAAGAATCTGCAATTCCTGTATTTTTTCCTGAACTTCTTTATCTACTTTAATTTCTTGTTTTGGCATTTTCCCTTAATCTTAATTTGTTTTTAATTTCACAACTTTTGTTCGTGGTTTATAAAATATTTTGCTGTTGCAATAAGGACATACAAATCTCTTTTCAAGAGCTTTACTAGAAATTTGTTTTCCACATTTAAAACATTTGTATTGAGCCATTTTAATATTTTTTATATTATTTATCTATTTATAAAACTATTGTTCATATTTAAGTTTGACTATTCAATATAATAAGCATCTGAGGCGAATTTTTTTCCACAATAATTACATTTCCAAATACCTGTTGCAAGTCTTTTCAGTTTTTTTTCTTTTTTACAAAATGGACAGATTTGTTTTTTCCTTTGCTTGCTCTCTATTTTAAGTAATTTGGTTCTAACTCTCTTTCCATAACCTACTCCAAATCTTCCTGCTGATTTTACTTTTTTTGTGCGCGGCATAATATAAAATGGGGCTACCCAGATTTGAACTGGGGTCGCGAACTCCCAAAGCTCGAAGGCTACCAAACTACCCCATAGCCCCATGAATTATCTAATTTGGGGGCATTTATAAAGATTATTAATAGAGATTTTTCTTATTTATCTTTTTTTTCTTCAGATTTTTCTTCAGGTTTTTCATCTGCTTCAGTTGGTGCTTCTTCTTTCTTTTCTTCGCCTTCTACTGGTGCTTCCCCTTCAACAGCTTCTGCTTTTTTTGCTTCAGCTGCAACTGCTTCTTCTTCTTGTTTCTTAATCTTTTCAGCTTGTTCTGCTTCAACTTCTTTAAAGAAAGTATCTAATTTTTTTCTTTTTTCAGGGGTAACTTCTGTTTTTTGTTCATTTATTTGTTTATCATATTTTCCTTGACTAATTTCTTCTTCAATTTCTTTTGGTTCTTTGTTCTCAATAAGCGACCCTAAACTCACACAGCTTCCAACAATAGATTTTACATTATTTTTAAAATTATCAGACAACATCTTAGAATGTTTTGTTTTAGCAACTTTAATCACTTGTTCAATGGCTAAATTACCTACTTTTATTTCTTTAGATTTTCCAGATGCTTTTTCAATTTTAAGTTCTTTTTTTAATAATTCTGAAACAGGTGGTGAAAAAACATTGATTTCAAATGATTTTGTTTTTGCATCTATATCAAGTTCTACAGGAACTTTTAAGCCTTTAAAAGAAGATGTTGCTTCATTAACTTTACTAATTATTTCTCCAATATTTATTCCTAAAGGTCCTATTTTCTGGCTCAAAGCAGGACCAGGTTTCATTGCTCCGCCTTCAACTAAAAGTTTTACTTTCATTCTTCTCCTCCTGCCTCTTCGTCTTCTTCTTTTTCTCTTCTAATAACTTTTACATTATCTAATTTAATTGTTACTGGTATTGGAACTACTGCTCCAAGCAAGCTCACTATTGCTTCTCCTTTCTGTTTATCTATTCTTAAAACTTTTGCTTTTTCTTTTTTAAATGGCTCTGAAATAATTTCTACAATATCTTCTTTTTCTATATTAATATCAGCAACTACTGGCTCTAACATATTTTTTATCTCTTCATATTTTATTGTTTTTCCTATAATTCCTTTAACATATGGAAGATTAAATGCAGATTCTTCTGCACTTTCTCTATCTTCAGCCTCGAGAAAGATATACCCTCTTAAACCATGAGGTCTTGAAACAGAATAAACTTGCAGTTGTTTTTTTTGTGCTCGCTCAGCTATCATATCAACTGCTTTATCTTCTTTATTTGTTGTAACTTTTATTACAAAAATCATTTTATGTTTGTTTTTCAGCACTAACTACTGCTTAACTTCATAAGAAGTAGTAATCATATCACAAATTAAAGGTTTTTAAATTTTTTGGAAAAAATTATTCTTGAATAGGATAAAGTGCGCAAGAGGTTCTAGAACAAGGACCAATAATATTTTTATCTAAACCAGCGAACCTTCTTATAATTTCAGTATATTCTTCTTTATTATTTTTACAATAAAACATATATCCTCTTCCTTGAATACTTGGATGTTCTGGTTTCATAATTATATATTCACAATCTACTGCAAAATTATGGAAATCAGCTTCTTTAACCCCCTATTCTAATTGTTCTATTATTGTAGCAAGACATGGTTTGATAATATTTGAATTTTGTTCTTGTAAATATTTTAAATATTTTACAGCTTCTCGTGCAGTTTCAAGATTATATTCAGAATGTATTTTATTTATTTTTTTTAAATTCATTTTAAGAATTGTAATATCATGGACTTTTATATTTTATTGCAATTAAATATTATAATTATCTAATTCTTTTTTTATTTTGTTATTTTATTTAAACGCAGACATAAAAATAGCGATTAAAAATCCCATTGCACCTAAAATAAGTATTCCTAAAGCAGCGACTTTTGCTATGTTTTTAAATTCCTGGCTACTTGGTTTTTTCATAATTCTCCAAACTCTTTTACACTTTCCAAAAAATGATGTAATATTAAATGCCATCTTAGTATATTTAGAAAAAATAAAAATAGTTTTTAAAGGTTGCTAATACTCCATAAACTCAATCCCAAGTTCGTCAGAAATTTCTTCACTTTTTTTTCCGCCAATAAGTTCATCTCCCCCAAGAATCTGGGTGCTTTTTACTCCTGTAACAATCAACATAACTCTTATTGATTTTTCCATATCTTCGCTGATTTGAGCCCCCCAAATTATTTTTGCATCGTCACTTAATTTTTGTCTTATGGTTTCAATTATTAGTCTTGATTCATCTAAACTTAAATCTTGACCACCAATTATATTGATTAAAGCGCCAGAAGCATCAGAAATATCAACATCTAATAGAGGGTTTTCAATTGCTTTATCTACAGCTTCTATTGCTCTTTGATTAGAATCAGATTCACCCATACCAATAAGTGAAACTCCACCCCCAACCATAACTGTTTTTATATCTGCAAAATCTAAATTTACAAGGCCTGCTTTAGTAACTAATTCTGTTGTTCCTTTTACAGCATTAGTTAAAATTTCATCAGCTATTTTAAAGGCAGTATGTAATGGAAGTTCTGGTGCAAGTTCTAAAAGCTTATCATTTGGAATTAAAATAAGAGTATCAACAACTCCTTCTAATCTTTCTAAACCATAAGTTGCGTTTTCTATTCTTTTTCTTCCTTCAATTGTAAATGGCAAGGTTACAACGCCTATTGTTAAAGCTCCTTGTTTTTTTGCAAGTTCTGCAACTAAGGGTGCGGCGCCTGTTCCTGTTCCTCCTCCTAAACCACATGTAATAAATACCATGTCTGCACCAGCAATTTTCTTTTTTATATCTTGTTCTGATTCTTTTGCTGCTTCTTCACCCATTTTTGGATTGCTACCAGCTCCCAAACCTTGTGTTATTTCTCTGCCAATCAAAATTTTTTGATCTGCATTTGCATATAATAAATCCTGAGCATCTGTATTAATTGCTATCATCTCTCCCCCCTTAATCCCAATTTCTTTCATTCTGCTTAATGTATTTCCCCCACCCCCACCAATACCAACAACTTTTATTTTAGCAGTTTGTTTTTTAAGAAGTTCTTCAAGCTCTCTATCAATTTCCATTAAATCTGGATTAACATTAGTTATATTTTCAGAAACTGGAATTGCACCAAAATCCTCTTCCATGTTTTATGCAATTTCAAGAAGTTTATAAATTTTAGTGTGATTTAAAAAATATTTTACTTTGCTTGCTTCTTCTCGATTTTCTCCTCTTTTTTTTCGTTTTTTTCCTCTTTAGTTTTCTCTTTATCAACATCTAGCTTTTTTTCAATTTTCTTTTTGATTTTAAATTTGTAAACTATATCTTTGCCTGCTAAAGGATTATTAAGATCAGCCATAATTCTGCCACCTGAAACAGTTATAATTTTTACAAGAGTATTATCTAAAGCAAGAGTCATCCCTGGTTGGGGTTGGATATTATGTTCTCTAAAAGCTGAAAGAGGAATTAATTTAACAAGCTCTGGTCTCCTCTGTCCAAAAGCATCAGAGGCAGAAACTTCAATTTCATAACTTTTACCAATTTCTTTACCTTCAAGTTCTTTATCTAATCCAGGAACTACACTTCCCTGACCAATATAAATAGTAAGTGGTTTTATAGTTTTTTTATCAATAGTTGGATTTAATTTTTCAGCTTCAGATTGTATATTTGTGTCAAAGATTTGGCCAGTGTCTTTAACTATGCCTGTAAATTCTAATTCTATTAAATCATTTTTCTTTGTTTTTATTGTTTTTTCCATTTTAAAAAAATAAAAGGAAGGTTTATAAATCTATTTTTTATTTTTTAAGTATGACTTACAAACTAATTAATGCTTCAGCATTAAGACAAGGAAGTATAATAATTATTGAAGGAGAACCTTGTGTTGTGAAAAATATTGATTTTAGCAAGACTGGAAAACATGGACATGCAAAAGTAAGAATAGGGGCTGTAGGAATTTTTGATAACAGGAAAAGAGTTCTTGTTAAACCTGGTCAAGATAAATTTGAAGTTCCTTTAATAAATAAAAAAAGAGCCCAAGTTCTTTCAGTTTCAGAAAAAAAAGCAAGCATAATGGATATGACAAGTTATGAAACATTAGAGGTTCCATTTATAGAAAACCTTAAATCAGATATTGAAGATGGAAAAGAAGTTGAATATTGGGATATTGAAAATGAAGGAAAAATAATTAAAAGGGTATATTAAAAAATAAGATGGCAAAAATTCCCGCAGCACAAACAAGATTATTTAAGAATGTTTTTGTTTGCAAGAAATGTGGAACTAAAATAAAATCAGATCCAAAAAAAATATTAGAAGGAAAAGTAAAATGCAGAAAATGCAAAAGAAAAGCATTTAGACCGATAAAGAAAAAATAAATAGTTTAAAATCAAAAAAATAAAAAGCAATAAAAAAATAAAAAATGAGGTTTGATGGTTAAATGGGATTTATGATGTATGACTTGATTTTTTTAGTAGTTTTTACATTAATGGTTATAATTTTTTTATATATTAAAAGAAAAAATCTGAAACGAGAGGGAATTATCTATCTCTATAGAACACAAATAGGTCTTAAATTTATAGATTATGTTAGTAAGAAATATAAAAAACAACTTAATTGGATTCAATATTTTGTTATTTTTATAGGGTATGTATTAATGGTCAGCATGGTTTATCTTTTTTTTAAATTAATATATTTATTTGTTGCTTCTCCTTTATTTGTAAAAGAAATTAAAATTCCTCCTTTAATGCCTTTGATACCTTATCTTCCAGAAATTTTTAAATTAGATTTTCTGCCACCTTTTTACTTTACATATTGGATAATTGTAATTGCTATAATTGCTGTTGGTCATGAATTTTCTCATGGGATTTTTGCAAGATTGCATAATATTAATGTTAAGTCAACTGGTTTTGGATTTTTAGGTCCATTTTTAGCAGCATTTGTTGAACCTGATGAAAAACAAACTGAAAAAAGTTCAATATCTGCACAATTGTCAGTTTTAGCTGCAGGAAGTTTTGCTAATGTTGTAATGGCTGTTATATTTTGGGTAATTTTATTAATTTTTTTTATATCTTGTTTTTCTCCTGCTGGAGTTATTTTTAATACCTATTCTATATCAAACATTCAAGTTGATAATATAGAAAAAATAAATGGGGTAACAATAAATCAGCCAATATTAGACAATATTAATCAATTAGATTTATCTGCCAATATGACTAAAATAACATTTAATAATAAAGATTATCAAGTAATGACTTCTGAATTTATTTCAGAATTAGGAGAAGGAAAAGAAGAAATAATGGCTTATAATGATATGCCTGCCATAAATGCTCGGTTAGGTGGAGTAATAACTAAAATAAATAATGTTGAAGTAAGGGGCGTGGAGGATTTAAGCAGAGAAATTTCAAAATATGAAATTGGAGAAGAGATTATAGTAGAAACTTTGTATAATGAAGAAACTAAAAAATATAATTTAATTCTTGAAGAATGTTATAATAAAGAAAACAAAGCATGTATTGGTATTGGATTTTTAGAATATGAACAAACTGGAATAATGGGGAAAATGTATTCTTTGTTTGGTTTTTTCAAACAACCGAATGTTTATTATAAACCTGGATTTGGGGAATTTACGATTTTCATATATAATCTTTTATGGTGGATTGTTTTAATTAATATTAGTGTGGCATTAGTTAATATGCTGCCTTTGGGAATTTTTGATGGAGGGAGAGTATTTTATTTGACAATGCTAAAATTAACTGGTTCAAAAGAAACTTCAAAAAATCTTTTCAAATATATTACTTGGTTCTTGCTTTTCTTATTAGCTTTGTTAATGGTTGTCTGGTTTTATCAAATTATGAGTTAGTGATTTTTTTTCCATTCATAATATGCAGTTGCTCTGCAAACACTACAAGAATTAATTCTTTCGTCTTCTATTTTTATTTCATGATATTTTTTTATTTGATTATCATTATTACTAATATTCTTTATTAATCTTAATTTATTTATTCTTGCCATAACAGGACAATCTATAGATTTACAAAATTCTTCTTCAGGATAAATCTTTTTGTCCATTTTAAATCTTTACAAATAAATAATTCCGGTTTTTGTTAGAGCGACAAATCTAACACCTACCGGCGCACTGAGAAGAGCTGAAATTAGAGCCATATGTTCTTTACCATTGCCACTTGCTATGCTAAGTGCAACTTCTGTTCCATTTATTTTTCCTTTAATTTTTTTAGAAATTTCATCTTTTAATTCTATTAAAGTTTGATTAGTATCTATTTTAGCAAATTCAAATTTTTTTCCTTCAACTGTAAATTTTTTTGCAAAATCATCTCCAAAAAGAATTATATTATCCCATTCCCCGTATTTAATTAAACCAGAAATTTGTCCCCAAGTTCCTTTTCCACTTGATAATAATGCGAGTAGTTCCATTTTTATTTTCTATTGTTTTGAATTTATAAACATTTATGTAATTTATTTCTATAATCCAAAATTTTTAATAAAATTTTCGATAATACGATATTCCTGAAGAAAATCATATCCTTTTTTTGTTAAAGAAAAAGTCTTTTTTTCTTTTTCAGAAATTTCTAATTTAATAAATTTTTTATTAAGCAATTCATTTACATAATCTTTAAACATTTGAGGAGAAAGATTTGAAGCATAGAGCAATCTAGTTGGCTTTATATTACGAGTATCTCTGATTACTATAAGTATGTCTCTGATTATAGTTAGTCTCTCCCTTTTTTTAGCGGCCATTTTTATTTTTTAGATTATTTAAATTTTCTTAGATTTTTCTTGTTACTTTAACAACACCATATAGAACTAATAAGAAAAATATTATATTCAAAATATAAATATTAACTAAAACTCCTTTGTTCCAATTAAGATATAGTGCTAATATTGCATTTAATATCCAAGCAATTAAACTTAATATCATTGCTACAAAGTAAAGTTTGAGAAATCTGTGTTGTTTTTTTCCTTTAGAATAATTAATATAACTAATAATTGAAAGACAAACAAAAAGAATAATTTGTGATAAAAACATGAAAAAATAAGTGCTCCAAAGATAATCTAAAAATACAATTACAAAAGCCATAAAATAAAAAACGAGTAAATTTTTATTAAATAATGAACTTGAGGGATTTTTTTCTTGACTATTCTCTATTCTTTTCCATACAAGACTATAAAGAAGGAAAAAGCCAGCCATAATTAAGAAAAACTCAAAAATAAATTTTATTGCAGAAGGATTTAGTAAACTACCTTCGTAAAAAGAATAAGTTCCTAAAAAATATCTAAATATAAATGCAAGACCATAAAAAAAGAAAGCATTCCTAAAATATCTAATTCCTTGATGCATGCTAAGTTTAAATAATTTATCAACTTTAATAACAATAAAAGCACAGATAACTGTGATTATTAGACCATAGAATATTTTTATTATATCTTTATTTTCAATAATCCAATTAAATAAATCAATTAAATCCACCATTTAAAATCTTTGATTTTTCTTTTATTTAAAGATATATATAGGAAGAATATATATTTTTTATCTTGATTTTTTCTTCTGATGCTTTATAAAGTGATTTTTTCTAAGAAGATTGTAATAAAGGGGGTTAAAGTCTCTATTAGCACTCATTGACATTTGTTGTTTAAATTTGATAAATCTCCCTCTTTAAAAAATAGGTCTTGTAATTCACCAAGAAACATTATCGGGGCATGATGGCTGAGGTTTGGAATCACTCTCTTCAAATATCTCACAAGTTTCTGACAACAAGACCTATTTCCTCCCTACTTCCTCAAACTCATAAAAAATCAAAAAGAAAAAGAGGTTCAAATGGACAAAGATATTCCACCTTGACATACAGCATATAGTATAAAAACATTAATAAAATAGTTTTTCTCTATTAATTTATGAAAGAGATTGCTTTAGGTAAAATAACACTTAGAAAATATGAAAAACCTTATAACTTAGAAAAAAGAGAACTTGTTAAAAAAATCTGCCTTTCTCTTGGTCTGCTTCAGCCAGGAGATAGCAGGGATGTTATTGTAGATATACTCCTTATTTTAATTAAAGCAAAAAATAGAAAAGAAAAATTATCTTCTGAAGAAATAAGGAAAAGAGTTGAAAAAATCCGTCAAGAAAAAAGCCTTGGAACAAATGGGCTTGCAGAAAGTAATATTAGACGCCAGTTAAAACGTCTTCGGGATTTAATGATAATTGATAAAAAAGAAAATTTATATAATATTTCTGAATTCGCCAGTCTTAGCGAAATCTTTGAACAAAAAATTGTGGGTTTTCAGCTTCCGCAGATTATAGAAAGGATTAAAGAGTATTTGAAAGAATTGGAAGAAAAACCATCAGATTTATAAACTTCTATAAAAAATAATTTAAATGATAAAAGAGCCCACAAATTTTATAAGAGAAATTTTATTATTAAGAAAAGCAGAGATAGATTTAGCTTGCAGAATAGCTGAATGTGAAAATTCAGTAGAAAGAGAAGCATATAAAAAAAGTATCTCTTATTTAGGAACCGATTATCAATTTTGTCTTTGTTTATCTACTTGTTTTCAAACATGCAAACAATAAATTTATAAATTCCTAATTTTTAAAACCAAGATGGCAATAGATGATAATTTAAATTTACAAAAAGAATTTTATGAAATTATTAGAGTTAATCAAGGAGTATGTGATTTTTGTGGAGAGGGTTTTAAAGGTGAGGCAATAAGATTAAAAAATTTTGGGCAGCATATTAATGGAACTTGTTATGATAAAAGTGAATGTGTAAATCAAATATTAGATATGCATTATGATATGCCTTCACAAGTTTATGTACAATAAACCATCAAATTTATAAACCCAAAATTCTCTGAATTTCTATAATAAACCATTGACTACATCATTCACGTCCAGATTTCTTGGATATTGAATGCGTCGGTAGTAGGTTGAGAAGAATGGATTTAAAAAAAGCTCTAGAAGAAATTAAAAAGCAAAAGAAAAGAAATTTTGATCAGGCAATTGACTTAATTGTAAATCTTAAAAAATTTAATCCTAAAAAAGAGAATGTGAATATTATTGTTAAAATTCCTCATAAAATAAAAGATAAGAAAATTTGTGGATTCTTGAATACTAAAAGCGAAATAGTAAATACTATTACAAAAAATGATTTTGTAAAATATAAAAATATTAAAGATGTAAAAAGACTTGCACAAAAATATGATTTTTTTATTGCTTTATCTTCTTTAATGCCTTCTGTTGCTACAACTTTTGGAAGAGTTTTGGGGCCAGCTAAAAAAATGCCTTCTCCACAATTGGGTATTTTACCAAATGAAGATGAAAAAATAATTTCTAATATTATATCTAAAATAAATTCAACAATAAGAATTGTTACAAGAGATGAAGCATGTATAAAAACTGCTATTGGAAAACAAAGCATGAAAGAGGAGGATATTATAGACAATATTAAAATTATTTACAAAGAAATTATAAATGCTCTTCCAATTAAAAGAGAAAATGTCAAAAATATAATAATTAAATCAACAATGGGCAAGCCAATTAAGGTGGAGGTTAAGTGAGATGGAAAAAGAAAATACTCCTAAAGCACATGTTTCAGAAGCAAAAAAGAAAAATGTTGAAAAATTAGCAAAGCTTATAAATGAAAACAGAACAATACTCGTTTCATCAATTAAAGGACTTCCAGCATCTCAATTCCAGGAAATTAAAAAGAAACTGAAAAAAGATGCAGATATCCAAATTATGAAAAAAAGCACAATTCAGAGAGCATTAGATGTAAGTAAGAAAAAAGTGCAGAAATTAAAAGATTCAATATCAGAAAATTATGCAATATTATTTTCTCAGAAAGATCCTTTTGAACTTTCTCTTTCTCTTTCAGAAAATAAAACTTTTACTAAAGCAAAACCAGGACAAATAGCAGAACAAGATATTAATATAGAGGCAGGACCAACTGAATTAGTTCCTGGACCAGCAATTAGTGAACTTGGAAGTTTGGGTATTAAAATAGCAATAGAAAATGGAAAAATAAATATTAAACAAGGAAAAACAATTGTTAAAAAAGGAGAAGAAATTAATGAAACTGCTGCAGGAATTATGGGTAAATTAGATATTAAGCCATTTTCAGTGTCATTAAAACCTCTTGCAGCTTATGATACTGAAAGTGAAAAAGTTTTTGAAAATATAGAAATAGATAAACAAGAAACATTAAAACAATTAAAAGACCTGTTTGCCAAAACAAAAGGTTTTGCATTTAATATTGGTTATGTTTGCAAAGAAACTATTGGAATTTTATTAGGAAAAGCAAATGCAGAAGCAGAAGCTTTGAGTGGATTGGTGAAAGGTGATAAACCAGTTGAGAAAAAGGAAGAAGTTAAGGAAGAAAAAATTGAATCTGAGAAAGAAGATTCTGATAATGATAAAACATCAAATACTGAAGCTCAAGGTAATGGGGTTAGTATTGGGGCTGCTAATACTAAGACTGAGAGTAATGATAATAAAACTATAGATACTAAAGTTAATGGTATTAAAGAAGTTAAGGAGAAAAATGAAAATGGAAACAATTAGTATGGCAAAATTGGGAAAAACATTTAGAAGATTAAAAGAAATAAATAATTATGCTGAAAATAGATATAATGAATATCGAGGATATATAAAAAAAAGAAGATATTTTGAAGCTAGAAATTTAAATGATGTAGCATATATATGGTTTTGTAATGTTTATAAAATAACTAAGAGAATATTAGCATCAAGAGCTCCTGATATATATATAAATGACGCAAGAGATAAACATTTACATTCTGTAGAAATGATGATGGAATTAGCCGGAGATGCATGTGCTCTTGTAGATGTAATACATTTGCTTGATGCTCAACAAAATAAATCAGGAGAAAGTGAATAATGGAATATATACATGCAGCATTGCTTTTGCATAAACTTGGAAAACCAATTAATGAAGAAGAAATGAAAAAAGTTATTTCAGCAACAGGCACAGAAGTTGACGAAGGAAAGCTCAAAAGTTTGATTGCGAGTTTAAAAGATGTAGACATAGACAAAGAGCTTGAAAGTGCGGTTATGCCTGTAGTAGGGGGAACCCCAACAACAATTGGTGAGGGAACTGAAGAAGCAAAAGCAGAAGAACCAAAAGAAGAAAAAAAAGAAGCAGCAGCAGAAGGGCTTAGTGCTTTATTTGGATAAATTTAATTTATTTTTATTTAATTAAGCCCTTCTGTATAGTTGTAGTTGGAATTCTAAATCTGTATTTTTGGTTAGTAAATTTTAAAAACAGAATAGAGATTATTGACTACTAAAAGAAATAAAAAAGATGATAGCCAATTATATTTGTGATAGGTGTAAGAAAAATTTAATTAATAGTGATAAAGAGATTGCTATAATTTATGTTGGTGGTGAAAGACGAATATTTCATGACACATATTGTTCTGTTAGACAAATAGTAGAAAACAGGAATGAAATAGAGAGAATAGAATTTGTTCCTATAAATGAATTAGAAGATTTTTTAGAAAAAGATGATTATTATGTATTGCCTGATTTTTCTTTTTAATCCCTAATCTGGCTTTGGTAAAACCATCTAATTTTTTGATTTTTGGATTAATTTATCTGGTAAAACAATATAAATTAAGGGTGGGTTTCCGAATGAAATGAGGATGATGGTGGGAATTTCCAAAAATCAAAAAC
>JAFCDK010000011.1 GCA_017609745.1 Candidatus Pacearchaeota archaeon
TGTTCATTGTCAGAGTGGGGGTTGTTTTAAAGCGTGATTAATTGATATATTAAGATATTGCTCGCTCACTAAAAGTTCGCTCGGATTGATAATTAGTTAATGATGAAACACATATTATTGATGCTACTGAAATCAGCTTAATGATTTATGTTAATAGTTTAAATACTGAGCAAGACAAATATAAATAAAGAAAACATAATGATAATTTATTTAAACCCTTTTCTATTAATATATAAATGAATATTGAAAAAATAAAAAAGAAAATCATACCAATATTAAAGAAGAACAAGGTAGTCAGGGCTGGTATATTTGGGAGTTATGTTAGAGGCGAGCAGAAGAAAAGCAGTGACATAGATATTTTGATAGAAGTTAAGCCAAGACCATTTAGTTTGCTTGATTTAGTAAGATTAGAAATAGAACTTGAAAAGAAGTTGGGGGTTAAAGTTGATTTACTAACTTATAAAGGAATCAATCCTCATCTTAAAAAATATATTTTGTCTGATGAGGTTAGAATTATATGAAACGAGATGCGTTGGTTTTTATTAAACACATTTTAGATAGTATCAAACGTATAGAATCTTTTATCA
Source organism: Candidatus Pacearchaeota archaeon (assembly GCA_017609745.1). Taxonomy (GTDB): domain Archaea; phylum Nanobdellota; class Nanobdellia; order Pacearchaeales; family GW2011-AR1; genus JAFCDK01. The sequence continues at coordinate 588 of JAFCDK010000011.1, forward strand.
AGAATGTTTCTGAAAAAAGTTTTATAGGCAATGAGGAAAAACAAAGTGCAGTTATTAGGCAATTGGAGATTATTGGAGAAGCTGCGAAAAATGTTCCAGAATCATTTAGAAAAAAGCACCAAGAAATTCCTTGGAATGATATTGCTAAAACAAGAGATAAAATTATTCACTATTATTTTGGTGTTGATTTAGATATAATTTGGGATATAATCAAAAATAATCTGCCTGAATTAAAAAGAGATATTAAAGAAATCTTAGAAAAAGAAAAATAATAGCAACAGATAATGTAAATATTAATTACAAACTACGGAAAATTAACTATAAAGGGAATAGATTCAAACAACAAATGCATTGTTCATTGTCAGAGTGGGGGTTGTTTTAAAAGCTGATGATAAAAATAGTTAATAAAGATAATATGTTGAGCGATGATAAAAATAGTTAATAAAGATAATATAGTAAGTGAAATTGATAGAGTAATTAATAAAAAAATTGGTGTAGTAATTAATACAAGAAATAAAAAGTAATGAAATTGATGAGGGAATTAATAAAAAAATTGGTGTAGTAATATAATACAAAAAATAAAAAACAATGAAATTGAGAAGGGAATTAATAAAAAAGATTTTATTTTTATTGAGAGTGATTAGTTAGTTAAATTGAATCTAAAGAAAGATTTAAATACAATTCTTAATTAATTAATTTATGAAAATAGAAAATTCAAATATTGATACAAAAGATTTTAAACAACTTATTAGGGATGTAGCTTTGATTAAAAATATCCTTGTTTCAGAGGGAGAACTGACTAACTGGGCTAAGAAAGAATTAGCTAAAGCAAGAGCAGAAAAAAAAGAGGATTATCTTTCTCTTGAAGAACTATGAGTTTTCGATTAATGTTTTCTAAACAAGCAACTAAATTTTTAAGAAAATTGCCTGATAATTTATTAAGAAGAATTAAATTCAAGTTTAATGAAATTGCGAAGGATCCTTTTAGATATTTAGAGCATTATGAAGGAGATTATTATAAATTTAGAATTGGGAATTATAGAGCATTAATTGACATTGATTTAGAAAATAAGGTTCTTTGGATTAGGGTATTTGATAAAAGAGGTAGAATTTACAAAAGATAAAGAATTTAATATCCTTTGTTCACAATCTTGCTCGCTCACTAAAAGTTCGCTCGGATTGATAAAAGTAATTAATAAGAAGATTGGTGTAGTAATTAATACAAAAAATAAAAAGTAATGAAATTGATGAGGGAATTAATAAAAATTATATTCTAAAAAACAGAAAAATGAAAAAAAATATTATTACAGAGTCAAAAGTATAAGAGAAGGTAAAAAATTCAAAAAAAACAGAATTTATCTTGGAAAAAATCTTTCCAAAAAAGATTTATATATAAAAGAAGAACAAGCAGATAAAAAATTATTATCTAAAAAAAATAAAGTTAATAAAGAACTAGAGAAGATTAAACCTATAATTATAAAAATCTTAAAAAAAAATAAAGTGAATAAAGCAGGTATTTTTGGAAGTTATTCTAGGGGTGAACAGAAAAAAAATAGTGATATTGATATTTTAATTCAACCAACTAAGGATATGAGTTTATTTGATTTAGTAGGAATTAAATTAGAGATAGAAGATAAACTAGGGAGTAAAATAGATATTGTTAGTTATAAAGCAATTCATCCCAGATTAAAAAAGCAAGTATTAAAAGAAGAATTGAGAATAATATGAAAAGAAATGAGATTTTATTTGTAGAGGATATTTTAGAACGCATTAATTTAATTGAAGACTCTACAAAAAATAGTTCTAAATCTGATTTTGAAACAGATGGGATACTTGTTGATGCAACAATAAGACGTTTAGAAATAATTGGAGAAGCTGCGAAAAACATCTCCGAAGAATTTAGAAAAAAGTACCCTAAAATTGAATGGAGAAAAATTGCAGGTACAAGAGATATACTAATTCATGCATATTTTGGTGTAGATTTAGATATGACATGGAAAATAATTAAAAAAGATTTGCCTAAATTAAAAAAAGATATTAAAGAAATTTTAGAAAAAGAAAAATAATAGCAGTAAACCAATCAACTTAAATCCCAAAACAATTAACTAAAAGATGAAGTTTCTAAATTAATCTTGAAGGGGATAATAATTAATAAAAAGATTTTATTAAAATAATTAATGAGATAAATTAAATCCAAAGAAAGATTTAAATACTATAGTAACATATATGTTACATATGGAACAAAAAGATTACAAACTTGAGATAATGAATGAGCTTTTAAAAAATAATAATTATGTTCGAGGTTTGGCTAGAAAATTCAAAACAAATCATATGATTATTTTAAGAAGGATGGAAGAACTTTTTGATTCTAATATTGTTGATTATAAAACACAAGGAAAGAATAAAGTTTATTTTTTAAAGAAAAATCCAGAAACAAAAGCATTTATTTTTACAGCTGAGAACTATAAATTAATTCAAATATTAAAAAAACATTCTTTTTTAAGAAAAATAATTGAAAAAATCCAGAATAATAATAAGATTAAATTGGCTATTATTTTTGGCTCTTATGCAAAAAATACAGAAAACAAGAGAAGTGATATTGATATTTATATAGAAACAACAAATAGAAAAATAAAACAAAATTTGGAGATGATTGATTCAAAAATAAATATTAAAATAGGAAAATATGACAGAAAAAATCTTTTGATAAGGGAAATAGAAAAGAATCATATAATAATCAAAGGAGTTGAACGATATTATGAAAAAACTAAATTTTTTGGTTAAATTAAATAAAAAAGGAAATCTCAAACTTGTAGAACCTAACGAGGAAATGAAAGAATCCTATATTGAAAAATCAGATAGCAATTTTATTTCTGCCAAAATACTTATTAAAAATAAAAGATTAGAAGAATCAGTTTCACTTGCTTATTATAGTATGTATCATATTTTAATGGCGTTATTATTTAGAGTAGGAATAAAAAGCGAGAATCATTCAGCCTCAATAATCCTATTAAAAGAAATATTTGATATTGATAATTCTAAGATATCTTTTGCTAAAAAGGAAAGAATAGACAAACAATATTATGTAGATTTTCATATAACAAAAAAAGACGTCGAAGATTTAATAGATAAAGCAGAAGAGTTTAGTAAAAAACTTTTAGATTTTATATCAAAATTAAATAATCAAGATATTAGAAGATTTAGAAATAAATATATTGATCTGTTGAAATAAAAGTTTTGCTAAGATGATTGATTAATTAAATCCAAAGAAAGATTTAAATATCATATTTTATTAATTAAATAAAGGAGGTAAAATGAGACAAAATAAATCTGGTTTGATTATAATGATCTTAGTTATAATCGTGGTGCTGCTCTTGGCAATTGTTGCATATGCTTTATTGATTAAGCCTGGTTTTGACAAATACATTTTTGAAAAGCAAAGAGAAATGTATAATCAGGGAGTGAGTGATACAATAACATTTATGTTTAGCGAGATTCAGCAAAAAGGTTATACACAGATTTTTGCAAATAATCAAACATTGATTTTAGCACCAGTACAAGTTGAACAGCCTACAGAATAATTTTATTTTTATTTTTATTATTTATATTTTTATTATTAGGTAAAATTATACAATTTAGTATTCTAAGATATTCTACACGAGGCTGATTTTGGTATAACTTTATTACAAAAGCGATAATGCCTTTTTGAAAGTTTTTGATAAATTTTCTTATAAAATACAATCTTCAATAAATTTTTTTGTTATATAAAATGTTAAAGAAGCAACTTTTTTGAGATAATGTGAAATAGCTTTTCTATTTCCAATAGCTACATAAATTACATCTTTTCCAAAATTTTTAACAGCTTTTACTGCTCCTGAAAAATCTCCATCATTTGAGATTAAATAAGCTTTATCATAAATTCCCTTTTCTGCATCAAGGACTAAGTTCAAAGCAAGATTAACATCACTTGCTTTTTCAACATAATATACTTCTCCATCTCTTTTTCTTTTTTCTAATCTCCCTAAAATAATATTAAAATTTTTTATTTTCTTTAGTCCATCAAAGAATTTTTGTTGTTCTAAATATTGTTCAGGATGAGTTTTTTGATTAAGAGGGGCAATATAATAATTAATTTTTATTAACTCTTTATTTTTAACAAGTTTTTGACAAAACTTTTCTATATCTATTTTAACATTAAATTTATTTTTAATAGAAAAATAAAAATTACTTCCATCAATATAAATTACAACCCTTTTCTTTTTAGAATTTTCCATGGTATAGCATGGGGTTTGCAAAAACCCCATGGACTTAATTAGTATAATTGGGCGTATTTGCTTTATATAATTTTCTATAACAATTTCACCAAAACTTAGAAATCTATAGTTTATTTCTTATTTTCAATTATTTAGAAAAGATTAAAAATAAACTTTGCATAATGTTTTTATGAGGGGTTTGAATATAAAAAAAGAGGTTGTAATTTTTATTTTTCTAATTTTATTGTCAGGATTTTTAGTTCATATTAATGCATTTAGCATTGGCGGAAGAACAGGAGGTTATCATAATGGTTCAATTGATGAAGTCAGTATTTATAACAGAAGTTTTACAGCAGAAGAAGTTAAAGACCATTATGAATTAGGAACCACTTATATTTTATGGAATTCATGGCAGAGTGAGGGTGTGATGGGAGACTTAGTCGGTAAAATTACTACTAATGTTGGAAAGTTTATGCAGTTCAAAGCAATCTTTAATACTAATGATACTGATGTCTCGCCTTATTTATTAAATTATAGTGTCCTAAGCACAGGAAGTTATGCGCCAAACACAGTTCAGGTAATATTAAATTCAAGTTCAGGAACAAATTATACAGATGAGGATTTAAAATGTTATGCTGAAATTTCAGACAGCAACGACCAAAACATTTATGCTAACTACACATGGTATAAAAACAGTGTTGAAAACTTGTCAGGACAATATGGCACATTTACGCAGGGTGTTTTAACATTAATCTCAACACTAGATTCAGGAAACACCACTAAGGAGGATAACTGGACATGCTCTGTTAAAGGTTATGACGGAACTAATTATGAAAGTGATTGGAATAATTCAACTACACTAACTATATTGAACAAAGCACCAGTTGTTTCAGATGTTGTTCTAAATTCAACATCTGGAAATAATTTAACAACAGATAATCTAACAGTTAGTTTTAGTTCTTCTGACACTGACAGCGATTTCTTAACAAACATTACAGACTGGAGAGTTGATGGAAGTTCAATTGCTGTTCTGAACATGGTGTTTGACAGCAATAATTCAGCAGGAACAGGAAAGACAAAAGATTATTCAACATGGGAGAATAATGGAACAATAAGCGGAGCAACATGGAATGCCACAGGCGGGAAAATCGGCGGGGCTTATGAGTTTGATGGAGATAATGATTATATTGAGGTAAATTGGGATGACTTTATAATTGGAGCTCATTCAATTGAATTCTGGATTAAAGTTAATAGTATAGACTCAAGTTATCATGATATTATTGGAACAACATTAAATAATGACAAAAATAGATTCCACTTAAAATCAGGGGATAATCAAATAATATGGTATTATGTTGCTAGTATTAGTGATAAAACAGTATATACAAATGTTGTGCCAGAGGTTGGAAAATGGTATCATGTTGTTGGTACATGGAATACTACACATGCTAAAGTTTATATAAATGGAAGTCAGGCAGGTAGCACATTAGCAGTTGAAAATAGTACTTATCTTGCTACAGGAGTTTGGATTGGAGGTGTATCAGAGGATTTCAACGGCACAATAGACGAGGTGAAAATTTATAATCGCTCTCTTTCGCAAGAACAAATCGCAGCAAATTATCAAGCAGGATTAGCAGGACATTCTGCTGAACTTATTGTAAGTAATGAAACCGACAAGGGAGATATTTGGAGTGTTGCATTAACTCCAAACGACGGAACCGACGATGGAACAACTGTATTGAGCAACAATTTGACAATTGGAAACACTTTACCGACAGTAACTTTGATTTCTCCTGAAGATGGAAATATAACAACAAACAGGACACCAACTTTTACATGGAATGGAACTGATATAGATGGTGATAGTCTGACTTATGATTTGAATTTAACATGTTATAGTTCAATTGGAGGAGGATGTTCAGACGATGATAGGTCATTTGTCAATATAACTGAAACTTCAAAGACATTAACTGATTATTTACAATACTTAAAAGATAATAATTATTATTATAACTGGACTGCTAGAGCAAGCGATGATAATGGTGATAATTATGGAAGCTGGGCAACTCCTTATAAAATAGAAATCCAATCACTAGTTGATATAATTTTAACAAATAATACTGTTAGTTTTGGTTCATTAGCTGCAGGCGGAACTAATGATACAACAGACAATAGTCCATTGCCATTTTTACTGCAGAACGACGGTAATTGCATGTTAAATATAAGTATAAATGCAACAGATTTATGGACAAGTGTGTCAAATCCTGTAAATTATTTCCAGTATAAAATAGACAATAAAACAGGAGAAGAAGGAAGTTTTGATTGGGTGTTAAGTACAACCTCTTGGGACCAAGTTCCTGATGTAGACGAGATAGCAATTGTGAGTTTTAATTGGAGTAGTTTAAAAGATAGTGCTGAAATTGATTTGAATGTTACAGCTCCGCCAGCAGAAGGAGCAGGAGACAAATCATCAACAGTTTACTTCACAGGAGTTTTAGGAGAATAAAATGAAAAAAGATACAAAAGAAAATAAAAAGATTGCCAACCCGCAAATGCTCGTTGGAGATAATAAAGTAATTAATAAAAATAGTTTTGAGAGAGATAAAACTAATAATAATCTAAGCAATAATTTATCCCAACTTAAAATGTTAAACAAAACATCGGAAAATGAAAAATAAAGAAAAACATATAGAAATGAAAAAGAAAATAATAGAAATTGATATGAGTGGACAAATTCAACAAATTAATTATAATTCTGCTCTTGGTTTTAGAAGAGATAATGGTGTTGAAAAAAGTGTCTATTTGCGAAGTAAAGATAAAAAAGAGATAATTAAAAAATATAAAAATCAGATTACTAATTTAATTGAAAAACTGCATTGTATTATGATTTATTTTTGTATTAAAAACTCTTTGGAAAATGTTAAGGAAATTAAAATTTGTAAAGATGTTAACTTTAGAAGAATTAGAAATTTACTTCCTTTGCTTTTTAAAAAACAAAATTATCTTAGAGGTATTAAGATAACTTCAAGAAAAGGAGCTGAGCCAAAATCTGCGGGGCATAATATTGCATTAAAAACTTTTAGGAGAAGAAAATATGCTGATTTAATAATTAAAAAGGAGATGATAGAAGATGTGTTATTTAAATTCAAAAAGTAAGAGTGGACATCCAAAGATGCGAACCCCGATTATGCTATGCTTAAAAGCCAAAGGCATCCACACAGCTCCTCCAGGCAACTCTTACAATAAATTAAAGGATAAAGGATATAAAAACTTTTCGGCGAGGTTAATATGAAAAAGAAAATAACTAAAAAAACAAAGAGAATTCTAATAGCTGAAGCAGTTTTTATAGCAGGTGTTTTGATTTATTTATTTTTTTCAACTGCCCCTAATCAGATTTATCCCTTGCATGGTATGACTGTTATTGAGCCTGATTTTGTTTTTGAAATTGAACATGGCGAGGAGGTTTTAATTTCTATAGACGAGGAATTTACAAGCCAGATTATTTTAACAGAAAATTCAGAAATTAATCTTCCTCCTGGTGTTTATTATTGGAAAGTAAAAAGTGGATTTAGAGAAAGTGAAGTCAAGAATTTTACAATTCAAGGGCATGTTGCACTGAATATTAAAGAGAGAAATGAAAGTTATAGAGTAGAAAACGAAGGTAATGTTGATTTGAATGTTACAAGAGAGAATAAAGGATTTACAACTGATATTGTTATTGGTATTGGAGAGTCAGAAGATATGGAAAAAGATAATTCAAGTTATAAAGGGAGGCAAATATGAGAAATAAAAACATTGTGTTGTTAATGATTATAAGTTTATTGTTAGTCTTGACTATGCAAAATGTTTTTGCTATTGGTATAACTCCTGGTAGAACAACACTAAATTTTGAACCTGGTTTGCATAAAGAAATTTCTTTTTCAGTTGTAAATTCAGAGCATAAAGATATGTCTGTTGTATTTAGTGTTAGAGGTGATTTGGAAGATAGTATTACACTTAGTCAGACAAGTGCAGAATTTTCAGTTTCAGATAACTCAAAATCATTTACATATGTTATTGATTTGCCTCAAGAAATAGGAGAGCCAGGAATGTATGAAACAGAAATAATTGTTTTAGAAGTGCCAGAAGATAGTTTTGAAGAGGGAACTTCTGTAGGAGCAACAGTCGCTGTAGCAACTCAATTACATGTACATGTTCCTTATCCTGATAAATATGTAGAGATGGAAGTTAATGTTATTGAATCAGGAAAAAATAATGAAGTGATTTTTTTAGTTCCTGTTATTAATAGAGGTAAATTAGATGTTAATAATTTGAAAGCAGTGATTGATATTTATACAAGTTCAAATGAAAAAATTGAGACTATTGAATCAGAATCAGAATCTTTGAAAAGTCTTGAGAGAAAAGAGCTTGTTGTGGACTGGTCTGCAGAAGTGGATTCAGGAATTTATAGGGCTGTTGTTAAAGTTGAATACGACGGCGAAATTACTCAAAAAGAGATAGAATTTAATGTGGGGGATATGGCTATGGAGGTTAAAGAAATAACAATAAATGATTTTGAATTGGGAGGGATTGCAAAGTTCAATGCTCTTGTTGTGAACAACTGGATGACTGATTTGAAGAATGTTTATTTGAATATACTGGTTTATAATTATATTGGCGAGGTTATGGCTGATTTTAAGTCCCAAACTTATGACATAGATTCTTTGAGCGAGATTACAATGGTTGCTTATTGGGATACTGAGGGTGTTGAAGTTGGAACTTATGATGGAGATGTTATATTAAAATACGGAAAATATGGAGAAAAATCAATAGAAAAGAGTGTACAAATAAAAGTTGAGGATTACAGCATTGAAGTTTTGGGATTGACAGGACGTGTTATTACAAAAAAAGGCGGAATGTTTAATTTAAATAATTTATTAATTGTCTCTGTTATACTGTTAATTATCGGAAATATTATATGGTTTTTTATTGTTAGAAGGTTAAAAAAGAAAAAATAAAAGTTATTTTGCATCAACAGAAACTTTATAAATCTCTTTAATTTAATATTATAAATTAAATAAGGTGATTTATTGAATTAAATGGATAAGAAAAAAATTGTTGTTATTTTGTTGTTAATAACTATTGTTTTATCTGTTGGTTCTATTTTAATTACATTGAATTTGGATGTAAGAGATGTTTTAGGGCAAGGAGCACAAAACCCTGTCAGTTCAAATAATGCAAATGTTCAATTAATTATAGAAGAACAGCCTGTTCCTGGAGCAGAATAAATGAAGTCAATAGATAATATATTTATGATTATAGCTATTATTGCTGTATGTTTTGCAGCATTTAATTTAGCAATTACAATAAATAAAATTGGAGATTTTAAAAGCTTGACAGGTTATGTACTTGATACAGGAACAGCGAATTTAACTATTGAAGCAGCAGCAGTTATTAATTTTACAAACGAGGTTATTAATTGGGGAACTGGTCATGTAAATGAAACACTAACCTCAGCAACTTTAACAACAGAAGGTGTTATGAATGGAACTGATTGGAATAATATAACCTCAGGGCTTGTTCTTGAAAATATTGGAAATGTTAATGTCACATTAAATTTAACTTCATCAAATAATGCTGCTAGTTTTATTGGAGGGGATACTGTTAGTCCAGAATATCAGTGGAAATTCTCAGAAAATGAAACTGGTTCTTGTGATGCCACTATTAATATCACTACATATACTAATGTGAATACAGATGCTGGAGGAACACATGCATGTATTAATCTTGGTTATGATACTTTAGATACATTAATTATAGATTTAAGACTTCTTATTCCATCAAATGCTATAGGAACAAAAGGAAGTGTGATTACTGCAACTGCAACAGCAATTTCTTGATTTTTAGAAAATATTTTAATAAGTAATTTATATAACTTAATATATATTAGCTCACTTTTATCAGTATCTCTGCATGAGATTTCTTTTAGTAATTTAATTCTCAAAAAATTAGCTTACTCACCACTATTTGTTCGTATAAATAAATAATTATTGACAAAATTAGAGGGTAAATATCATTGTAGAGATTATTAACTTCTCTGAGATATTGCAAGTGCTAATGAGCACAATTTAAAATGTTTTAGATAGTTGTTTGGGGAGATACTGTCTATACCCCAACTTCATACTAGATATTGATTCTTTAATTTATTATTAGTTTGATAATAATTTATTTAGCAGAAGATAGTGCTGATTCCAATATAAATTAATTTAAACAAAAGCAAGAGTATTTTATAGAATATGTAAAAGTATTTTAGGTTAAAGATTTTAATCTATATTCATGTAAAGTAAATTTGTAAAGTATACACATACAATAAATAGCACCTTATAATTTTCTCGCTTTGCTCAATTAATAAAAACTATTGATAAAACCGTCAAAGATAAAATATTCTTTAGTTATTAACAATTATTAAAATGTTGGCTTAACAATGTAGTAAGATATAAAAAGATATTTTTATTTTGGTTTATATGAAAAAGAGATGTTATTTATTTTTATTGAATATTTTTTTTATATTATTAATAGTAATTAATTTAATAGAAATAATCTCTGGACTTGGGATAAGTCCTGCGATAATTGAAGATGATTTTAAGCCTGGGCTTGAGAGGACTTTTGAGTATTCTGTTTTTGGAGGAAATCCTAATTTTGAATTAGAAGTCTATGCTGCTGGAGAGCTTGCAGAATATGTTAAACTTGATAAAGATACTCTTTCTGCTGGAGGAGGGAAATTCCTTGTAACAATAAAATTGCCAGAATACATAGAAAAACCAGGAAAAAACAGAATTTATATCGGAGCAAGAGAGAAATTTGACGAAGAACTTGCTGGAGGCACTGTTGGAACTTCTGTTACTATACAAGCTGTTATTGTTATTTATGTTCCTTATCCTGGAAAATATCTTGAAATTAGCCTTAAATCTAATAATGTAAATGTTGGAGAGCCTGTTAATTTTGAACTAAACATAATAAGTAGGGGTGATGAAGATGTTAATATGACTCCTCAAATAGAAATTACTTCTTCAAATAAAACAATTGAAAATCTTTATTTTAGAAATAGAGAATTAAAAAGTCAGGAATCAATAACTCTTAAAAAAGCTCTTGATACTACAAATTATAATCCTGGAACTTACAATGCAATTGCAATTGTCGATTATGGCAAAATAGCAAGTGCAGAATCTAGTTTTAAGATTGGCGATTTATTTATTAATATAGTTAATTATACAAGACAGATATTTATTGGGGAAATTAAAAGATTTGATATAGAAATAGAAAGTGGTTGGAATGATAATATAGATGGAGTTTATGCAGAAGTGTTTATTTTTAATGGTTCAGAAAGATTTATTGATTTTAAAACCTCTTCAACAAGTCTAACACCTTGGGAAAGAAAAACTATCACAGGATTTTTTGATACAAGTAATTTTTTAGAAGGATTTTATGACGCGAATATTACTCTTATTTATTATGGAAAAGACATAGGAAAAACTTCAACTGAGTTAGTTGAAATAGAATTTATTAAAGAAGCAAAGAAAATTACAATGTGGTTAATTATAGCAGGAATTTTATTAGTATTGATAATAATTGGATTTATAATAAAAAAATATCTTTTTAAAAAATGGAAAAAAGTAAAATAATTTTTTATTCTGTGATTTTTATGTTTGTATTAAGCCTGCTGCTTTTTTTAATAGCATTATATATAAATTCAAATGTTATTTTAGAAAGAAGGGAGATTCCTGCAACTTTAATTGTTGGTGATACAGCAGGTTTTGATGTTAATGATAGTTTATTGACTTTTGGGGTAATTACTTATGGAACTAGTTCTCAAAAGACATTAATCGCCGAAAATAATTATGATTTTCCAATCAGATTTGAATTTAGTGTTAAAGGGAATATCACACAATTTCTTATATTTGATAAAGTTATTTATTTAGAAGGTGGGGAAAAAAAATCTGTTAGTATAAGTACTATAATTCCTAGTAATGAAGAGTATGGTATTTATTCTGGAACAATGATTATTATTATAAAGAAAGATTTGTTTTGAGAAGTGGAAGAATGGGTGTTCTTGAGAGGGAAAGATTTAAATAGTTATATTTATATAACTTATTATGGAAATTGAAACAGAAACAAAAAGATGGGGAAGCTCTTTAGGAATTATTATTCCAAGTAAGATTATTAAAGCAGAAAAAATACAAGTAGGTCAAAAAATTACTATTGATATTTTAAGCAAGAAAAAAACAACAGGTGAAGATATCTTTGGAAAATTTAAGTTTAAAAAACCAATCCAAGTTTTACTCGACGAAACAGATAAAGATTTTGAGCCAGAAGTTTTTAATTAAAATGTCTTATTTTTATGATACCTATGCAATAATGTCTTTGATAAACGGGGATAAAAATTATGATAAATATAAAATAAATATAATAACTACAAATATTCTTAATCTTGCAGAGTTATATAATATTTTTTTAAGAACTCATGGAAAACAAACAGCTCGCTATTGGGTGAAAAGATTAAATTTTAATATTCTTGAAATAGATAAAGACTCACTTTTCAGGGCTGTAGAATTTAGATTTGATAACAGAAAAGAAAATTTATCTTTAACAGATTGTGTAGGATATATTTTAGCTTTGAATAATAATCTGAAATTTTTAACAGGAGACGAGAAATTTGAGAATAAGAAGAATGTTGAATTTGTGAAATGAGTAAAAAAATAAATTAATTGTTTATTTATTTTGATGATTGTTATCAAAAAAGATTTGTTCTGGGTGTAGAAGCAAATGACATATGCTTTTGGCAGATTTTTCCGTCGGTAAAATTAATTAATTAATATGTAAAATTCTAAGTTATCTTAACTATTCCTTTAAAATTTTGGCTTGACGAAGTCTGGCAAAATAAATCAAATTAATATGTAAAATAGGGGTGAGATAAGTTTATAAATTAAGTTTGTTGGCAAATGTTATGGATAGATTTCAAAAAGTAGAATTAGTTTTGATTTTGATTATTTTATTTGTTAATATGTTTATTGTTATCCTTTTAAATAATTCTGGTGTTTTTTCTGGATTTTTTTTATTAGGGCAAAATGGTGAAGTTTTAAATGCTCCTTTTGATTTTATAAGTGAGGAAGATATTTCTATTTATGAAGACAAAATTATAATTAATATAAAAAATTACACTTTGAGCAGGTATGATTCTTCAGAAAGTATGATTCCTGTTTTTAGTGAAAGTACAACAGGTGTTGGAATAAAACCTAATTCAGAAGAGGATATTCATGTTGGAGATATAATCTCTTTTAGGCAAGAAGATATTATGATAGTTCATAGAGTTGTTGAAAAGGGAGTTGATGATAAAGGATATTTTTTTATCACAAAAGGGGATAATAATATTCTTGGTGACGGAAAAATAAGATTCTCTGAAATAGATTCTGTTCTTGTCGCATTGATATATTAATTCTTTAAAAAACTCACAATTTAGTAATGCAAGAAGTTTTTTATAATGTATTTTATTATTTATTTAATGAAAAGAGGATTAATATTTCTTATGATTTTATTTGTATGCATAGTATTAACTAATATTTTTTTGTTGAACTCATTTGCTAAAATACCTCTTATATCTGGTTCAGGTATTTCTACAGCATCTGTATCTTTAGTTATTCTTGGACCAGGAGATATTTTTATTTTAAGTCCATTAAATATTACATATAATTTTAGTATTGGTGATAATTATACTATAGATTTAAATGTTTCTGCTGACGCTGGAATTGAAATTTATAATTGGTGGTATAGTCTTTGGGATATGAGACATAATGAATTAGTTAATGATACTATTGAATTTACTCCTAATACTACTTTTGATGCTGTTAGATGGTCAAATAAACTTTATGTTTATGCAAATACATCTGCTGGAGATAAAGAAGTATCTGTTGATTTTTTTGTTTTTGTCCCAAATTCTGCACCAATTTTGGGAGACATTAATTCATCTATTTTTGTTTGTGAAGGAAGTTCATTAAATTATGAGTTTAATGCAACAGATGTTGATGAAGATGATATAACTATTGACATATCTCCAAAAAATCCTTTTTATGTGCATCCAACATATTTTAATGGGGAGGTTTATATGAATTCAAGTATTATATCAGGGATATTAAGCAAAACTCATGTTGGAGTTTATGAAGAGACTGTTTCTGTTTCAGATGGGGAATATGTTGATACAAACGATACTAAGATTACTGTTATAGAAATAAATAATGAACCTGTTATGGAAAATATAGGTGTCCAAACAATATGGCTTGTTGGAGATAACAGCACTTTTTATGAGCAAGTTAGTGTAACAGATATTGAAGATGGTGATCAAGATTCTGGAATCTTAAATTTTAATATTAGTTTTTCTGGAGAGCATTTATTTGATATAAGTTCAAATGGAGTTATGAATTTTACTCCTAATGATTCAAACCAGGTTGGTGTTCATAATATCACTGTTTGTGTTAATGATACTGGGATAGATGCTCCTCATGAAAATATTTCTATTGAGTGCGATCAGGATGGAGGATCCATTACTGTCTGTCAGAATTTTAGTTTGACTATCACAGATGAAAATAGACCTCCCACAATTACTGATTATTATCCTAATGAGTTAGAATTAAATGTTAGTGGAACTGATAGTCTGTATTTTAATATCACAGAGTATGATCCTGATGGGACTTTTCCTGATGCTTATTGGTATGTTAATGAGGTATTGAAAGAATATGATTCAGGCAGTTTAATTGATGAGTTCACTTACTCGTTCGGGTGTGGTGTTTCTGGAGAATATATAATTAAAGTTGAAATAACAGATGGTGTGGCAAATGATTCTGTGGAATGGAATTTAAATGTTGCTTATGTTTCATGTCCTGTTAGCCCTCCTCTTAGTGGGGGTGGGGGTGGGGGGACGACTGTCTGCCGTCCTCTTTGGGTTTGTGGGGTGTGGAGTGTTTGTCAAAATGCTGAAAAATCTTTAGAATTAGGGAATTTATCTGGAGAAGATTATAGAAATATTAGTGAGCAATGCGCAGAAGATAATTTAGATAAACAAACATGTGGTGTTCATATAAGAGAATGTTTAGAC
>JAFCDK010000012.1 GCA_017609745.1 Candidatus Pacearchaeota archaeon
ACGCCCGGACCAGGAATCGAACCTGGACGCCTCGAGAGGCCTGGCACTCCAAGCCAGTGCAATACCACTATGCGACCCGGGCATGAAATATCTAAAATCCTAAGCTTTATAAATCTTAAAATCTTGCAGATTTTGATTTAATATGGATGATGTCGATATAGGAACGGATCTTGGTCGATTAGAACATTGTATTCAGGAAAAGAGAGTATATAGATATGATAAAGACCCATTAGATATGAGATTTTCAAAGTTTGGAAGACCAATATTAAGTCCTATTCCTGGAAGAGATCTTGCTGTTTATAATCCTGATAGTGGTTTTAAATTAGATAATTTTGGTGGTATGTTATTTACTAGAAAAGATTTAGATGGTGTGGGCCATTTAGAATTAGCTTGGAGTAGTGATGGAATACATTTTTATAGAACATTTAAAAATTTTTTATGTGCTTATGAAGATCCTGATGGGGGTCATGGTTTAGAAGATCCAAGAATAACTCCTTTAACATATAAATACAATGATATTAAATGGACAGAATATCATATTTTTCATACTGCATTTAAAGGAGAAGAAAAAGATGAAAATGGAAATGGAATAAATACAACAAGAATAAAACGTGCAACAACTGAAAATTGGAAGAAAGTTCAGAAACATCCTGAAAAATTAGTTGATGGTTTAGGTAATAATAAAAATGCAAAATTATTTCCAGAACAAATTGATAGTTTTTATGCTATGCTTCATAGACCTTTTGATGAAAACAATCCTGACATACATTTATCTTTTTCCCCTGATATGAATTATTGGTTTGGAAATTATCATCTTTTAGCGCCCAGAGCTGGTAAATGGGATAGTAATCGAATTGGCGCTAATTATTTATTCAAAACAATATATGGCTGGCTTTTAGGCTACCACGGAGTAGATAATAATAATATTTATAGGATGGGTCATGCTTATCTTGATTTAGAAGATCCAAGAAAAGTTTTGTGGAGATCTAAAAAACCGGATTTAGAACCAGAATATAAATTTGAGAGACAGGGAATAGTTCAGAATGTTGTTTTTGGTCAAGGATTTAATAATGATCTTTCGAAATTTTATTATGGCTGTGCAGATACATGTATTAGTTTTGCAGAAGTAGAAATAAATGATAGAAATGCTATCTTAGAGACAAAACCTATTGTGATAAATTAATCTTTCATTTCAATTTTAATATTAACATTTCTCGGCACACGAATTCTCATAATTGCGTGCAGAACTTTTTCATTTGATGGAATGTCTAAAACTCTTTTATGAATTCTCATTTCATATCTATCAAAAGTTGCTGTTCCGTCTCCACACGGACTTTTTCTTGTAGTAACTTTCAGCTTTTTAGTTGGTAAGGGAATTGGACCTCTAACAACCACTCCTGTTTTTGCAGCTATTTCTCTAATAGAATTACAAATATTATTAAGTTGTTCTATATTTATACTGCTGAGTTTTATTCTTACTACACCCATCTTAATAATCTTACAAAAAGTTGGTTTAAAAAAGTTGTGTTGGTAAGGATGGCTAAATTTTTCTCTTCTCCAAAACCTTTATAAGATTATTCTCCTTATCTATAAAATGGTGGAAGAGGTGTTTATTGAACTTAGTATTATAATTATTTTGACGCTTGTGGTTTCTGTATTTATGAAACTGCTTAGACAACCGCTTATTATTGGATATATTATTACAGGGATTATAATTAGTCCTATTGTGCTGAATTTCCAGACATCTTCTGATATGTTTTTTACTTTTTCAAAAATTGGAATTGCATTTTTATTGTTCATTGTTGGTATGAGCCTAAATCCAAAATCAATTAAAGATTTAGGGCCTGTCAGCATAATTGTTGGTTTAATACAAATGGCTATTACATTCGGACTTGCATATCTTATTGCAGGATATCTTGGATTTTCTACTCTTTCAGCTGTTTATCTTGCTACTGCAATGATGTTTAGTAGCACGATTATTATTACTAAACTACTTTCAGATAAAGGAGAATTAGAGACTATACATGGGAAAATAGCAATAGGAATTCTTATTTTGCAGGACTTAGCAGCTATAGTTGCTTTAATATTAATTTCTTCTTTTTCAAAAGGAACTTTGCAAATACCAAATTTATCTTATCTTGGAATTGGGATAGCATTAATTCCAATAACACTTCTAATTGGGATATATGGTTTGCCAAAAATTATTAATAAATTAGCGCAATCACAGGAATTATTATTTTTGTTTTCATTAAGTTGGTGTTTTTTACTTTCTTCATTATTTTATTATTTAGGATTTTCAATTGAAATTGGGGCTCTTTTAGCAGGTGTTGGATTATCAATGAGTCCTTATCAATTAGAAATAAATTCAAAAATAAGATCATTAAGAGATTTTTTCTTAATTATTTTCTTTGTTTATATGGGTATGAAAATACAATTAATTTCTATGTCTATTTTTAAAATGGCTATGATATTTTCTGCATTTGTTTTTCTTGTTAAGTTTTTAATAATTACGCCAATAATTGGATTATTTGGATATACAAAAAGAAATAGTTTTATGACTGGTTTGAGCTTGGTTCAGATATCTGAATTTTCATTAATTATCGCCGGTCTTGGGCTTTTGTTTGGACACATTCCACAAGAAGTTTTTTCTATAATAACATTTACAGCTCTTATAACAATAACTTTTTCATCATACTTTATAATTTATTCAAATAAGATTTACAATGTTTTCGCTCCTTATTTAACAATATTTGAAAGAAAGACCAGATTAAAATATGAAGAAAAACCTAAAAGAGCGTATGATATTATTTTATTTGGATACAATAGAATTGGCTACAAACTTCTTCAATCAATGAAAAAAATAAGAGGCAAATATGTTGTTGTTGATTTTAATCCTGTAACAATAAAAACTCTTAAAAATAAAAAAGTAAACTGTATTTATGGTGATGCGGGAGATATTGAATTTTTAGAAAGTCTTACTTTAGATAAAGTAAAATTAATTGTTTCTACAATTCCAAATCAGGAAATAAATGCCTTAATTGCAGAAAAAATAAGAGAGACAAATAAAAAAGCAACAATCATATGTATTGCTCATAAAATTTCAGATGCATTTGAATTATATGAGAAAGGAGCAGATTATATTTTAATGCCGCATTTTTTAGGAGCAAGTTATGCTTCTTCTTTAATTGAAAAGCATAAATTAAATAAAGCAGGCTATGATAAGGAAAAAATCAAACAAATTTTAAGTCTCAAAGAAAGATTAATAATTGGCCATGAACATCCTAAAAGAGAAGGGAAGTAAATAATTCCACAATCTTAATTTCTTTCTTTTTCTATCATCTTGTCATTGGACTTCCACATTTTGGACATTTTTGCTGGTAGCACGGAATTCCTATTTTGTGGGTTGCTTTTGCTCCACATTTTGGACAAACACATTGTCCTCCGGGACCTGCTGCTGCAGGTCCACCCATTCTACCTCGACCTGCTCCTCTACCTGCACCCTGTCCAAACCCTAAACCTCTTCCTCTTGGTTGAACCATTTTATAAACACCTCCTTGTATTTTAATTGCTTTAGAATTAATTAAACCATCTGCTATTTTTTTTCTTGCTGAAGTTAAAAGCCGCGAAAGAGTTGGTTGTGAAATTTTCATTTTTTTTGCAACTTTTGTTTGTGAAAGGTTTTCATAATCTATTAATCTAATTGTCTCAAGCTCGTCTTTTGTTAAAATAGATTCCTGCAAATTATTCATTAAAACTCCAGCTGGCTTAAAATAAGTTGCATCTGGTTCAAAAAATATTCTCCTGATTCTTCTTGGGCGAGGCATTATATCCACCTCCGAACTCTGTTCTTATATTCTAAATATTTTTTTCCAAACTTTTTTTCCATATTTTTTTCTTCTAAAGGAATGAAAATTATTTCTACTAAGATTAAGAACAATATTGGAAAAATAAATGTAATTAAAGTTCCATGAATAATCGCTACACCTAATAATATTGAACCCATACCCAAATACATTGGATGTCTGCTAATTTTAAAAGGACCTTTAATAATTAATTTAGAAGGGGCTTCATATGGTTTTACTGTTGTTTTAATTTTCTTAAAAATATTATCGACCCAAATATTCAAAATTATTCCAAATATGATTAATATCCAGCCCAAATAAGTATATGGAACAAATATAATTTTTTTAATCGGAAAAATAAAATGCAATAATATAGAAAAAACTAAAAAAAGTATAAAATATGTTGGGGGCATGATTTTCTTTTTCATTTTATATTATAATTTTTCAAGTTTTCTGCTACCGCATTTTTGGCATTTATATTCATAAGTTGGCATTTTATTTTCTTCTTTATTTTATTTAATTCTTTTATTATTTATTTAAGATTTTAATGTTTTAATATTTTTTATCTTCTTCTACCCCCGCCACCCCTACCCATTCCTCTGCCATCTCGAGGTCCAAGACCCATTCCTCTTCCTCTACCTGCACCTATTCCACCACCTTGTCCAAATCCTTGCCCTCTACCCATACCAACCCTTTGATTGACATTTGTCCTTTCTTCAATTTTAGATTCTTGTTCTATTTCTTTTTTTCCATCTACTCTTTCAATAGCTCCGAAAGGACAGACACTTTCTCCTCCACACTGTTCAAGTTTTTCTTGGTTTATTATAATCGCTTTCCCATCTGCTCCTATTTTTGTTGTTCCAGGACATTTGCTGACACAAAGCCTACATCCAGTACATTTTTGATTATTTATTTTATATTTCATTTTAAAATTATTCCACATCTTTCTGATTTATTTTTTTCTTCAATGATTTCATTAATATTTTGTTTAATTATTTTAATTGCTTTTTTAATTTCTGGCTCTCTAATTATAACTGGAACAAATTTATTTTTTAGCCGGCTAATATTTGGGCCAATTCTTTTTCCTACGAGAACATTAACATCTTTTAAAACTGCTCCAACTTTTTTTGCTTTTTCAGGATCTCCATGAATTAATCTTTCATCTTCTTGATATTTAATATTTTCTCTTTTTTCTTTAAAAATTAATTTTCCTTCTAAATATTGGTATATTAAATAATATTTAGACATTCCAACATGGCCATCTTGTTTTATTATTTTACTGTTGTCAGTGCCAATAGCAAATATTAGTTTTTCTTTAATATCTATTATTGCTTTTTGTGGGCAAGTTTGTATGCATAATCCACAATTTATACATTTATTTTTATCAACTACTGCAAATCCTTTTTTATTAATAGAAATTGCATTTACAGGACATTTATCAATGCAAAGCCCACATCCAATACATTTATTTTTGCTTATATTTATCATTTTATTTACATCCCGCAACGGGGGCAGTAACTTGTTCTTTTAGTTCCTTTAATATTTTTTTTAAAGAGTTCTGCATGTTCCTCACTGCAAAATGGCTGGAGACAGATTTGTGTAAATTCAGGAATTTTTACTTCTTCCCATATTTCTTCTCCTTTATTTATTTTTGAACCGCAATATGTGCACTTTTTTTTAAATAATGCCATTTTCAATTTATTTTTATTTTCTACTTTACCCTTTACTAACTCAAAACCTTCTGGACAAGTAGATATACGTGCCCAACACTATAAACATTTTTCCTTGTCAATTCTTACTTTCATATTTTAAATTTCTATTTTCTTTTTGAAAGAGTTATATTTTTCTTTAATTCTTTCTTTAATTTTTATTAACTTTTGATGATATTTTTCTATTTGATAGGGGTTTGTAATTCCCAATTTTTTAAATTCATTCAATATTTCTTGAGCAACATCTTTGCGATGAATCCATGTGCAATTTTCACATGACCAAATTTTTTCTCCTTTTTTATTTATTATATATTCTCCTAAAGTTTCGTCTTCGCAAGGATAAAAAGGACAATAGCACCATGTGCAATCTTCAAGTTTTGAGTGACAAGGATAGTAACTACAATTTTTGTTTAAGCCTAAAATTTTTAAGTTTTTTAAGACTTTTTCAAAATATTTTTTAGCTAATATATGCATTTAAAATTTTTATTTTCTTCCTTGTCCTCCACCCTGTCCTCCACCTTTACCATACCCTCCACCTTTTCCGCTTGTACAAGGCCCTTTGTTTATATTTCTTCTACCTCCTCCAGGCATTCCTCTTCCTCCACCACCCCCACTTTTTTTCCCATACCCCATTGCTAAAATATTTCCATAAACTATTTCTATTCCATCAATTACGTTTTCATATAAATCAGATATTTGTTCATAGATTCTGTTTCCAATTTCTTCAAATTTATTTCCTGGGTTTTCTACAACCAATTCTAAACTTTGTTCCATTTTTACCTCCTGAATTTATTTAATTATTTAATTTAAATATTCATATATTCTATTCAATCTTTTCTAAAATTTCTTTGATTTTTCCAGAAGTTTCTTTAAATTTAATTTTTTTTTCTTTTAAAGCAAACTGCATATTTGGACCAATTCTTCCTGCAATTACTAGCTCAACTTTTTCTTTTGCTAGCATATGAGCAACACTCCATCCTGCTCCACCACCACCAACTGCAAATACATTTTTTATTGTTTTTGTCAGTTTCTTATTATCAAAAATTAAATAATAAGGAGCTCGACCACCACGCAAACTTGGTTCACCTTTTTCATTTTTTTCTTCTGATGCTATAGCAATTTTCATTTTTTAACCTCCATAATTTTATTTATTAATATTCCCTGAGCAACCGACATAAAAATCATAACAACCGCGAGTATTAAAATATATTGCCACGAAAAATAATAAATCATTAAAGGAATTAATGGAAGTTTTATAGCTCTATTATATAAAAAACAGGCAATTAATCCATAACTAAGTCCTTTATTTTTTAAATCTGCGAGCAAAGGATACCACATATAAATTGGTCCTGATGATAAGATTCCACCAATAATAACATAAAACCATTTTCTAATTCCTTTTTCTCCAAGATGTTTTAATAAAAATTTTGGGGTTATAAAATAATTTGTTAAACTCATTAAAATAAAAACCAGGAAAAAAATTGGGATTATTTTTTGCAGAAGATTAATAAAAAATAAAAAAGATTCATTGAACAAATTTTTATTTATAAAAAATAGGCAGATATAAATCAGCAATATAATTATGAAAAACCACCAAGATACTTGAATTTGTTTTAATTTATCTTTTATTTTCATTATATAACTCCTAAGATTAATACAGTTATTATAGCAACAATTATTGATAAAATAAATGCTGTAAAATTTCTTAAAAAAGCGAATTTTTTTCCAAGTATCATTGACTCTGCTGGAAGCTGGATAATTCCGACTGTAACCCACGCAACCATAAACGCTGTGACAGCAATTAAACTAATCCCTTGTTTTAAAAATTCTCCCCCTAAAATATAACTTGTTACAGGGTTTCCAGCTAATATGCTTCCAATTAAAGAACCAACAATTGGGTCTAATAAAAGATTATTTTGAAAAATTAAAAGAAAAAAAGATTTAGGTAGAGCAGTATTTACTAAACTTACAAGTAAAATTGTTCCAAATATAATCGGAAATACTCGCCAAAGCATTTTTCCTGCTTTAGATACTGCTTGCGCAAACTGTGTTTTTGACATTTTATTATTTGGATTTTAATTCTTTTAATCTTTTTTGCATTTCAGTTTTTTCAGATTCAAGTTCTGCAAGTTCTGCTTCTAAGATTTTCTTTTCTTGTTCTTTTGTAAGCTCTGCTGGTTGGATGTTTTGTATTGGAATAGTTCTTGCTCTCCATGCAAATCCTCTTCCTCTACCAAACCCTCGTCCAAATCCTCTTCCACCTGCAGGAATTCCTTTTGTGAATCCTGGTGAATTATATCCAGCACAATATCCTAGTGCTCTTCCTGTCATTGGACCTTGTCCAGCAGGACCTGTTCCATCTCCTTGTGGCATTTTTTTTCTCCTGCCTAATTTGAGTTTTAGGCTTAATTTAATTATGAATACATATTCATTAGGGTATTTAAATGTTTCGTTATGAATACATATTCATATTTTTACTTCTTTTCTCATTCACTGTTTCCATTTCTCTTAAGATATTTATATATTTCTCCAAACCATAATATAGAAGAAGAAATAATAACTATTATTAGGAATTCAATTAAACTAATTGGTGTAAATTGGAATATATTTGCAAAAAATGGGATGTAAATAATTGCAAGGAGCAATGCAATAGAACTGAATATTGCCCAATTTATAAACTTGTTTGTAAAAATTCCTATTTTAAAAACAGATTTTTTTAATGAACGCATATTAAACACATTAAATAATTGAAAAAAAGACATAGAAATAAATACAACTGTTCTTGCTTTAATTTCATTTGGAAGAAAATATCTAAATAAAGGAATTGAGCATATTGCCATTAAACCTGCTGTAAGAATCAAAAAAGGAATTAAATCTTTGTTAATTAATTTTTCCTGTTTTTTTCTTGGTTTTTCTATGAGAACGTCATGGTGTCCTGGTTCTGTTGCTAAAGCAACATCATTTAAACCGTCTGTAACAAGATTTAACCATAATAAATGAATTGGTAAAAGTGGCAGGGGCATGAAAAGTATGAGCGAGCCAATAATTGTTACATCTTCTGCTATATTAGTTGTTATTAAAAAGAAACTTGTTTGTCTAACATTCTGGAAAACAATTCTTCCTTCTTCAATTGCATTAACTATTGAAGCAAAATTGTCATCTGCAAGAACAACTTCGCTTGCTTCACGGGCTACATCTGTTCCAATAATGCCCATTGAAACACCGATATTTGCCTTTTTAAGAGCAGGAGCATCATTAATACCATCACCAGTCATTGCGACAATCTCTCCTTGATTTTGTAAAGCTGAAATAATTTTCATTTTCATATTTGGCGTAACTCTTGCAAAAATTGAAACTTTTTTAACTGCTTTAGAAAATTGTTTTTTTGACATTTTTTCAAGTTCTTTTTCTGTTAAAACTTTGCAATTTTTTTTACATAAACCAACTTCTATTCCAATTGCAAGAGCTGTCTCTTTATGGTCTCCTGTTTTCATTATAATTCTAATACCCGCGTTCCTTGCTTTTTTAATAGCTTCTTTAACTTCTGGTCTTGGAGGATCTTTCATAGCAACAAAACCTACAAAATCCATGTCATGAATATAACCTTCTTCAAGTTTTTTTAGATAACTTGGCATTTTTTTTGAAGCTAAACCTAAAACTCTAAGCCCTTGTCTAGCCATTTTTTCTCCTTGTTCTAAAAATTCTTTTTTTCTTTTTACATTTATTTTACAAACATCAAGAATTTTTTCAAATGCTCCAATAGAATAAATTTCTTTTTTTCTGTCTTTAATAAGCACAGATAAAGATGCCCGATATTTTAATTGTGGGTTAAATGGTAAGTCATCAATTTTCTGAATTTTTTTTAATAATTTTTTATTATCTATTCCTGCTTTTCTTGCAGCAACAATTAAAGCAACTTCTGTTGGGTCTCCAATTATATTATATTTTCCATCTGTTTTTGTTAATTGACTATTATTGCAGAGGGTTGCTATTTGAAGAAGTTTTTGGAGTTGAAAATTTTTATTTATATCAATTAATTTTTTACCTTGGTAAAAGTTTCCTTTAGGTGTCCAGCCTTTTCCAGAAACAGAAATTTCAGGTTGGCTAGGAATGAGTATTTTTTCTACTGTCATCTGGTTTTGAGTTAAAGTTCCTGTTTTATCTGTCGCTATTACTGTTGCAACCCCTAAAGTTTCAACTGCTGGAAGGTGCCTTATGATTGCGTTTTTTTTAGCCATTCTATAAGCGCCTATTGAGAGAACTATAGCTAATACAGCTGGCAAACCTTCTGGAATTCCTGAAACTAAAGATGCTAATGTAAATAAGAAAATATCAAAAAATCCAAACTTTCTTATGAAAAAACCAATCAAAAAAGTTAAGCCAGCACCGAGGATTGCAATTAGACCCATTTGAATTGCAAGTTCATCAACTTTTTTTTCAAAATGCATTTTTGGAGGCTTAATTTCTGTTATTGATTGAGCTACTTTTCCAATCTCTGTTTTTGCGCCTGTTGCAACAACAACTGCTTTTGCACTGCCAGCCACAGCAATTGTTCCCATAAATATCATATTTATCCTATCAACAAAAGTAATTTTTATAGGGAGAATTTTCAATTCTTTATCAATAGGGGTTGATTCTCCTGTAAGAGAAGACTCATCTGTTCTGAAATTCTTTACTTCAATAAGGCGACAATCAGCAGGAATTCTATCTCCTTCTTCAAGAAAAATAATATCTCCTGGAATAAGTTTATTTGTAGGTAATTTAACAAGTTTTCCGTCTCTGTAAACTTTTGCATAAGCTACAATCATTTTTTTAAGTGAGGCAATTGCTTTTTCTGCTTTTCTTTCTTGAATAAAACCAATTGTGGCATTTATCAAAACAATTGTGAGAATGAGGACCATATCAATTAAATGTTTTACTAAAAAAGAAATTAATGCTGCAACGAGCAGAATATAAATTAGGACACTATGAAACTCTTTAATAAAAAGCCAGATTTGGCTTTTTTTCTTTTTTTCTGGCAGTTTGTTTTCTCCATATTTGATAAGTCTGACTCGCGCCTCTTTATTAGTTAGCCCTTTTTCATTAGAACCTAATTGTCTCAAAACTTCTTTTTCTTTTAAAGAATGCCAGGATTTTTTTACCTCTTTCATTGATTAAAAAATAAGAATTAGTATAAAAATGTTGTGAGTGGATTTTAATATTCTTATATTTTGTTTGTTGATTACTCCTTTCTTTCATCTGCCCCAAAAATCAAAGAAGCTCCTAAATCAAGAGTTCTAAGAACAAATTCTAATGCAATTATAAAGATAAGATAAATAATAATATTTCCAAATAAAGAAGGTATTTTTGCAATCTGTTCTACAAAATGATTAACTTCAAAAAATCCCGGTGTTATTAAGAAAATAGTTAAAATCATTAAAGGAAACATTTTAGCTAAATCTCTTGCTAAATCTCTTTTATAATAAGAAGCCATTCTTATTGCTGCAATAACAACTGCTGAAATTAATAATATCTGCTCAATTTCTTGCTGGGTTGCAAGGAATAATAATATAGTTGAGAAAATTATAAATGAAATAAAAATTACAAAAGGCAGTATGAATATATATTCTATAAGATATAATATGCTGGCTAAAAATTTAGTGAGAAAGGGATATTCTGTTTTATTATATTGGCCTAAATTAAGTTCTAAAATATTTTTTTTAGATATAAACTGATAAAATTTCCAGACACAAATAGCATAAATAATAATAAGTAAAGTAAATAAAAAAAGATAAATCACTTTATTATAAGGA
The DNA here is from genome assembly GCA_017609745.1 of Candidatus Pacearchaeota archaeon. Taxonomy (GTDB): domain Archaea; phylum Nanobdellota; class Nanobdellia; order Pacearchaeales; family GW2011-AR1; genus JAFCDK01. The sequence continues at coordinate 11,344 of JAFCDK010000012.1, forward strand.
TTTGGGATAGCTTCTAATGCGCTAACAAGATTATTTGTCACCTCTTCTAAAATATTTTCAAACATATTTTATATAAGAAAATAGTGTTTTTAAATTTTCGCAAAGAGTTTTTAATATAGTAGTGGATAATATAAAAGTTTATAAGCTAAGATTTCTGGATAAAGAAATCACCATGTTAAGAAAAGAACAACTTTTAACCAGTTTATATGCAACAATTGGGGGGCTTGTATTAGGTATTGGAGTTGGGTATTTAACTGATAAATATTTAGTTGATTTTCCAAAAAGAATTTATAAAGAAGATTTAAATAGGTCAATTATAATACAACCAATAATAATTAAGTCAGTAGTTAGTCCAACAAGAAGACATTTTATTCCGGCAATAACAAATTTACGAGAATCTCAAGAAGAACGAACAGAAAATAATCTAAAGAAAATACAGAAAGTTTCTGATTTGAAAAATCTTTCTTTTGATAACATTTAAATATCATATTTAATTATTTCTTTTATGTTAGATATAAAATTAATAAGAGATGAGCCTAAACTTGTTGAAAGAAATAATAAAAATAGGGGTTATGATATTAATCTTAGAGAAATTTTGCAATTAGACGGGAAATGGAGAGAATTAAAAAAACAGAATGATAAATTGAGAAATGAAAGAAATAAAATATCACAAAATATTAATCAAACTAAAAAACAAAAAAAGGGGGTAGAAGCAAAAAGATTGATAAAAAAAGCTAAAGAACTTTCTGAGAAACTTAAAAAAAATGAAGAAAAAGAAAGAGAATTGAAAAAACAAATAGAGTATCTTGTTTCTGTTATTCCAAATATCCAAGATAAAGGAATTCCTATTGGTGATGAGAAAAAAAATAAAGAAGTTTTAAAATGGGGAAAAATTCCAAAAATAAAGAATGTAAAATCTCATTTAGAACTTGGTAGAAAATTAGATATAATTGATATTAAACGTTCTGCAAAAATTTCTGGCGAGGGATTTTATATTTTAAAAGGCAAGGGGGCTAAATTGCAAAGAGCTTTAGTTCAGTTTATGATGGATTTTCATGAGAAAAATAAATTAACTGAAATAAATCCTCCCAAATTAGTTAATAAAAAATCGGGTTTTGGAACAGGCAACTTGCCAAAATTTGAAAATGAATTATATTTTACAAAAAAAAATAATTTAGTTCTTATTCCTACAGCAGAAGTTTCTGTAACTAATATTTATGCTGAAGAAACTTTAAGAGAAAAAGACCTGCCAAAGAAATTTTTTGCATTTACAGAATGTTATAGAACAGAAACTGGAAAACATATGGGTGAAAAAGGTTTATTCAGGCTACATGAATTTGAAAAAGTTGAAATGGTTTATATATGCAAGCAAGAAGATTCTTGGAAACTTCTTGAAGAAATGACAAAAAATGCTGAACAAATTTTAAAAAAATTAAATTTACATTATAAGAAATTTCTTCTTGCAACAAAAGATGCAAGTTTTGCTTCTGCAAAAACTTATGATTTGGAAATTTGGAGCCCGGCAATGAAAAAATATTTGGAAATTTCTTCATGTTCTAATTGCACTGATTTTCAAGCAAGAAGAATGAATACCCGATACCAATCTAAAGACGGCAAAATTAAATTTGTGCATACTCTTAATGGTTCTGGATTAGCACTTCCTAGATTAATGATATGTTTAATTGAAAATAATCAAACACCGCAAGGTGGAATTAAAGTGCCAAAAGCCTTATGGAAATATACAGGTTTCAAGGAAATAAAACCTGAGAAAAAAATTGAGAAAAAGAAAATTAAAAAGAAAGTTATAAAAAAAAGGAAAAGAAAATGAGTCATGGTGGTTATTTTAATTAAATTAGGAAATTTAGGAAGATTAGAAAAAGTTGAAAAACATATAGAAGATATTGCTACAATAGACACTGGATTAATAGATATTAGGAACAGAAGATTTAGTGGGATATAGATTAGAATATCCAATAAAATGTTTTATAGCAAGAAAGTATTTAAATTTAAGAAGAAAACTAAAAAGAGATGAAAGGAGGTAAATTAATATGTTTGAAATATTTGATGCATCAGCTATATTTGGAATAAATCCATATTGGCTTTTAATTGCTGTATCTTGGAGTTTAGCTTGGGAAGGAATTGCTTTATGGAAATCTGCTCAAAAGAAAAGTCTTTCCTGGTTTGTAATATTTTTAATAGTAATACTTTTTAATCATATTACATTGGGTATTTTACCAATACTTTACATCTTTTTATTTTCTAAATTAGGTGGAAAAAAGACAGCAATAAAAGCAACAATGAAGAAACCTAAGGTAAGGAAAAAGAAGAGAAGAAAGAAATAAAAACCTCTTTTCTCTTTTTAATTTATGGAAAAAAGAGGTTTGATACAAATAAGATTTTCAAAAAAAG
>JAFCDK010000055.1 GCA_017609745.1 Candidatus Pacearchaeota archaeon
GTTGTATAAAATTGATTTTATAATACCTGCTCATGACTCCGTTCTTCTAAAAATGGTAGAAAACCAAGAAGTAATTAAGGCAACAATTATTACTTCTTGCCTTGAAACTTGTAAAATATGTAGATCTAAAAAAAGAACATATGAAGTTTTTAATAATATTATTCCTACGCCGATAATTTATAATAGAGATCAAAAGATTAATTTTCCAGTTTTTTTAAAACCAGAAATAGGCCAGGGAACAAAAGGAACGTATAAGGCTAGTACAAAAGAAGAGCTTAATTTTTATCTTGAAAAAGACCACACGCTTCTCATTTTAGAATTTTTACCAGGAAAAGAATATACAATAGATTGTTTTACAGACAGAAATGGCAATCTTTTATTTGCAGAAGGTCGAGAAAGAATAAGAATCTCTAATGGTATTAGTGTGCACTCAAAGCCAGTAATAAATTCTAGTTTTCAAAAATTAGCCAAAATAATAAATCAAACACTTTCGTTTCAAGGCGCTTGGTTTTACCAAGTTAAAGAAAGAGCAAATGGGGAACTTGTTCTAATGGAAATTGCTCCAAGAATTGCTGGAACTATGTCTTTGTACAGAGTTTTGGGGACTAATTTCGTAGAGCTATCTTTATTTGATAAAATGGGAAAGGGTATTAGTATTTTGAGAAATAAATTTGATATTGAAATAGATCGTGCGCTATTTGCAAGATTTTTCTTCAGAAAGCAGTATTCTTGTGTTTATATTGATTTGGATGATACTATTATTTGTAATAATAAAGTTAATACAGATGTAATAAAATTTCTTTACCAAGCTAGAAATATGGGCAAAAAAATAATTTTGATTTCAAGACATAAGGAAGATATTAAAAAAACTTTATCTAAATTTGCAATTAGTGATTTATTATTTGATGATATTATTTTAATAGAAGAAAATCAAAATAAGGCAAAATACATAAAAAATATGGATTCAATTTTTATCGATGATTCATTTGCTGAACGTAAAGCAGTTCTTGATACATTAAAGATTCCTGTTTTTAGTTTAGACAGTATTGAGTCTTTATTATTTTGGAAAGTTTAAGACCTTATTTGTATTATTTACTACAAAAATATTAAATGGCAAATTTTATCAAACATATACCTATAATAAGTATCTGCATTCTTGCATATAATCATGAAAAATTTATCGGAGAATGTCTTGAAGGTATAATAAAACAAAAAGTGAATTTTTTTTATGAAATAGTTATTGGGGAGGATTGCTCTAAAGATAAAACGAGGAAAATTTTAATAAATTATCAAAAAAAATATCCAGATAAAATAAAATTATTTCTTAGTAAAAAAAATTTAGGAGCAGTAGAAAACTTTATCCGGACGTTAAATCATTGTCATGGTAAATATATTGCTGTTTGTGAAGGCGATGATTATTGGGTCGATCCAAATAAATTACAAAAGCAAGTTGATTTTTTAGAAACTAATTCTGATTATTCTGTTTGTTATCAAGATGCTGAAATAATTAATGAAGAAGGCATCATTATTAACCATAAATATGGGCCTAAGAAAGATTTTAGTAGAGAGGAATTAATAAAAGGACCCATAATTCCTTTACATAGTTTATGTTTTAGAAACGTTTTGAAGGATTATCCAATTGAATTGCGCAAAATGGTAGGGAGCCATCGTTTTATTATTTCAAGATTAGGTTTATATGGAAAAGGAAAATGGCTCGGAGATTCTATCTTACCTGGCAGATATAGGATTCATTCAGGAGGATCTTGGTCAACTAAAGATAAAAAAGAAAAATTATTTATTGACGCCAATACGTGTTTTTGGATTTATCAATATTATAAAAGAATAGATAAAGTAGAATATGCTAATTACTGGAAAAATGAATTTCTCCGCGTAGTTGCGAAAATAAATACTAGCGATAATATTTTATCTTTTCAAATTACTAAACGTTTTGTAAGATTGGGTGTTTTAAATAAATTATTGCAAATAAGGTTTAGAAAACTACAATTTTAATAATGAAACAGGAAGAATCAATTTTTAGAAGAGGCATCAATAGTTTTAAAAAAGATGGTTTTAAAGAAACCTTGTATAAAATATTGAAGTTTATAAAGCGAACTGGAGTTTTCAATTCTTCTAACCATATTAGAGCCTTATGGTTTTCAAGTGAGAAGATACCTAATTTTGGCGATAAATTAACCCCATATTTAATTGAAAAATTGACTGGCGAGAAACCATTTAGAGTAAATGAATACTGTAATAAAACTTATTACATGATGTCAGGAAGCATATTAGATAGATCTAGCCATAATGCTATTGTTTTTGGATCTGGCATTATAAAAAAAGATGAAAATGTTATTAGACCCAAAAAGATTTTAGCCGTAAGAGGTCCATTAACAAGAAAAAGATTAATTCAACTTGGATATAATTGTCCTGAAACTTATGGTGATCCAGCATTATTACTCCCATTGATATATAAACCAAAAGATATTATTAAAAATTACAAAATTGGTATAATTCCTCATTATATAGATTATAGTTATGTAAAAGATCAAATAGGTAAAAATAAGCACTTTTTAATAATTAATATCTTCGATCCTATAGAAAAAGTCATAGACGACATAAATAAATGTGAAAAAACCATTTCTAGTTCTTTACATGGCTTGATTGTGTCACATGCTTATAATGAAGCCTCTCTATGGGTTAAATTTTCTGATAATTTAGCTGGAGACGATACTAAATTTCATGATTATTTATATTCTGTAAATATTAAGCCATATAAGCCTTTTGATTTTAGGTCTTACATTCCTTTATCCGAAGAGATAGAAAAAAGATTTGAGAAAGAAGAAAATAAGACAAGAGTGAACAGAGGTATAATACAAAAATTACAACAAAATTTATTAACTTCATGGCCATTACCTATTCATATAGACGATAAAAGATTAAAGTAATATTTTTAATGCTTCTATGGAAAAAAAGAAATTAGTTTTTATATGGAACAATTTTTTAATTGGCGGAACAGAACGAATGCTATTAGATTTGTTAAAAAATTTAGATAAAAATAAGTTTGATATAAATATTATAACGATTTTAGGATCTGGGCCAATGGAAAAAGATTTTAGAGATTTAGGGTGTCCTGTATTCTTTTTTGGCCCTAAAAAATATCCTTCGTCGTTTTTTTTGAAAGCAGTATGGTTTTTAAGCATTCCTTTTATTCTTTTAAGATTGATTTTTTTTATAATAAAAATTAATCCAGATACTATCGTTACTTCTTTATATCAATCTGATATTTTGGGTTATTTAGTAAATATTAGTTTAAATAAGAAGGTGGTTTCAGTTCAGCATGATATGATTAGAAAAGGTTCAGTCGTTAGGTGGTTAAAAATAAAAGCTTTTAAAAATGCAGATAAGATTATTGC
>JAFCDK010000013.1 GCA_017609745.1 Candidatus Pacearchaeota archaeon
TTTTCCTTTTTTTGGATTCTCTTTTAAAGAATAAATTGATTTGAATATTTTTTTAGATTCTTTTTTGAATTTTTTAAAAATCTCATTTTTTAGGCTTTTAGTAATTATTACTTTGGCCATCTTTTTTCTGCTTCTTTAATCGCCTCTTCTATTGTAACACAACCTTCTTCAGACATTAAAACATCATAAAATAATCTCTGCTCAGCACTCTTTAATAATTTTGATAATATATCTGAAAAAGTTTCTCCTTTATTTCCAAATTCACTTATCTTGTTTTTTATATCTTTACTTAAAGCAATTGTGGTCATTTCCATATCTTTATAAGAAATATAATCTTTATAAATTTTATGGTTTTTATAATCTAATTACCCCCATTTGCCAGTCTTTTAGAATAAATCTTGCTGTTTTGTCTTCATTAACTTTGCCGCCTTTTTTTAGAAACCCTTTTTTTCTTCCTAATTTTTCCAATAAAATTTCTGAGTTTCCTTTTGCATTTATTTTATAATGTTTTTCTAAAACTCCCCTATATTCTTTTATTAGATTAGCTATTACAAGTTCAGGGTCTTTGACTTTACTGTACGACCTACCCCCAACAATAGTGTGTTTTATTATTGCCTGTTTTTCTGCACTTGAATAATCTTTTTCTGGGATTACTCCTGGTGTGTCAAGTAGAATTATATCTTGGCTTAATCTTAATTTTTGTATTCCTTTTGTAAAACCTGCTTCTGCCCCTGTTCCTGCTGAACTCCTTCCAATTAATAAATTAATCAAAGAGCTTTTTCCTGTATTTGGATAACCTATTATTCCTATTGTTGTTTTATCATCAACACTCTTTTGTTTTTTTATTTTATTTGCTGTAATCTTGATTTTATCTCTTAAATTTTTAATACCTGTTCTTAATTTACATGAGACAAAAACATAATTAGATAGATTTTGTTTTTTCTGTTTTTTAATTAAATCTGATTTATTTAAAACATAAATTATTTTTTTATCTAATTTTTTTATCTCTTTTTCTAATTCAGAATTTCTTGTGTCAGAAACAAATCTTGCATCTAGAACTTCAAGAATTATATCTGAAGTTTCAACTATTTTTTTTACAAGAGAAGGATATTTCTCTTTTTGTTTTCTAAGTTTTGGAGATTTTGTAGCTCTTTTAGTCCTACGCGAGGAAAAGCTATAACGCGGTTTCATAGGGACAAGAGGGGAGAAAGGTTTAAAAACTTGTTTTATTATTCGTTCGTATTAAATTTTTAGGGGTGATATGATGGAAGATGAAGATGAATCAAATTGGAAGAGAGAAGTTGAAAGTAGCATTAATTGCTGCACCTTATGTATCTATTCCTCCTTTTGGTTATGGGGGTGCTGAGAGAAGAATTGATGCCTTATCAAAAGAGTTAGTTAAAAAAGGTATAGATTTAACTCTTTTTGCTTCAGGAGATTCTAAAACAAATGTTCCTTTAGAAAAAATTTGTGGGAGATGTCTATCTAGTAATAAGGATTATGACCATCTTAGAGACAAAATAAAAAAATTACCAAATATTAATCAAAGAACAATTAAATTAATAGATAGCCAACATTATGACCTTATTAATATTCATAATTATGAAAATTCTGATTTGATTGAGAAATTATCAGAAAGAGATACTCCTGTTCTTGTTTCTGTAAGACACGCTTTAACACCAATTATAGAAGAAATTTATACTCAATTTAAAGACAATCCTAATGTTTATTTTCATGGGGTTTCACAAAACCAAGTTCAAACTCTTAATCCAAGTATGCATTTTATTTACAATGGTGAAAACCCCATCTTGTACTGTCCTGTTGATAATATAACTAAGAAACGGCCTTTCTTTTTCTCTATAGGTAATCTTAATCCAATTAAAGGGCATAGTGTTGCTATTAATTTAGCAAAAAAGATAGGATTAGATTTAGTTCTCTCTACAGAAGCATTAAGAGGACATGGTCCAGAGAATTATTTTAAAAATAAAATAAAGCCAAGAATTGATGTAGATATTTCTTCCTATAAAGAATCATTCTTGAAAGATATGATTTGTGGAGAATACTCTTTTGGTAGAGGGAAAATTATTAATTTTGGTTCTTCAACTGATTTAGAGAAAAAGATTTTGTATCAGCATGCACGGTTTACGCAGTTTCTTGGAAAATTAGAAGTTGAAGAAAGTATAGATGCTTGTCCAGGAGTAATTATGGAATCTTTATTGTCTGGTACTCCTATTTTAGGGGTAAAAGGAAGTGTTTCTGAGGAGATGGTTAAAGAAAATATTGCTGGACTAAATATCTCTTCTTTAGAAGAAGTACCATCAAGATTAATGGAACTTTCCTATCTTGACCCTAATAAGATAAGATCCTTTGCTGTAGAAAATTATTCTTCTGAAATTATGGCTGATAATTATATTAAATTGTATAATAAGATTATGGGGAAGAAAAATTGTTAATTAAAAATGGTTAAACCAAAATTACTTGTTATTCCCAATGATCCCTTAAAAGCATATGATAAAAAAGGATATTCAAGAAAAGAGAGATATAATTATTATAATCCTAATAGCGAATTTGAAGTAGCTTTTTTGGGTGTTGAAGAAAATTCTGAAACTCCTTTTGAATTTTCTGGTTTTAAAGTATTTCCTTCTGATAGAAATTTGAAAGGTATTAAAGAGGTTATGGAAAAAGTTAAACCAGATTTAGTAAGAGCTTATAATGGAGCATGGGCTGCAGAGTTGTCTGGGAAAATTGGAGGGGAATATAATATTCCTTCAATTGCCTCTGTCCATAATATGTTTCCAGAGAAAGGGGCAAAAGATGTAGATAGAGTTTTTTGTGCATCAGAAACTGTTAAAAAAAGATGTTTAGAAGTTGGTATAGATGAGGGAAAAATAGATCTTGTTTATGATGGTATTGATTTAACACTATTTAAGAATTGTGAGGATAGCAGTGAATTGAATCATTTGAATGAACAATATTCTGAAAAATATAAAATAATTTCTGTTGGAAGGTTAACTTGGCAGAAAAATTTAGAAAATTTAGTAAAAGCTTCTAAACTTGTTCATGATAAGTTGCCTGGATTACTTCATTTACATATAGGCAATCTTGGAAATGCAAAAGAAAAAATTGCTGAGAAAGTAAAATTGGTTAAAGCAAATCATATCCAATTCATAACCAATGTAAGTCAAGATAAGCTTCCTTATTTTTATTCTTGGGCAGATGCTTTTACAATGGCCTCTGTTTCTGAAGGATTTGGTTTAGTTTATATTGAAGCATTAGCATGCAGAACTCCTGTTGTTACTTCTGATATTCAACCAATGAACGACTATATTAAAAATAAATACAATGGACTACTCGCTAACCCAGAATCTTCTGAAGATATTGCTGAAAAAATATATGAAATTTTAACTAATAATTCTCTTTATGAAAAACTTCAATCAAATGCGAGAAAAAGTGTAGAAAAATTTGATATCAGGAAATTAAAAAAACAAGAAGCTAGATTATATAAAAAACTTTTATGATTAAAATGAATAATCTTCAAGCAACAATAATGGTCCCAGTGTATAATGCTGAAAAATTTGTAGAGGAGTCTCTGCAAAGTGCAATTAGACAGACTTTTCCTGGAAGATATGAAGTAATTGTAATTAACGATGGAAGTACTGATCAAACTGGAGAGATTCTTGAAAAATATCATAAACAATTTCCTAAATTAATAAAAGTTTTTCATCAAGAAAATCAAGGAACCGGTGCAACTAGAAACAGGTTATTAAAAGAGTCTAAGGGGGAGGTCTTATTAGGATTAGATGCAGATGATTTTCTTCATCCTATGGCTTTAGAAAAAACTGTTTATTATTTTGATAAAAGCCCTAAAACTAATATAGTTTATACAAACCATATTGTTATAGATGAGGATGGGAAACAAAGTATAGAAAGAAAAAAACAAGAAATTCATAAAAAATTTAAAGATTATATTTTACATTTTCATTTTCCTGGACATCTTAGAGCTTTTAGAAAGTCTAGTATACAAAGAGGATTTGATTCTAATTTAGAAGGAATGTCAGAAGATTATGATTTTTTGTTGGAAATGCTCTTAAGAAAATGGCCAGAAATTGGTGTTGAGCATATTTCTGATCCTCTTTATTTTTATAGAGTTAATCCTAATGGTCTTAATCAAACTAAAAAATCTGCGTCTGGAAAAGTTTTAGAAAGAAAATTAAATGAATATGATTTTTATAGGGGTAGAAAGGTGAGGATTGTTCCTGTGAGTATGGATGGAATTACTTTTTTAGGCCATAAAGTAGAAGGAAGTAAAACTATCAAATTGAATGTAGATAAAGTTTTAATTGATTATTTAAAAGAAGTCTTATAACCCTTTTTAATTAAACACCCCCACCGAGTGCTAAAAATTCTTTCAGAATTTTGGCAACACAAATTGCGTAGCAATTTGTTGTATTCGAACTCGTAACGGGCTTAGAATTCTTAAAGAAATAAACATATTGCCTTGCAATATGTTATACGCCCCCCACCGAACCCAGCACAAAAGCGTTCGGTTCTGGAGAATTAGTAAGTGTTTTTGAGGATTGGAGAGATATAAACGCCCCGACCGGGCAGTGGGGAGGTTTGTTGAAAGGGGGTGGGCTTTTTACTTAAAAATTCATATAAATCTATAAAAAGTTCAAATGTATTAGATTATTATGACTTCCATAATAACCTTTCAATTAGATAAGGGAAATCAGAGAATTGTAATTGGGGATACACAGCATACTTATCGTGCTTCAACACATGAGAATTCAAAAATATTTCCTCTTAAAGATAAAAAATTAATTTTTTGTGGAGCTGGAAATGATAAAATAATTGATGGTGTTAATACTATCGTTGTTTCTATAGATAAGTTAGATTTCTGTTCCACTAAAATTACTCAAATAAAAGAAGATGCTTTTGAGGGGAAATTTGCTTTACACGATTTAGATGAGATTATTAGACTAAAAGAGATACATGAAACAAAGTTCATATTGATTGATTCAGTTCATTTGAATGGTAAAAAGATAATAAATAATATCCCAAATGACTTAAGGGGTATAGAAATTATTGGTTCAGGAGAAGAATTTATTGGTTCAGTTAGCGAAATAATCAGAAGCTTATATGATAAAAAGTTTGATAATACTACCGAAAAAGATATTTTACAAGAATTATTAAAAATTCTTTGTATTTTAGGTAAGCAAGATTCGGGAACTGGGCATCCAAGTACTTTTAAAATAGAAGGTTATCTTTTAGAAAAAACAAAAATACCTAAAAAAATTAATATTAAATTTAAGCATAATGTTCAGGAATTACAAAATTATGACTACGAGGTGAAAGAAGAATGATAAAAGAACTTAAAGATGTGAGATATAAATTTAAAGAACAAAAAGAAAACTATTTGGAAATTACTAAAAATTTGTCCACTGAAAAAAAGAAAGAACTACTTGGGGGACTTTTAGAGACAGATTTGTGGACATATTTTCAATTCATTATAGAAATATTATTTGATATAGCTTCAGAGGAAGAAGATTATATTAAATTACTAGAAAAAGTTTATTTGAAGGTTAAAAATGATATGGCTTCTACACCCTTCTTTAATATGCTAATTGATTTAGGACAAAACAAAAAAGATATTGGGATTAAAATATATAATAAGATTCAGAAAGAACGCAACAATGAAGGATTAAAAGAAATTTCTGGTTTAATCTTAGGAGGATATTCAATAAAAGATAATAAAATTTTAGAAAAATTAATTAAAGAAAAAAAATTAATTTATCCCAACACAATAACAATTTTAAAGGCAATTATGGTTAAATCTGAAAGATTGTTTGATAAAGATAATAATTATGATTTGTCTGAAAAAGAATATGATTTTTTAGATTTTGTTTCTCAGTCTGATGATGAAAGATTTTTGAGGGAATTAATGAACTTATATAGATTTCTTTATCCCATAGATGAAACTTCTTTTTATAAAAAAATTAAAGATTTAATGAGTAAAAAGAAAAGTAGTATTAATGGTATGGTTTGGATATTTAAGGAAAAATTGAAATTATCTAATACGCAACTTCTAGAATTAGCAGAACTAACAAGAGATTGCGATGAATATGCTATTGGTGAATTAATAAATGCTCTAACACACAACAAATCAGACTATTCTTCTCAAGAAATAAAACAAATTTCAGAATTATTTATATATTGGATAAATAAGGATTTAGGATTTAAAGTAAGATTCTTTGATTATTCATTGGAAGAGTTAAGTAAAAAGAATATCGAATTCTTAGATTATTTTTTAGAAAATTATAAAAAAATTGGAATTATTGAAAAATCTTTAAATTATAATTTCTTGTTTCCAAGAATCTTTGAAAGGTTAATAAAACATCGTATAAAAGAATCAACTATCAAATTATTAGAAAAAGATATCAAAAATAAGGATGCCAAATTATTCTATAAGTTAGTAGATAAAATTGTTGGAATAATTTATAAAACGGATGAAAAAGAAAAGATGTTCAAAATATTCTTACCTTTGGCAGAGAAGGTTCAGGAAATTGCCGAAAACGAAGATTTCATAAATCAGAGGAATAAAAAACTAGAAGATTACACTTTTGATAATCTAATTGATTATATCAAAGAGTTATTGAGCCAATTCATGTTTAGAAAAAGAGAGTTTGATTTTGATGAGATTTATAAGAATCTTGCTAAATTTAAAGAGTTAAATGACATTGCAAAATTAAAATTACAAAAATTACAAAAAGATAAAAGATATAGTCCTATGTTTTGGCTTTGTAGTTGGCAAAGAGACAATGAATTAAAACAAACCTATTTACAGGAGATGGAAAATTTTATTATTAAATCTAAAACTATTGAGAATAAAAAAAGTGGAGATAATACGAGAGAACTAATGTCAAGATTAGATAATGAAGGTAGTTTTTGGAATACTTTTAGTGAGATAATTTTTGCAAATAAATTCCTTCCTAATTATAACTCTATTCTTGAACCAAAAATTCCAAATACAGATAACAACGCAGATTTGGCAATTGAATTACTGGATAAACAAATATTATTTGAGCTTGCAAACCCAGAAACAAATAGGAATGTTCATATAGATAATGGAGCAGTAGCTGTTAAAAATAAATTAGATTATATTATTCGTAAAAAATCGAGCCAATTTTTTTCTAAGAAGACTTTTGATGAAATGAAAGATAAAAAAAGAAAAGATCTATTCCTAATAGTTGTAGATTCTTCTCGTTCAATGATAGATGAATATATGATTGAAGATAGTTTTTATGGGAGCTTAGCTGTTGAGTTTTACAGAAATAATAAGACTGGAGAAACTACTGAACCTAAAACTGTTAGAAAGAATAATGCTGTAATTAAAAACAAAGAGTTTATCTCAGGACTAGTTTATTTTAAACCGCAATTAGTTAATTTAAATGGAGAGATAAAGTTTATTTTGAGGGGAGATATTATTAATAATCCTAATGCAATAAATAAAATTACTCCCGAAGATTATAAAAAATTGAAAAAAATTATCTTTGAAGATTAGTTCTTCAACCTAACACTAGTATAAGGTCTTCCAGTTTTCTCACTTTTCTTATGTTTGATAATTTCTACCTTGCCAAAAAATTCTAATTCTTTGATGTGATTTAAGATTTAGTTAGAATTATTTAGAATATTGAATCATCAGGATTTTTATGTCGTGTTTTTACAACATTATTTTTTGGACTATTTTTATCATCTAAATTTCTTTCGTAAGCATTACTCTTCCATTTATGGCCACAAGATCTGCAAGAAAAATTATCTTTTTGTGTTCTTACTGTTTCTATAATTGTTTCTCTTCTATTACTAGATTTTCTATTCTTGAACGTTCCATCAGAATAAAGATAAGTTGTAGAAGGTATGTGTATATGTTTTCTTTTTTCTTCTTTTATTATTTCTGGTTCATGAGTTATTTTTGTAAATATTCTTTTGCAGTTGGGACATTGATTATTATAAATAAGTGCTGTAAGAAATCCAAGCAATATTGTTATAAAGACTAAATAAGGAAATTTTTCCCATTCATAATAAAAACCAAAAGCAGATATAACAGCAAAAAAGGATGTAATGAATAAGAATACTGCAAAAGCATTTATCTTTGAAATATCGAATTTCTTATGACTTTTACCAACCATCAGCTTATTTTTACCTTTTGACTTTGAGTATAAGAAGACTATGAATCCAGATATCATAGTGGCAATTAAACTACTTATTATTCCCTCTAAAATATTTTGTAAATCCATATGATTTTATATCTATTCAGGTTTAAAATTGTTTATGAAAACCATAAGAGGTTTTGAGCATGTTGTTAAATTGAACAATTAATATAGGGGTATATTGGCCATTCTATTCTGGATAGGGGGAACAGAATCAAAATATATTAAAAGATAAACCTTTTTGTCTTTGTCATCAAAACAATTTGGGCACGCAGACATTTTGGTTTTTATGGTGCATGAGCCATCAATTGGTAGAGATCCCTCATTCTGCCAAGAAGATCCTCCAGTACAAGAGAGGGTATAATCTCTGTTGGAGAAAATTATTTGACGCTTATATGTTAAATTTTCTGCCTCCAGTCTATACAAGTCCATCTTTAAAACATCGAAATTCTTTAGATTTTTATCTCCAGTATTTGTAAATTTAATTTCAAAATTTATATCCCCCTTCTCATTAAGCATTATCTTTTCTGGAGACACCTCAATTTCTAAAGAAGGGTTAACCTTGCTATCAAAAGCCAATAAATATAAAAGTCCCCCGCCTAAAATAATAGCTAGAATCATAAGAGAAACAGTTATAGAATTCCAAACTCTTTGTTCTTTCTTTTTCATTGAATTTTTATTTAAGTCTTTAGTTATTTCTTTATGCTCTTTATTAATCTTTAATATATCTTTTAAATACTCTAAGATTTTTTCTAAAATGTTTTCTTCTTTTTTAGCCATAATGTAAATTATTTTTTATTATTTAAAACTCTTCCTATTCCAGTATAAATGAATTTAATAATTCTGACATCATAAAATTAAGATTAGCATCAGATATTTTTATTTTACAAATCTCGCATAAAAACAAAAGCTCAATTAGCCCTCTTCTTACTCTTTCATTTTCAATTTCTTTTTGAGCCTTATTTTCTATCTCTATCTTTCTCGCTTTTTCTTTTCGCCTTTGTTCCTCATCCCTTTTTCTTTTTAATCCCTCTTTTTCTTCTCTCAATCTTTTTTCTTCTGGAGTTTCTTCAACAATTACAAATTCAGTTTCAAATTCTTTAGCTATTCTTTTTTGTATTTCTTCTTCTTGTTTTTTTCTTTTTATTTCATTGATCTCGGGTCGGTGTGTTCTTTCAATGTGTGAATAAATACTTGAAAGCTTTTTTACTATATGACTACCACAGCTTTCGAATACACAGTGATATCTTTTACTTTTGCCTTTTCCTATTCTTTCATAATATGGCCAATATTGTCCTTTTCCACATACCATGATATAATAAAGACAGAAAAATATTTATAGTTTTAGGTAATTTTACCTTTCAAGTATCATTTAATGTTTTATTTTCTTTGCAAATTTATAAAAATCTTATTCGAAACAACAAAAAAACTTATTCGAAACCATATGCAAATTCCTATGCATTCCATATGGGTAATACCTCTTATATGTAGTGTGGTGTGGGGAAAAGAATAAAAAGGTATTATTACCAATTTTTTTATGAAAATTAAAGAAAGAAATTTAAAGTCTATAAGAAATGAAGCTATTAGACAATTTAATGAACAGAGTAAAATTTTAGAAAGATATTCTAATGTATCTCAAATAATAATGGGGTTTGTTATAGTTTTCTTAGTTTATTTTCTTATATCAGATACTGAGATCTTTATAGATAAGACCTTCTCTTCATTAGCCTTTCTTATCGCTGTATTTTTAATGATACTTTCTTTCATCTTTGTTTTTAAGGCTTTTAGATTAGAAGATTTTCATCTTGGTGCAAAAATGACTTATCTACTCTCTGAATTAAAAAATAATAAAAAAGTGGATTTGAGAATTAAAAATTTAAAAATTTTAATGATAGCAAATAAGAAAAATAGAGAATTAATAAAGAGGAAAAGTAAAAGTATAAAAAGAAGTCTTTGGCTTTATTTTATTGGTTTTTTAATTTTTGTAATGGTTAAACTTATATACTTATTCATCTATTAAAACTATATGGCTGAAGAATTTGAAGATTCAGAAAAAGAAATAGAAGTAGATTTAGAAAAACAAGAAGATGAATCACATATTGAAATATTAGAAAAAAGCAAAAAAGAGGAGGATAAGTAAATCATGGAAAAGAAAAAAAGAATTTGTGATGATTGTGGAAAACAATTTAAACCCATGACAAATAAACAATGGAAAATAGTTGAGTATATTCATAAAACTTGTCATAAAAATCATCTCAGATAGTTTTTTATAGTTATTTTGAATAGCAAAACCATGAACCCCCTAATAATAGTTTATCTGTGGATATTATTAATGAGTATTTGTTTACTTGTAATTATTTTACTGTTAGGAATTATCATTCATCAGGTAACAAAAAGAGATAAAGAAATTAGTTATGAATTTTTTAAAAATTTAGTATATGCCATTTTCGCTGGAATTGTAATTGTGATAATCTTAGAATTAAGAGGAGAAGATATTTTTCATTCTGTTTTTTGGATGATAAAAGTTCCAATATCAATAGGGTTGATTACTTTGTTCAGTTTATTTGGATTAATTTATTTACATTTTTTGAAGATTATATTTAAAAAATAAAATCATATAAAATATTTATATTTCACAGCGTTCTGTTTTAAATCATAAAACATATTATTAATAAAATAAAGATTATTATTACAGAAATTATATCGAAATATTTCTTTTTCTTTTCTGACATGGGAATTATTAAGTTTAGAGCTATTAGGACTAGTGGAATTAATAGAGCAAAAGATAAATAAGATAATTGCTGTGCATATTCCAAAATAACTTCCTCTTGATTATGTAAAGCATAGTAAGTAGCAAAATAAGTTGAAGCTATAGATTTTACGACAAGTAAAATTGTAAGAATTTGCACAAGAAAAATCAATCTTAAATCATGGTAATCCATTTTAACTATAAACCGCATCAGCCTGACCAGAAGAATTTCCGTATAATTCCGAATAAGTTTCAAATTTTATATGAAATTTTTCTCCTTTCTTTCCTTTTAAACCCAAACAAGGAACTTTAATTCTTTCTTGGTCTGTTTTACTATAATCTGAATTAGAGCAAATGATCTTCCCAGAATCATCTTTAACTTCCACAAAACCATTACAAGCATTAGGTTCTGGATATGCTTTCATTGGCATCATGCTATTACTAAATCCCACAAATCTTTTTTCCTTGCAAGATAAAACAATAGTTGGGTTAGAAACAAAATACATATAACCAATTAATAAGATGACGATTATTACGATTCCTCCTATAAGTATTGTCACATTTGTTTTTTTAGCCATATTTTTAATCAAATCAATAAACTATTTAAATATTATGGAGAATATCAGATAAATTCAAAATATTTTTATTATCAATAAAAACTTCTCCTCCTGTTGGAGTATCTAATAAACCTAACTGGTGAAGCAGGGTAGATTTTCCAGAACCACTTAGACCCATTCTGATGAGATTTTTTTGATAAATTAATACTTCTGCCTTGCTAAAATCTTATTACTAATTAATCCCTCTTTAATTAGCTCTTTAATTTCTTTTTTAACTCTTTCTTTCACAAGTTCATCAGTTTGGTTAAGTTTCTCAAACATTTCTGGCATTCCACTAATTTGTTCTTTTAATTTTATTATGTCCTCTTCTAATTTTTTATTTTTTTCTTGAATATTTCCAAGTTCATCATTTTTTATAATCTTAGCAGTTTCTTGTTCTTGTATTCCTTCTCTATCAATATATCTTTTAGGCTGTTTGCTTGACATACTCCATCCATATCTATAACATAACTGGAAATAGGAAAGTTTATTCGCATAATAGGTTGCTGAACTATGTCGTAAAATATGGGGAGTTACTCTCTTATTCAAAACTTTTTTAGCAAGTCTTTTTAACATTACTCTAACTGCATCATAATTCATATCTATTAATGGTTTTTCTGGTTTGAATTTTTTATTTTCTTTTAATTCTTCAATATAGTCATTTATTTCTTTTGTTGAAAGTTGTAGGGAAATAGTTCTTGGTTTTGTTTTTGATATTCTTATCCTAATCATATAACAACCCAAATCTTCTTTCCATTTTAGATCTTCGCCTCTTAAATTTAAAAATTCCTCTATCCTTAATCCGCCATCGAATAATACTCTAAGAATAAATCTTGTTCTGTCGTTATTTGTTCTTGAAATTAATTTTTCAACCTCTTGTCTTGTTAATGCAGGAATTTCTTTTTCCTCTGCATAAGTATCTACAAAAGAAATATCTAAATTTGTTTTTTTATTTCTATTCATCCACAAAATAAATTTTCTAAGAATTTTCTTAAAATCAACTTTTGTCGCATCACTGAAATCTTGTCCATCTTTCTTTTTGTATTTATCTCTCTCTAAATCTAAAATGAAATTTTCTAATTCTTTTTGTTCAAATTTTACAAATGGTTTTTTAATCCAATTAGAAATTCTTGAAAGTGAGCCCAAAATTTTCGCTCTTCTTCCAACACCAATTTTTTTCTTTGCTCTGTTCTTTATTGTTTTTCCAAGTTCACAATCTTTAAGATATTCTAACAACAGCTCTCTATTGCCGTTATTAGTGTTCTTTTTGAAGTTTTTTATGCTTTTCTTATAA
>JAFCDK010000056.1 GCA_017609745.1 Candidatus Pacearchaeota archaeon
AACTAATTTAATTAAACTTAAAACTCCTTTAACAATATCTTGCTCAAAATTCCTGTTCCAGCTCCAAAGCTCAACATCAGATGTTAGGATTATTTTCATCTTCTTGTAGTTTTTGTGTTTCTAATTCTGTATACTAATTCTAAAGAAGGTCTTAAATCTTTTATTCTAAATCCTCTTCCAGCGAGTATTTCTTTATATGATTTTGTGTGCAAATTCTCAAAACCATCAGAAAATTCAAGCCCTTCTCCATCTACATTTATTAATCTATATGAAGGTAAGGGGATATTTTTACCTTTTGGAATTTTTTCTTTTATATGCTCTGGCAAGTCTTTTGGGTCTATAGATAAAAACCAATCAACATCTGCTGTTTTTAATTCAAGACTTCCTCTCATTTTTGTTGGTTCTGATTGATAAACTCTTGTTATGCCAACATCACCATATATCCATTGTAGCATATCAAAAAGATGTATCCCAATATTTGAGGCTAAACCCCCAGATTTTTTATCATCCCCTTTCCAACTATTAACATACCAATGAATGTTTCTAGGAGTTATATATTCTAAATCTATTTTATATCTTTTTTTTGTTTGGTCTTTAGAAATATTTTCTTTTAATTGTTTTAATGATGGGAGCAATCTTAATTGCATTATTCCGTATACTTTTTTCCTAGTTTTTTCTTCACTAAGTTCTAGTTGATCTAAGTGTTTTGGATTCACAATAAGTGGTTTTTCACATATTATATCTGCTTCTACAAATTCCATACCCGCCCCACTTTGGGCTCTATGAAGATAATTTGGGGTGCAAATACTAATTAAATCTGTTTTTTTCCCTTCATACTTCCTAAGTCTTATAAGTTCATTCCAAAATTGTTCACTTTCTTGATAATATTTTGTTTCCATAAATCCTTTTGCCCCAAACTTTCCTGCTGAATCATGTGGGTCTGTTACAGCTAGAAGATTTCCTCCAACATCTTTTATTGCGTCTAAATGTTTTGGAGCAATATATCCTGAAACACCAAGTAATGCAAAATTTTTCACCATCTTAATCTTTAAGAATACTCTTTTATAAATTTAATCATCTCTTATTATATGTTTTTTTCTGATGAAAGTATCTTTATAATTCTTTCAGCAGTTTTTCCGTCCCATAATTCAGGAATTTTTCCTTTTTTATATGTCCCATTTAAAATCTTTTCAACATTTTCTTCAATTTTTTTAATACCAAAACCAACAATTGTATTTGTTCCAACATCTACAGTAACAGGTCTCTCTGTTTCTGTTCTTAATGTCAAACAAGGAATCTTCATAAAAGTAGTTTCTTCTTGAATTCCTCCAGAATCTGTCATAACAAATTTAGAGTTTAAAACAAGACTTAACATTTCATTGTAACTAATTGGGTTGATAATTTTTAGATTTTTTATAGAATTTAATTTATTCAATAGGTTAAATCTTATTAATTGTTTTTTTGTTGAAGGATGTAATGGCAAAATTATTTTTATTTTTTTACTTATTTTATTTACTACATCTAAAATATTTAATAACCTCTTTTTATTATTTATATTTTCATGTCTGTGAAATGTCAGAACAACATAACTTTTGTCTTTTAATTTTAATTTTTTATAATAATTTATTTTTTTAGCCTCTCCAATTTTATTTATTAAAGAATCAATCATAATATTTCCAACAAAAAATATTTTATTTTGAGATTTTCCTTCTTTCAAAAGATTCTGATTTGCAGCCTTTTCTGTTGTAAAAAGCAATCCAGAGAATTTGTCAATAATTTTTCTTGATTTTTCTTCAGGCATTTTATTATTAAAACTTCTTAATCCTGCCTCAACATGTGCAATGGGAATTCTTAATAATCTTGAAATTGATGCCACATATGATGAAGAAATAACATCTCCGACGACAATAACTATATTTGGATTGTCTTTTTTTAATATTGAGATTGTTCTAGGTATAGATAAAATAAACCTCATACCTTTACTAAACTTAGTGTTTTTTTTTGATTTATTTTTTAGATTTAAATTAAAATCAGGTTTTGGAATCTCTAATTCTTTAAAAAAGACTTTACTCATAAGTTCGCTTTTGTGCTGTTCTGTATAAAAAATTGAGAATTTTATTTTTTGTTTTTGAGCTTCTTTAACTAATGGAGCTATTTTCATGAAATTAGGTCTACTTGCAACCACAAACATTAATTTTAATTCTTTTTGTTTTTTCATTTCAAATCTTCAATTTCATTTATTATTTGATTTATAGCTTCTTTGCCAATATTATTAAAATTTATTTTTTTAGTTTTATTTTTCATAATTTTTTTTATTAAATCCAAACTAGGATTTTTATTATGAATCATTAAACCCTTTTTAATTAAGTATTTATCAACATCTAATAATTCTCCTGAATATAAAGATATAACAGGGATTCCTAAAACCGCAGCTTCTCTATTCATTGTCCCCCCTCCACTCATAACTAAATCAACTTGCTTAATTAAACTAGGCCCATCTACAGGTTTGTCAAGAACAATTACATTATTTAATCCTTTATACTTTAATACTTCTTGTTTTGTTCTTGTTGAAACAATAATCTGATAATTTTGCCGTGATAATTCTTTTATAAGATTAAATAATGGATTTCCTTTAAGATATGCTGCAGAACTAATTTCTGTTCTAATTAAAATCTTTTTCTTTTTTATCTTATTTATTTTTTCTAGCCCCTTATTATTTGTTTTTAAATTTCTAAGATAAATTGCTTCTTTTATTCCAGGATATTTAACAAATTTTTTACTATTAATATTATTAATATTTATTGCTTTTGGGCAGATAATTTTTGTTGATAAAGGAAATGTTAAGTTATTCTGAAGTTTTGCATGATTATTATCAAAAATATAAATTCTTTTCACTTTTTCTAAAAATGCTGCATAAATAATATATGGGGATTGATGAGATATACAAATATCAGGTTTTTCTTTAGAAATATATTTCCTAATTTTGATAATCCTTGAAATAGCATTAATTATTTTCTTAAGAATATTCTTACCAGCATGTTTTCCAACTACATTATATTCTAAGCCATATAAGTCTAATAATCCAATTGTTTGAGCATGCTCTCTTGCGATAATCTTAATTTTATGGCCTTTTTCTTCTAATCTCTCAATAATCGGCTTAAAAAAAAGCACATGCGGACTGTTGCTCATATCTATCAATATTTTCATATCTGAGAAATATACTATCTATTTATAAATATATTTATACCAAAAACCAAAAGAGTAAAGATTATAAAATCAACATAATATGTAAT
>JAFCDK010000014.1 GCA_017609745.1 Candidatus Pacearchaeota archaeon
GTTCTTATTCCAAAAAATAAGGAAAAACTTGAACAAAAAATGAAAAAATTTTTGGGAAAGTTTGTTCAGGGTGGTGAGCATGAATCAACTTGGATAGTTGAAGGAGTGAAAGTTGAATTATATTATACAATTGCAGAAGAATGGGGTGCTGCTCTGCTTGCTTATTCTAGTAAAAAAGGGGCTGGCATAGGGTTAAGAATAATTGCAAGGAAGAAAGGATTTAAATTAAATAATCATGGTTTGTGGAAAGGCAAGAAAAGAGTTGCTGGTAAAACTGAGAAGGAAATTTACAAAGCTTTAGGGAGACCATATAAAACTCCGAATGAGAGATAAAATGACCATAAAAATTAAAGTAAAACCAAAGTCTGGAAAAAGCGAAGTAATAAAAAAAACAGAAGAGGATTATGAAGTTAAATTAAAATCTCGTGCTGAAAATAATAAAGCGAATATTGAATTGATTAAATTATTGAAAAAATATTTTAAGACTGAAGTTAGAATAAAGAGTGGTTTAAAGTCGAGAAATAAGATTATTGAGGTAAATTAAAAATGCCAATTAAATATCAATTTGCTCCAAATTTACAGAAACAGGCAGTTCAGATTTCAAAGAAATTGTTTCCCCATATTAAAATTCAAGATATGAGATGTTTTAGAAGTTTGGGAAGCAAATCTCGAGGAACAATTGCCCGATGCCATGCTTTGGGAAAAATAATGCAGCTCGCACTTTGCAGAAATGCAGTTTATGTTCTTGAATTTATTTCTGAAAGATTTGATAAACTGCCTGATGACGAGAAAACAAAAGTTATAATTCATGAATTAATGCATATCCCAAAAACTTTTGGAGGGGGATTTAAACATCATGATTTTGTCACAGAAAAAAATGTAAATAAGATGTATGATAAATATATAGAGATGAAGGAAAAAGATGGAAATAATTTATAATAAAAAAAAGATTGAAATTCCTATTAAAAAATCTTTAGGAATAAGAGGACTTATGTTTAGAAGAAAAAATAACGCACCTATTTTATTATTTGAAAATGTTGGCGCATTACATTCTTTTTTTGTGTTTTTTCCCTTTATTGCTTTGTGGTTAGACAAAAATAATAATGTTGTAGATTTGAAAATTGTAAAACCATTCACTTTAATTGTAAAATCAGAGAAAAAATCTAAGAAAATAATTGAAATTTCTATTAATAAATATCACGACGATATTTGTTATTCTTTAGGGGTTTCTCGACGAGGGAAACATTTAAATAGATGAAGATTTTAATTTGGGTATTATAATTTAAAAAGGAGGTGAAAAAATGGGAAAAGTTGTTAAAAGAAATGCAGTTAAAAGAAAAAAAGGATATTTATACTATGTAGATGGTAAAGGAAATGTCTGTGAAGCAAAGATGGCAAGAGGCGGAAAAAGAAAAAAGAAAAAACCAGCAAAAAAGAAAGTTAAGAAAAAACCAGCAAAGAAAAAAAGAAAAAAAAGATAAAGACTAAGGATATTTTATTATTTTTTATTTTTTTAATTTTATTATTTTTGGATTTTAGAATTATTTATAAATTGAGTTTTCTATGGATTTTTATGCCAACAATACTTGGAATTGAAAGCACAGCACATACTTTTGGAATTGGAATTGTAAAAAACAAAAAAATTCTTGCAAATATTAAAGATAATTTTACAACTGAATCTGGCGGGCTTATTCCAATAAAAGTTGCTGAACATCATCGTGCAGTTGCTGAAGGTGTTTTAAAAAGTGCGATTAAAAAATCTGGAATTAAATTAGAAGAGGTGGATGCTGTGGCGTTTTCGCAAGGTCCTGGTTTAGCACCTTGCTTGCTTGAAGGAAAAAAGTTTGCAAAGAAAATCGCTGAGAAATTAAGAGTTGCAATTATTCCTGTTAATCATTGTATTGCTCACTTGGAAATTGGGCAGATTACTGGGGCTGAGAATCCTGTTATGCTCTATGTTTCTGGTGCTAATACTCAAGTGATTGCTTATGCTTCTGGCAAGTATAGAGTTTTTGGGGAAACTTTGGATTTGGGGGTTGGGAATTTTATTGATACTTTCGCAAGATATGTTGGGCTTGGTTTTCCTGGGGGTCCGAAAATTCAAAAGCTTGCTGAGAAAGGCAAAAAATATATTGAGCTTCCTTATTCAATTAAGGGAATGGACGTGAGTTTTACAGGAATGCAATCTAAACTTCGGCAGTTATTAGATAAAGGAGAGAATTTGAATAATCTTTGTTTTAGTCTTCAGGAAACAGCTTTTACTATGCTTGTTGAAGCGAGCGAGCGAGCGCTTGCTCATACTGGGAAAAAAGAATTATTGCTTGGAGGAGGAGTAGTTTGTAATTCGCGGTTGCAGGAAATGTGTAAAATTATGTGCAAAGAAAGAGGAGCTAAATTATTTGTTCCTGAACCAGCACTTTTACAAGATAATGGGGCAATGATTGCTTATCTTGGAGAAATAATGTTTAAAGCAGGAATTAAAGAAAAAAATTTAAATAAAATTGATTTTAAGCCGAGACAGAGAACAGATGATGTAGAGGTTAAGTGGAAGTGAAAAACCTTATATACTCTTTTTATTTAATTATCCTATAAAAAAGGTGAAGAATATGGAGTCTTTGAAAATTTTTGTTAATTCTCCTAGACGGACAATTTCAGTAATTATGTTATTAGTTTTTTTAATAATTTGGATTATGTTATTTATGATTCCTTCTGATTCTGTCGAATCAAATACAGAAATTTTAATAGAGGCTTCTGTATTTTTCTTTTTAAGATATCTCGCTGTTCCTGCTATAATCATATTACTTGCAATGATAATTTTTCAGAGAAATGTTTTTTGAAATAACTATGAAATTGAAAAAAGCACAGATTACAATTTTAATTATTTTGATGATTTTAATTATTGCAGTTGGAGTTCTTTTTTATACTATTAGTTTTAGAGATTATTGGACTCAGCAAAGTTGTATTGATGAATGTCAACATAGGGCGTATATAACTGGAAGTTGTAAGTGGCCTGTAGAAGCTGAAGAAAATGAGAAAAATATAGGTGGATGTTTTATTGAAAATTCTCGGCATTGTGGTAATTTGAGGCAGTGTGATTGCTATTGTTCAAATCAGCAATTAATCGGTGGTTGTGGAGGAGTTGCTCCTCAGCATATTCAAGAATGTTGTGAGAGATGGGCAGAAGAAAATAAAATAGTTATTCCTGCTTGTGTTGGAGAATGGGAAATTCGCGAAGGAAAGTGTGGTTGGGAATGTGATTAATTCTAAAAAAATATTATTAATCTAAGAAATAAAATGCAGGATAATTGAAATTATTCCGACTGCAAAACAATAAAAAGAAAATATCCAGAATATATTTCTTTTAACAAGTGTATAAAGTAGATTAAGAAAAAACAAACTAAGAATAAAACATATAATAAATGAAATAATTAGGGAAAGGTTGATATATGCTTGTCCAAATTCTAAAATCATTGCGCCTATTGCTAATGGTATAAAGAGCAAGAAAGAAAATTTTATTGCTTGTTCTTTATTTAAGCCAGAGAAAAGAGCTGAAGAAATTGTTATGCCGCTTCTTGATATTCCTGGAAATAATCCCAAAACTTGTGAAAGACCTATTGATAAAGAATTTGAAAAATTTAATTTACTATAAACGTGTGAAAATTTGGTCAGCAATAAAACAACGCCGGTAAATATAAATGATATCCCTAAGAATAAAAAACATGAAAGTGTTTGTTCAATAAGGTCTCTATAGAAATAGCCCACTATGGCTGATGGAATTGTTGCAATAATAATATACAACCATAATTTTCTATATTTTTTTTTGAATGTTAAGAGATTTGTTATTTCCTTTCTTGTAAAAATAAGAACTGCAAGTAATGAAGCAAAATGGAGTGTTGTGAAAAAAAATAAATTTGGTTCTGAATTTATATTTGAAAATAGAGCTAAATGTCCTGATGATGAAATTGGCAGGAATTCAGTTGCTGCCTGAATAATTGCAAGAAGAATTTCGTTTAACATTTAATGACATTGATATTTAGATATTTAAATATTCTGGTTAAAACATGAGAATATATTGAGAGTTTTAACACTTTCTAAAACTACAAAAAAATTTAAATAAAAACAAAAATAAATTTATTCTTCTGCTGGTTCACTTGCTAAAAAAGCCCACCAAGGTTTCTTAACTTTAATTACTTCTCCGTTTTCTGCATTTACTTGTGCCTGAACCTGCATTTTTACCTTAAACAAACCAAAAACTCTTGATTGCCTTTGTGTTTTTAATTCATAAGCAAGTTTTGTTTGTTCTCCAGAACCTACTTCTTTTAATTCAATATTGCATCCTTGCTCTTCAGAACATACTTTTAATCTAAGTTTTTCTAAAGCTTTTTCTGACGCAGTATTTGGCATTACTTTGATTTCTGCATTTTTTCCATTAGAAAGCTGTGTATACAGCTTTGTTTTATTTTGAATCTTTTCTTGTTTCATTTCACAATCACATTCAGCAGAAATTCCTCCAACTTCAAGTCTTATCCTATTATTTGCCTGGGTTTGTACTTTAAGCATTTGTCCACCTTCACCAGTATGAGTTCCATCTTGAACCTGAACTCTATTCTGGTTTTGAGTTTGCTGATTTATTGCATCTGGATTTTGTGTTCTGTCTCCATTCCCAGTTCCATCACCCTGACCATCTCCTTGGGTAGCCAGTGCAAAACTCATAGAAAAAATTAGTAAAAATACAAAAATACTAAAAAATTTCTTATACATTTTTTTTACCTCCTTTTAATATATTTTTTAAGAAAATAGGTTATAAAAAGTTATCTCTCCGCGAGATTATTTATTTTTCACTCTCCCTAAAAAATTAATGAAAAATAGAATAGTTGAGATTAAAAAGATAATTCCTCCTGTTGTATCTCCTTTAATAAAATAATTTATACTTGGCAATAAAAAGGCAGTAGTAGAAACTAACCAAGGATAAGGTCCTGCAATCCAAGATTGTTTTTTATTTTTCATTTTTTGACAATTAGGTGTCTTATTACTTCTCCTAAAATAAATAATGCCGGAATAATAATGTACAGGTTAGATACTTTTAGCCCTGTCAAATCTTGATAAATTACTACAAAAATAATTACTAATGAGAAAAATATTGCAACTGCATTTCTTGAAATTATTTCTTTAGTTTCTTTTTCATAAATAATCAAAAGAAATAACATATAAAAAGTTATTTATTTTGGAAATATCAAATAATTATCACACTTTTACAATAGTTATTTAAAGATTGTTGAGGAAGAGTAGCCAAAACATTTTTAAATCAACTTTTTTTAGATAATCTATCCAATGATTAAATAAATATAGGAGGATAAAATGGACTTCTATACAATTGTGGAAAAAGCGCGAAAAACAGGAAAAGTTGAGAAAGGAGTTAATGAAGTTACTAAAGCTATAGAAAGAGCCACAGCTAAAATGGTTATTTATGCAGCTGATGTTTCACCTAAAGAAATTGTGGAGCACCTGCCTATTTTGTGCAAAGAAAAAAATATTCCTTGTCAGGAAGTTGATAGCAGGGAAAAATTAGGTATTGCGGCAGGAATTCCGGTTAAATGTTCAGCAATTGCAGTTATTGAAGCAGGCGATGCTGAAAAAGATATTGCTGAGTTGATAAAATAAATTTTGAAATAAGAAATAGAAAATGAAAATTAAAAGACTTTTAATTACAAACCTTTTAATATTATCAACTTTAAATTCATGTGCTTATTTTCAACCTGAAAAAGAAAATTTTGAAAAATCTGTTGCTGAAGTAATTAGAGGATATAAAACAACATTAGATAATTATAATTTTAGAAGAATTGAAGAAGAATTGAATGAAAAAATAGAATTAGAAAAAACTAAAAATGGCAAAAGGAAATAATAGACCAACTGAAAAACTTTTGATCTTATGTGATGTTTATAGAATTTGTGATAAACATTCTGAATTAAGTATGCCTAATGAATGTAAAGATTGTGAAGGTATTAATAACGTAAGATTTATAGGTGGTTGTAAAGTTTATGGAAGAGAAGTAATGGGGGTTGTAAGTCTTTATCCAGATGATTAAAAATGGGTTCAAAAAAACAGAAAATTAAGCAGGGAAAGTCAAATCCTATGAAAGGGTTTGCTTCGTCTGTAAGTGCAACTCCGGCTGTTGTTGAGGAAATTATTGGGAGGACAGGAGCTCGTGGGGAGATTACACAAGTAAAATGTAAATTACTTGAAGGATATGAAAAAGGAAAATTAATGAGAAGGAATGTAAAAGGACCTGTCCGTTTAAAAGATATTTTGATGTTAAGAGAAACAGAAATTGAAGCTCGTAGATTAAAAGGAAGAGTTACAAAAGGAGCGTTTAGTTAAAATGCCGAAATGCAGTTTTTGTGGAAAACAATATGAATGGCCGCGTGGCTTGACATTTGTCAAAACAGATGGAACTGTTCTTCATTTTTGTTCTAGTAAATGTCGTAAGAATTTGAAACTTGGCAGAAAATCTAAAAAAGTTAAGTGGATAAAAAAAGAAAAAAAGGGAAAAACAGAGAAAAAAGTTGATGGGAAAAAAGAACAAAATGGAAAAGAAGAAAAACAATCAATTAAATAACTATATACTTTGTCATATATATTAAAGTATATATGTGGTTGTTTTTTTCAATTTACCGACGACAAAATGTAAATTTAGTGCAGAAAAGTTTATAAAGGTTGATGTTTTTTTGTATATACTTCTGTTAAACTTTGACAGATATAGATTGAGAGGTTAATGAGAATTATGAAAAATGGCAGAACAAAAATCAAAATATGGAGCTGAAAGTATTAAAATACTTGAAGGTTTAGAGGGAGTCAGAAAACGTCCGGCAATGTATGTTGGAAGTACAGGGAAAGAGGGTTTGCATCATTTAATTTATGAAGCAGTTGATAATTCAGTAGATGAATGTCTTGCAGGAGCTTGCAGTGTGATTAAAATTATTCTAAATAAAGATGGTTCTGTAATTGTTGAAGATAATGGCAGAGGAATTCCAGTAGATAAACATCCTAAACTTAATATGTCTGCATTAGAGGTTGCAATGACAAAACTTCATGCAGGGGGAAAATTTGATAAAAAATCTTATATGGTTTCAGGAGGTTTGCACGGGGTCGGAATTTCATGTGTAACTGCACTTTCTAAGAAATTAATAGTAGAAGTTAAAAGAAAAAATAAGATTTGGATGCAAGAATATAGTAGAGGGAAAACAAAAACAAAATTAAAAGAAATTGGCAAAGTAGAAAAACCCGGCGAAACAGGCACTAAAATAACTTTTTGGCCAGATCCAGAAATATTTTCTGTATTAGCATTTGATATGAAAACATTAATTACAAGATTTAGAGAAATTGCTTTTTTAAATGCTGGCTTGAAAATTGTATTAAAAGATGAAAAACAGCAACAAAAAGAAGAATTTCAATATAATGGTGGCTTGATAGAATTTGTGAAATGGTTAAATAGGACTAAAGAAAGTTTAGGAAAACCAATTTATTTTAAACGTGAGGTTGACCACACTATAATTGAAATTTCTGTTCAATATAATTCAAGTTTTCAGGAAAATATTTTTAGTTTTGTGAATACAATTAATACTGTTGAAGGTGGGACCCATGTTTCTGGTTTTAAAACAGCTTTAACGAGAGTAATTAATGATTATGCTAAAAAACAAAAAATTTTAAAATCAGGAAGTTTGACAGGGGATGATGTTAGAGAAGGTATTACAGCTGTTATAAGTTTAAAGATCGCTGACCCACAATTTGAAGGCCAGACAAAAACAAAATTGGGCAACAGCGAAATTAAAGGGTTTATGGATTCTGTGGTTACAACTTGTTTATCAGAATTTTTTGAAGAAAATCCAACAATTGCAAAAAAAATTGTAAATAAATCTTTAAATTCAGCCAAGGCAAGATTTGCTGCAAAAAGAGCTAAAGATTTGATTAGAAGGAAAAATGCTTTTAGTTTTTCAGGTTTGCCTGGAAAACTTTCAGACTGTTCAAAGAAAAAATCTGAGGATACTGAATTATATTTGGTGGAAGGCGAATCTGCAGGAGGAAGTGCAAAACAAGCAAGAAACAAAGAAATTCAAGCTATTTTACCTTTGAAAGGAAAAATCCTTAATGTTGAAAAAGCAAGTCATAGTAGAGTTTTATCAAGTGAAGAAATTGAAAATTTAATTACAGCAATTGGAACAGGGATTGGTGAAAATTTCAGATTAGAGAAACTCCGTTATAATAAAATTATAATTATGACAGATGCAGATGTTGATGGACAGCATATTATGACTTTACTTTTAACATTTTTTTATAGGTTTATGCCAGAGTTAATTAAAAATGGAAATATATATGCTGCTGTAGCTCCATTGTATAAAGTTAGAAAAAAAATAGATCATTATGTTTATTCTGATGAAGAGCTTAAAAGGACGCTTGCAAAATTAAGTACAACAAATGTTACAAGATTCAAAGGTTTAGGGGAAATGAATCCTCAACAGCTATGGGAAACAACAATGAATCCTAGAACCCGAAAACTGAAAAAAATTTCAATTGAAGATGCTGTAAAAGCTGATGAAATTTTCTCTACTTTAATGGGAGATCAAGTTGCACCAAGACGTAAATTTATTGCTGAAAATGCAAGAGTAGCGAGTTTAGATATTTGAAATGAAAAACAAAATAGTTGAAAAAATATTAAAGAAAAATGTTATTAATATAACTAATAAATTTAAAGTAGCATCAATGTTAACACATACCCTCACAGTTTATAGTACATTTAATGATACTAACTATATAAATTTTATTAGTTTAACAAATATGCGAGTTGGCAGAACTGATCAACATGTGGACAGCGTCTTATGTTATATTAATGGTAAGGATTTATTTAAATCTTTCGGTGTGTGCAAAGCTGGGGTGGTGGAACTGGCATACACACCAGTTTAATAAACTGGAGACGTGGACAGCGTCTTGCGGGTTCGAGTTTCCTTACGGAAATCCCGTCCCCAGCGCATAAACCAATAAACCAAAATGAAAAACAAAATAGTTGAAAAAGTATGGGGAAGTGAAGAATGGATAATTAATACTGATAAGTATTGTTTTAAGAAATTGAACTTGAATAAAGGATTTCAGTGCAGTATTCATTTTCATAAAAATAAAGATGAAACTTTTATTATTGAATCAGGAAAAGTGTTAATGGAATTTGATGACCAAACAAAGTTAATGATGCCTGGAGATAAAATAAGAATTATGCCTGGAGTGAAACATAGATTTAGTGGAGTAGAAAATAGTGTTATTATTGAAGTTTCAACACATCATGAAGAAGATGATAGTTATCGAGATACACAAAGTAGAGAGATTGAGAATTTTGAAAATTGGAAGCAGGAAGTTTTAGAAAAGTATGGAGAAGGTGAGGAATAAAATGTTTAGAAAAAAATCTCAAAAACTAAAAGAAAAAACAAAGCAAATAGTAAAATTTTGTCCAAAATGCAAATCTACAAACGTGAAAAGTGAAATGGCAGTTTCAATTATTTATGGAGCACCGCAAAAATGGAGATGCGATGATTGTGGATTTTCAGGATTTTTATTTCCAGAGAAAGAAATTGAGGAAGGAGAAGAAAATGATTTTAAACCACAACAATTAGACGAAAAAGTTTAAAAAATAAAATGGAAGAAAAAATTGAAAACCAAGACGAGAAAGAAAAAGGCATAATCAATGCTGAAATAACAGAAGAAATGCAAAAAGCATATATTGATTATGCTATGAGTGTTATTGTAGCCAGGGCGTTGCCGAGTGTTGAAGATGGTTTAAAACCAGTTCATAGAAGAATTCTTTATGCAATGTATTTATTGGGATTACAACCAAATAAGCAGACAAGAAAATGTGCAAGAATTGTTGGAGATGTTTTAGGTAAATTTCATCCGCATGGAGATACTGCTGTTTATTATGCTTTAGTAAGAATGGCTCAAGATTTTTCACTTCGTTATCCTTTAATTTATGGGCAAGGAAATTTTGGTTCAATGGATGGAGATAAGGCAGCTGCTATGAGATATACAGAAGCAAAACTTTCTAAAATCTCTATGGAATTATTAGAGGATATTGATAAAGAAACAGTAAAATTAATCCCAAATTTTGATAATTCTATTAAAGAACCTACTGTTCTGCCTGCAAAACTTCCTAATTTGCTTTTAAATGGTGCATCTGGAATTGCTGTTGGTATGGCAACTAATATACCTCCACATAATTTAACTGAAATTGTAGACACTATTGTTGCAATAATCAATAAACCAGATATTACAATTGAAAAATTAATGAGAATTATCAAAGGCCCTGATTTTCCTACAGGTGGGTATGTTTCTGGAAATATGTTGGAATTATATAAAACAGGAAAAGGCCAGGTTGTTATAAGAGGAAAAACAACAATAGAATCAATAAAGAAAAAACAAGCAATTGTAATAACCGAAATTCCTTATCAAATTAATAAATCTGATTTAGTTAAACAAATAGCAACTCTTGTTCAGTCTAAGAAATTAGATGTTTCAGATATTAGAGATGAGTCAGCAAAAGGAAAAATTAGAATTGTTATTGAATTAAAAAGAACTGGAAATCCCAAATTTATTTTAAATGCTCTTTACAAATATACAAGGCTTCAGGACAAATTTAATATTAATATGCTTGCACTTGTTAAAAATCAGCCTCGTGTTCTGAACTTAAAACAGATTTTGGAACTTTATATTGAATATAGAAAGAAGATTATAACTAAAAGAACAGAATTTTTACTTAAAAAAGCTTTGAATAGAAAAGAGATTGTTGAAGGATTGCTCATTGCTCTGAAAAATATTGATTTAATTATCAGTACAATTAAAAAAGCAAAGCATGCCACAGAAGCTCTGGCTGTTCTACAGAAAAAATTTAAACTTACTCAAAAACAAGCACAAGCTGTTTTAGAAACTAGATTACAACAACTTACATCTCTTGAGCAGGAAAAATTAAAAAGAGAATTTATTGAATTAAAAAAGAAAATTGCAGAATATGAAAAAATATTAGGAAATATTAGAGAAGTTTTAAGTATTATTAAAAGAGAAGTAAATGAACTTAAAAGAAAATATGGCGACCAGCGAAGAACTTATGTGTTGCAAAAAGTAAATGAGATTTCTGAAAAAGACCTTGTGCAGAAAAAGGATGTTGTAATTACAATCACAGATAAAGATTATTGCAAGAGACTTGATTTGAAAATTTATAAAGAGCAGAAAAGAGGTGGGCGGGGCGTGATTGGAAGTGGTTTGGCAACAGGAGATTTTGTAAAACAATTATTAATTTGTTCAACACATGATTATTTATTGTTCTTTACAACAAAAGGGCGAGTTTATTGGTTAAAAGCTCATGAAATTCCGAGTGCAGAACGATATAGTAAAGGAAAAGCTTTGATTAATCTGCTTAGTCTTAAAGATGAACAAATAACAAATGTAATTTCTGTTAAAAAATTTGAAGGGTTTTTGATAATGGCAACTAAAAAAGGGCATATTAAAAAAATGCCTTATTCAGTTTTATCTAAGCCGAGAAAAACAGGAGTAAGAGCTATTAACTTACCATTAGATAATTCAGATTCACTTATAGGAACTAAAACAATTAATAAAGGAGAAGAAGTTTTATTAGCAACTAAAAAAGGAAAAGCAATTAGATTTAATAGTGATGAAGTTAGAACAATGGGCAGAGCAAGTTATGGGGTTATAGGAATAAAATTAAATAGTAATGATGAAGTTGTGGGGATGGAAGTGTTGGGGGATACTGAATCAATTTTAACAATTACAAAAAACGGTTATGGTAAAAGGACAGCTGTTGAAGATTATAGAAAGACGTCTCGGGCAGGCAAAGGCGTAATAAATTTAAAAGTTACACAAAAAACAGGGAATGTAATAACAACTATTTCAATAGGGAACAAAGATAGTATAATTGTAACAACAGCAAAAGGAATGGTTATTAGAACAAATGTTAAAGATATTAGAATAATGGGGAGAGTAACTCAAGGAGTTAGAATAGTTCGGCTTCAAGCAGGTGATAATGTCACTGATTTGATTAAAGTAGCGGATAATGGTGTTGGAGTTTAAAGGGGAGAAAATTTAAAAAATTTTATTTAAAATTATTTATTCTTCCTCAGCAACATCTCTTGCTAAAAATCCCCACCAAGGATTTCGTATCTTAATAATTTCGCCTGTTTCAGAATTAACTTGCGCACTGACTTTTTCTCTGACTGGAATTAATAAAAATAATCTTGCTCTTTTTCTCATTTGAATTCTGTAAGAACCATCTTCTTCTAATGTTATTTCCCATTTTTCTAATCTTTTTCTAATTCTGTTTTTAATTTTTTCTTTAACTTGGTCTGGCATAATTTTAATTTCTTTGGTTTTATTGCCTTCAAATTTTCCGTATGTTTTGTTATTGTGATGATAAAGTGTTACAGTTGTTGTCATATTTGTATTTTTAACTTGAACTATTATATTTCCTGATTTTCCTGCATAAACAGTCATTTCTCTGCCACCTTCCTCCAAAGGACATTTTTGAACTCTGCCGGTGCAAATACAATTTTCAGGACATTCCTGTTCTGTTCGTTCTTCAAATCTTATTCTATTTCTTTCTTGGATTGCTTGTTTTATTTTGCTTGGACCTGGCTTGATTTCATTGTCTCCAGGAAGTGTTTGATTTCTATTGTTATTTCCGGTTTCATTATTATCTGCAATTATTTCAACAGCCATTAATCCAACTAATAAAATTCCAAGAACCAATAAAAC
>JAFCDK010000057.1 GCA_017609745.1 Candidatus Pacearchaeota archaeon
TTAAATCCTCTTAGCACTAAATTACTGCCCGGGATAGGAAAATTTTTGAAAATAAAAAATTGGAAATCTCTTTACCAAGATTTTAAAAATATAGAAGTAACTATTTTTGACTTTTATCCGAATGGCGAGTGTTCATTAAAGATTTATCAAGCAATAAAAGCATCTCCTCAAATTCTAAAAAATAGAGAGAGAAGCGTATTTCAACAACTTAATCAGTTAAAACCAATAAAGAAGCTTGGACTACTAACTAGACTTAGGAGCAATAAACCTTTTTCAAGGGGGATATATTTTCTATGTAAAGGATCAGATTTTAAACAGTTTTCAAAAATATCCTGTTTCAAATGTCATAGGACCTTTTTAAAACAGATTAATTCTTATGTCAAAAACTTTAGAGTTAGCTTTATAGCCATTAAAGATAAACAATTGGAAGTCTATTTTAGATAAAATGACAAACAAACGAATAAATAGAATAAAATTAACTATAACTACCCAATGTAATCTTAATTGTGATTATTGTTTTGTGAAGAAAACTAATGAATATATGGAGCTTGCTACTGCCAAGAATAGCGTTGATTTATTATTAAGATCGCAAGGAAAAGATAAACTTTTATCAATTTATGGCGGCGAGCCTTTACTTAATTTTAAACTGATTGAAAAAATATCTCCTTATGCGATATCTCAAGCTGAAAAGTTGAAGAAGAATTTGATCATAACTGTTTGTACAAACGCCACTTTGCTTGAAGAAAAATACTTAGATTTTTTCAAAAAATATAATATAAAATTAATTGTTAGTTTAGCTGGAGAAAAATCCGGCCAAGATAAATTTAGAAACTTTCAAAAATTCAAAAAGATAAAGGCACTTATGAAATAATTTTAAAGAAGTTACCAATGATTTTTGAGAAAATCTCAAGAAAAAATTTAGGTGTCTGCTTCTGCCTATTCCCATCTGAGATTGGGAGATTCGAAAAGAATTTCAAACATTTACTGGAACTTGGCTTTAATTATATGAGTCTTGAAATAATCCAGCAGTATGAAGAATGGTCAAAAGACGCTCGAAAGGAATTTATTTCAGGCTATTTCTAAACCCAATCAATTGGGAAATTAAATATCAAAAAATCAGCCAGTCACTCAAGATTGAATGTCCTTTTTGGTATAATTTAGAAGTTTATCCCTCAGGCGTAATGGCTTTTTCCCCTTTTTTATTAAATTCCTCAGATAAAGAGAAACATATTATTGGCAATGTTAATTCCGGGTTTTTAGGAAGATTTAAAAAGTGCAAATATAATTTTGAAAATCAGAATTGTCAAATGTGCCAATTTAATTATTGTTCTGATTATCAAGATGCTGATAAAAAAGCTGAGATAGTATATGGAATATGTCGTAATCTTTGTCTAAAGGCAGCTAGAGACATTAGATCAAATGCTTTAAATAATAATTTAAAATTGATCATTTTTTCAATGAATATCCTTATCTTTTATATTTAAATAATTTATGAAAAAGATATTGTTAATCATCTTAATGGTAATACTGTGCAGCATCTTACTATTAGTTAGAAATTATGTTTTTGAACCGATGAATGACACATTGATTTTACAGGAAATCCATATTTCGATAGAAAAAGCAATAAATTTTTTGCATAGAAACCAACTGGATTATGGTGAGTTTAAAACATACATTTGTGCTGATAAAAGCATGGAAAATTGTGATTTCGACAGTTCTCTGTTCACCACGACTTTTGTTTTGTATGCCTTAAATGGCATGCAAAATGAGGAGGTAGAGCATATGACTGAAAAAGCTATAGAGTTTTTATTAGCTGAACAAGAAGAGGGAGGCGTTTGGAGATATTGGTCTTCGAGAAACACTAGGGAAATATCACCTGATCTTGATGACATATCTATGATCTCATTTATTTTAGAGATTAATGATGTAGATTTTGATGAGAATCGTCAATTAATAAAAAATAACATAAATAAAGATAAGTTGTTTCTTACTTGGGTATCTCCAGATTTCAAAAATGATGTTGATTGTGTTGTAAATGCCAATGTTTTAATGTATTTAGGAGAGAATAATCCTTTTGTGTGTTCTTATATTAATCAGGCGATTAAGTTGGATAAACCTTGCTCTATTTATTATTCTAGTAGATTATCTCTTTTTTATATGGTTTCTAGGGCTTTTGAAAATAATATTACCTGTTTTGGCGAAAATAAAGATGTGATTATTGATTATATCTTAGATTGCCAAAATCAAGATGGTTCTTTTGGCAACGAATTAGAAACAGCTCTTGCTTTAAATACTCTGTTGAATTTTGATTATCTTGGGAAAGAAACGGGAAAAGGCATTATCAATTTACTGAAAAAACAATTAGAGAATGGCTCTTGGGAAAAGGCCCCAGCTTTCTGCAGAGGGATGAATCGATTAGAACCAGGCCCCTATTTTGGGTCTGAGGAATTAACAACTGCTTTAGTGCTTGAAGCATTAAGGAAATATCCCGGCATAAAATAGACATTAAAATGGGATCTAAAATGATATTTTGCTTGACACAGATAATTTGGTAGAATAAAATAACATAATAACCTATAATAATATAAGATTATGAAAATTATGAAGAATAAGAGAAATTTACTTATCTTAATAGGGGTAATTGTCGTTGTTTCAGCTGGTTTTTTCTTATTAGCTTATCAACCTCCCGCTGCTGAAGAGGAGGACAAAGAACTTTTAGAACAAGAGTATCCAAATAATCTTATTGAAGGGGTAATTAAAGCAATTGATTCTGAGGAGATGACTTTTAAGATAGAAGCCAGAACCTTTTTGATTAAAACTGCTCAGGAGGAAATGATGGAAAAAATTATCAAACTTACGAATAATACAAAGTATGAGATTTACTATGTAGATAATAAACAAAAAATTCCGTGCGAGTCTCATGAAATAGGCGTAGATGATGATGTTGTGATAGTGACGGTTGAATCAACTCGTGATGAGATTAATAAACTTGATGAATTTACAGCTGTTGAAATAATTAAAATGGTAAGTGAACAAGAATGAAGATACCAAAATTTAAAAAGAATATTGAAGCCTTTCTCACTTCTGAGGAAGGGAATGTCAATAAAAAAGATATTGTTAAAGCAGGAACAATGCTTCTTATATTAGGCGCGGCTGTAGGGGGGTCTATGATACCTCGTGAAGTACAAGCCGAGTGGCCCCACTGTGAGCATTCTTCACATGGCTCTCACAGTTCCCACTCTTCCCATGTTTCCCATGGTTCGCACGGTTCCCACTCTTCCCATGTTTCCCATGGTTCGCACGGTTCCCACTCTTCCCATGTTTCCCATGGTTCGCACGGTTCCCACTCTTCCCATGTTTCCCATGGTTCTCATGGCTCTCACAGTTCCCACTCTTCCCATTCTTCCCACGGATCTCATAGCTCTTGCCACCGTTCCCATAGTTCCCATTGTTCTCATGCCTCGCATGGTTCGCATAGTTCTCATGCTCAAGGTGGTTGGTGTTAATAAAATATTTGGACGTAGATAAAAATGGAAAATAAATTATTACCAAAATTTAAAAAGAATATTAAAGCCTTTCTTACTTCCGAGGAAGGAAATGTTAATAAAAAAGATATTGTTAAAGCAGGGACAATGCTTCTTGTATTAGGCGCAGCTGTAGGAGGGGCTATGATTGCCAAGGACGTTCAGGCAGAATGGAAATGTTCTCATAGCTCCCATTCCTCCCATGCTTCTCATAGCTCCCATTCCTCCCATGTTTCCCATGCTTCCCATGGCTCCCATGGTTCCCATGTTTCTCATGCTTCCCATGGCTCCCATGGTTCCCATGTTTCTCACGGTTCGCACGGTTCTCACAGTTCTCATGTTTCCCATGGTTCCCATGGTTCTCACAGTTCCCATTCTTCTCATTCCTCCCATGGTTCCCATGGTTCCCACGGCTCCCACAGTTCTCACAGTTCCCATCAATCCCATTGTTCCCATTCTTCTCATTCTTCTCATGCTTCCCATGGCTCCCATGGATCTCACAGTTCTCATGATTCGCACGCTAATCATGTTTCCCACGGCAGTGCTTGTCCTTGTTGTGCAGGGGTTGGAGCAGAAATATAATATTCCGCTTGCTTTATGAAAATAGAATTTATTGATTTTTTTGATAATTCATATGCAGAAATAAATTTCGGAAATGATTTGAAAGTTATCCCAGACACATATTACATTGGCAAGATAAAAAATAATTATGTTCTTTATAATTCTTTATTAAATAGAGTCTTTTTATTAGATGAAGAAGCAAAAAAATTGCTTGATTCTAAAAAAATACCGAAAGATAAACAAAAAATATTTTCTCAAGCTAAATTGTTGTTGAATAAAGATAGCAATATTTTTCGTTCTTATTGTAATCCTTATACTAAGTTTCGATATTATAGTGATCTTTTTATCCTTTTGTCTACCAATTGTAATTTAAAGTGCAAATATTGTTTTGCTCAGGGAGGAGATATAAAGAAAACAATTGATTTCGATTTTGTTAAGGCAGCTTTAGACTATATTTCGGAAAGAAATAAAAAATCTTTGAATCTTTACTTTCATGGAGGAGGAGAACCCAGTTTA
>JAFCDK010000015.1 GCA_017609745.1 Candidatus Pacearchaeota archaeon
TTTCTGCCCCCTGTATCTGATCTCCCACACTCTTATCAATATCAGTAAATTTCTTTTCAGCCATATCTTTTAAAATATCACTTGCTTCTGGATTTTCTACTACATTATATGCCCAAACAATATCTTTTAATTCATCATAACTAATATAACCGTTTGAATAATCTTCATAAGTTATAGTTCCTAATTTATCTTGATTATTTTCAATAAATTTCTTTGCAGATTGCTCTGTATCAACAACTTTTTCTTGGAAAAATTCACCAGAAGCCAAGTCTTTTTCATTTTTTTCTATTTGTTTATTTATATTTTTTATTTGTTTCTGCATTAAACTAACATCTTTATTAATTAATTTATTATTCTGAAGCAGACAATCAGAAACACTAACATAATTATCTCCAGCCATACCTTGTAATGCTCTTCCATCATTTGCAACAGCCTGAGTGCATTTTTCTGTCCAACCCCCTTCACTTCTCATAACCATTTTACGTGCAGTTCCCTCAGCTGTAAATCCAGTAAACAAATTTTTAATAGTCAACATACCATAAGTTGCAAAACAAGCTCCTTTCATTGTTTTTACTGTTTTTCCTAACTTTTCATTAATATCCTCCCACCTCTCAATATTATCATCAAGATTTTCAATCATTTCCTGGGTTTTTTCAGGACTCAACTGAATTGCTCTTTTTTCAATTCCAATTTTAAATGTAAAATCAACATCAGAAAATGTATTCTCAAGATGAGGATTTAATTTAATTTTAGCAACTTCTTTTAAATTAATATTATTTACTTTTACTGATTTTCCGCAAATACGTTTTGATTGTCCTAATCTAATCTGCTCTGGGGTTTTTCTACCTAATTTTCCTGAAACTCCTTCTACACACTGATAAACAAATTCAGCATATTCTTGTGTAAATCTTATTAATTGTATATATTCTCCACTTTCATCAGAAAATGTAATATAATCTTCATCAACATAATTATTTGGTTCTTGATTATCATATGTAATCTGAACACTATATTCTTGTTCACTAGGCGCTTCAACATTCACAAGTTTTACTCTATATTCTTTTCCATTTAAATAAAGAGGATAATACGCTTTACTATAATCAAGATTACTTAATCTCTCAATCTCTCCTACAATTTCCCCAATATAACCACTCTTAGGATATTCTTGAACAAATTTGTTAAGCAGTTCTAAATAAGTTTCCTGCTGTGCTGTTTTTTCAGCTAAATTAATTGCATTTAGAAGAGCAAGTTCTCCTGACTTCACAGGATTTGCTTCAAATTCTCCAGTTTCTTTATTATAATTTACAAAAGAATTTACAAAATACTCACTTTCTTCTAAACTTTCTGCTGGAAATTGAGTATGAACAGGAGAAATTTGTTTATTTTCAGGTTCAATAAAATTTTCTAGGGAAACTGTGTATTTATGAACATAAAAGAAACGTCCTGGAAAAATTTTACCCAAGTAAGTTGGATTCCAAACATCCCAGAAAACATCAAATTGTTTTTCACTAATTTCATCTTCAATTAATATTTCAGAACCAGAATATTTTTGAATACCTAAATATTCTAAAGCTGTTCTTGCTTGATCTTTATTCTGTTCATTATCAAATTTTTCTAAATAACCTTCTACCCCCATTTTTTTCTCTTTAAGCCATTCAGTCCATCCCCATCTAACAGTTTTTATTTCAATTTCTTCTCTAAGTTTTTCTATTGTAGGAGCATCACTTGTTTCAACATACTCTGCTATTTTTTTACTAGTTCTAATAACATATTTCCTGCCTTTATCTGTTTTTATTAATACAACCATTCTTTTTCCTTTTGCACTAGCAACAGAATCAGGAACTTTTCCAACATAACCAACATAAATTCCAGGTTCATCATGATCTCTATCTGGATTTAATAAATCTCCAACAGCAACTTCTTTTGTTTGTTCTTTAAGTTTTCCACCCATTTCTAATTCTAGATTTTCTTGTGATAAATCTGGCCAAGAAACAATATTCTCAGCACTTACACTTAATTCAACAGGCTTTGACCTCACACTCAATTCAAAATTATCCCCAGGGCATTTTACAACTACTCTGCCAGCTCCTCCGCCCGCAGCTTCAACTAATCGCATCTGACAGGCATTATCCAGGAATTTTTCTCCTTCATAAAGCTGATAAACTTCATCATCAACTTTTATAATCGCTTTATGTTTTGGAAATTCTAATCCAGCAAATTCTAATTGCAATCCAGCTCTGCAATAATATCCTGGAATATAAATTGGAGCAGACATTTTTCCTTTTTCTAAATTAATATCTCTAAGTTTTCTGTTTTTATCTAAATAAATTCCGACATTTGCTTTTTGAGAATCTAAATAATTTAATTTCAAATATCCTTTTCCATCCCAAAAACCATATTTTGTATATTGGCTCTGCCACTGCTCATCTGTCATTTTAGGGATATAATATTCAGCTCTTCCAACTCCTAAAAAATTTTCTGCATCATAAACAAGTCTTGCAGTTAAATTACCTTGAACATAATCAGGCATTTGCTCTTCTGTTAAACCACCTTTAAGTAAAATAACAACATAACCAATATCATTTAATACAGGACTTCCTAAAAGCTGTTCTCTTGTTCTTAAAGCAGCTTTAGCAGGATGATAACCAACACCAGCCACCCCCTCTGGATATCCTTGTTTTCCAACATGAATATAATCAATTGCATTTACATCTATTAAAGGATTAAGTTTCAAAGCATCTAGCTGGCAAAAAACAGGAACATTCTGTTCTTCAAGCAAATCACTTCTAACAACAGAAGGCTGGCAACCAAAAGGAGCTATCTGAACAACAAAATCCTGGCTTGCTTCACAAAATTCAGGATTTTCAATCTCAGGCCAATAATCTTTTATC
Source organism: Candidatus Pacearchaeota archaeon (assembly GCA_017609745.1). Taxonomy (GTDB): domain Archaea; phylum Nanobdellota; class Nanobdellia; order Pacearchaeales; family GW2011-AR1; genus JAFCDK01. The sequence continues at coordinate 2,892 of JAFCDK010000015.1, forward strand.
CTAAGCCCGCCTATATCTCCACCATAATATGTTCTAAAATCTGGCTGTAAATATTGCGTTCTAGAACTTCTATAACTGCTTGAATAAGATGTATCTCCAAACTTATTCCAAGAAGGATTAATTGAACTTACTAAAAAACTTCCACTTAATATTAAAAACAAACCTGTAATTAACAAAACTGCAATTTTGTTTTTTTTCAGTTTTTTATTTATTAGTTTATTTTTCTTCATTTTATTATTTTCTCTCATATTTTTTCTCATGATAAATATACATCCACATTTTGTGTTTCAAATAATTCATAATTTTCTCCTAATTCTTCTAAACTTGAAGGTGTTGGCAAACTAGGAGCATTTATTATAATTTCATTTGAAGATTCTAATTGTGAATCTAATAAATATTCCTGGGATTTTCCTCCCCCAATTAAAGCACTTGGTATTTCCTGCTCTGGAATTGTAATATCAATGCATTTTTCTTTAGTTGCTCCAAATAATCCTAATAAGTTGCTCTTAGGAACATCAAAACATTTATGTGTAGAAGATTCAGGAATTTTTAAACTAGAATCTGAATAAACACTAACAGAAACTTCATAATCATCTTCACTTAATTTAATTATATTTTGTTCAGGATAAACAACAGTAGAATGATATTCTTTTCCTGCAAATGTAATTAAAGCCATGTCATTAGTTGAAAGTCCGTCAATTTCTAATTTTACATTTAATTCATAAATTTTATTCATTAAAATATCTGCAGTTGCTGGCTGATTTGTTGAAATAATATAATTTGAATCTCTATAACCTTCTGCTCTTGCTGTTATATATGCATTTATACATTGTGGAAATTCAGTAGAAAGTTTTGCATCTCCTCCTGTTCTCTTTGTCCTACCCATACTACACTCTGTATCAGAACATCTAAAAGATATATCTGCTTCAACAGGCTGCAAATTATTATCATATGTATAAACATTAACCATTGTATTTCTATAATCACATGTTTCAGGTTTTGTCTGCACAATTGCACTTGCCCCTTCTAAACTTTCTCTAGGAACATTTTTATCTATTATAACAGCCATAGGAAACTGGAACATTTCATTTCTGTCATAAATTTGTATTAAAACAGGATAATAAATATCATAAACAAAATGATAAGGAACATAACAAAATCCTAAGACTCCAAGCCCTTGCTGTAATCCAACAGGTTCTGCAATCATAATATCATTTTCAACAGGCCAGATTTCTATTTTAGAAGGCCATTGCTCTGAATAAAGAAAGTTAACAGCTTCGCCAGAGCCAAGACCTAAATTTAAATCATCTAAAACAAAATATTTGTCATTTTCATTATTTAAATTATAATAATCTCCTTTAATTTTTATAGCCTGGATATTTGCACTTAATGCTTGTTTTAAATCATCAATAACTTCCTGAGGATTCCATATCATTGGAGAACATGAAAGCTCACTTCCAGTAACTGGTGCATAAAGCCTCATAACATCAACACTATATTCTTCTAAAAATGCTGTTTTTTTCTCATTATTATAAATTTCTAAAGCATTATCATAAAACTTTCCTAATTTGCTTTTAACAACAACCTCATGATTAGATTTCTTCGCACTTAATTCATCTTTATTAATTACAAAATCCATTTTAACATTTGTTTTTATTTCATTATCTTTAATATTAACAGAAACTTTTGGCTCTCCTAATTCAACAGCAATTCTTTCATCAGCAAACTGAGCTAAATTACATTTTTCATCTTTTATTTCATTTTCAACAAATTGCGCGATTTGATTTTCTATTTCCTGTTTTGTTGGAACTTGTTCTTTAATTATATTATTTTGTGATAAATAATACCAATAAGGAACTGGATTTCCTAAAAAGTCAAATTGAGATGAAAAAGGCGCATAATCAGAACCGGGTTCAAATTCAGGAACATAAATATAACCTCCCTGCACACCAGCAATGGCTGCGCCTCTTTTAGTCACATCTTCAATGCAATTTAAAAAATAATTATACGCTGGCTGTAAATCTTGGGGCATACTACCAACTCCTGGAACTTTTCCACGAACTGCAAAAAAGATAACTACAGCAGCAACAAGAACTATTGCTATAATAATAAATATAGTCATTTGCCCCTTTATATTAATTTTACTAATCATTCTTTCCTCCTTTATTTTTGCCTTTCATAGCCTTGTGTTTAATTAAATCAATAATTTCAGAATTTATATCTTTTGTTATAAAAGACTTAAATTTCTCCCAAAGTTTTTCATCTTCTATGAGAAGCAAGTACTTTTTCATATTATTATATACCCTCTCTTTTTATTTTCTCTTTTCCCTATCTATCAATATCTCTTAATTCTTAAGAATAACCCGTTTCTATACTATATAAATGTTTCTTAGTTATTTACTAAGTAAATTAGTTACTAAGAAGATTATGGGTAAAAACTTATATATCCTTAACATCATATTATATCAAATCAGGCCCCTTGGTCTAGTGGTTTATGACACATCGTTGACGTCGATGAGATCGCAAGTTCGATTCTTGCAGGGGCCATTTATTCCCAAAAAGCTTTAAATACCCTCTTTTAGATAAAAACTTATGAAAATACCTAAAAAAACAAATAGATACTGCCCATTTTGTCGCAAAAAAACAGAACATAAAATCAAATTAGTTGGCACAGGAGCAAAGCGAGGAACTTTAAAAAGAGGGTCTTTACAAAGAGGCAGAAAAAGGGGACTAAACAGAGGCAAAGGAAATTTAGGCAAATGGGGTTCTAAACCTGCTGTTTCAAAATATAAAAGAAAAACAAAATCAACTAAAAAAACAAATATAATGTATACTTGCCAGATATGTAAAAAATCACATTATCAAAAAAAGGGCAAGCGTACAGGCAAAGTTTTGCAGGAGTAAAAAGTGGCTAAGAAAAAGAAAAAAGAAAAAAAGAAAAAAGTAATGATTCATAAAATAAAGAAAAAAAAAGCAGTAAAAGAAAAATTTTATGAAATAGAAATTCCTCAATTAAAAACAAATGTAAATCTTCTCGCTGCGTCCCCAGAAAATCTTAAAGCAAGAAGAATAAAAATTGATTTAACAAGAACATTAAGAGGAAAAAGCTTTGAAGCAAGTTTAATTGTAAAAACAAAAGGAGAAAAAGTAACTGCAGAAATTAAAAAAATACATCTTATGCCATTTTATATAAAGAGAATAATGAAAAGAGGTATAGATTATGTAGAAGATTCTTTTTCAGCAGAATGTAAAGATGCTGTTCTTAAAATTAAGCCGTTTCTTATAACTAGAAAAAAAGTGTCAAGAACAGTAAGAAAAACTCTCAGACAAAAGGCAAGAGCATATATTCAAAATTATATAAAAGACAAAACTTCAGAACAAATAATTGATGAAATTCTTTATGGAAGATTTCAAAAACCAATGAGTTTAAAACTCAAAAAAATATATCCTCTTGGTTTTTGTGACATAAGAATGCTAGAAATTGAAAGTGAAAAAGAAAAAATAGAGAAAGAAAAAGTGAAAAAAGAAAAAACTGAAGAAACTCCCAAAATAACAGAAATCAAAGAACAAGAATCAACAAAATAAAGTTTTTAAACCAAATATTACTAATTCTATCATGCCTGTGTAGCTCAGTGGCTTAGAGCGGCTGCCTTGTAAGCAGTAGGTCGGGGGTTCAAATCCCTCCACAGGCTTTTTTATCTCCATAATTTTTATAAAGTCTTTATTTTTCTATAAAATATGTCATTAAAAGATTATCAAAAACAAGTAGATGAATGGATATCCCAATATAAAGACGGTTATTGGACACCTTTAGAAATACTCGCTCATTTAACAGAAGAAATAGGAGAATTAGCAAGAGAAATCAATCATCGTTATGGGAAAAAAACAAAAAAAGACTCAGAAACAGAAAATACAATTGAAGCAGAAATTGCAGATATTATATTTGTCTTAATCTGTTTGGCAAATCGCGAAAATATTGATTTAGACAAAGAACTTCAAAAACATATGAAAGAAAAAGAATATGGCAGAGACGCAAATAGATGGGAAAGAAAATAAAAACCTATTAATAATATATACTAGCCAAACCAAGAACCCCATTATAAAAAAATTCTAAAAGTAGATTTGGGCAATCCTTCAAGCAAAGAAATAGAAAGAAGAATAAGAAAAAATATAAAGAAGTCACAGGAACATTTAGATGATTTAGAAAATAATATAATTTCTGTTAAAACTTTACACTTACAATTCACAATTTAACTTAGAAATCACTGCAACTTCACAGCAGTTCCATAAGCTAACATTTCTGAAGCACCAGCCATTACCATAGAAGTCATGAATCTCATCCCAATAATCGCATCAGCTCCTAATTCAACTGCCTGATTAATCATCCTATTATAAGCTTCATCTCGAGCATGTTCTGTCATTTGTGTATATGTTTTAACTTCTCCGCCAACAATATTCTTAAAACCTGCCCCAATATCTCTTCCAATATTTCTCGCTCTCACAGTATTGCCTTTAACAACTCCTAAAATCTGCTTAACTTTTTTTCCAGGCACTTCATTAGCTGTTGTAACAATCACATTCGCCATTTTATTTTTTACCTCCTTTTCGTTTTTTTATCTGCTCTATTTTATCTTCTTTAGTATTAAATAAAATAACAACTCCTAAAACAAAAAAGAACAAACCTGTAATAACAGATACCCAAGTAATGCCATTAAAAAAACCAACCATAAATAATAATCCAGCAATTACTAATACAATCCCCATAATTAATTGGCTCACATTCATGTTTTTATAAGAAAAAGAACGTATTTAAAATTATTTATAATGGAAAACAATAACCAAGTAATCGTAAAACAAGATACTAATAATGTAAAATCAAATATTATATATCAGGGTTGTATAAATTCTAAGTTGGAGTTATTATTAAAATTATTGGGAGGGGGATTTTAGTGGTGAACAGCAACTATTCTTCATTCTCATCAATAAATTCTGCTTTTTTTCCATCAACAAGAATTTTTGTTATCTCTTTAGGAAGATTAACTAAATCATTTTTTTTAAAAGGACCAACAGAATTTCCTTTTATATCTAAAAATTCATCAACATCTTTAATAAACATAATTAATCTATTTTTTTTCTCAGTCATTTTATCATTCTTTTTTTCCATTTCACTATTTAATTTTTTTTCAGCATATTCTACACTACCCATAATTCTTTCAAAAAGCTCTTTTTCAAAATCAAGCATATTTTCAAAATCCCTCTTACTTATCCCTGTTTCAGAAGCAATAAAAACTAAATTAAGAATCTTTTTCCTTCTTATTTTAATTAAATCTCTAAAAATAATAATTGCGTTTTCAAGCTGTTTTTTAGTTTTTATAATTGCATCAGAAAACATATCATCACTTTTACCAGATATTTTAGTTTTTTCCTCAAAATAGTCTGCAACATCTAAAACAAACTTTTTTGGCAATAACTGCAACTGCTCAGAATATCTCTCTTTTCTCAATATTTCAGACAAGTCATTATAAGATATCATAAATAAATAGAAAATACAAGATTTATAATAATTATTGTAATGAAAATCTTAATACATAATTTCCTCTTTTTCAGCTTCATAAATTTGTTGAATCTTCTCCCTGGTAAGAGATTTATTATAAATTCTGACTTCATCAATGGCACCTTTAAAAAACCACCCACATTATCATAAGATTTTCCTATTAAAATCTGCTCTTTCCAGCCAGTAGTAGATATCCTAGACTTAGGAGATTTATGTTCAACTAAAACTCCATTTACATATAATCTTGCAGATTTAGAATATAGCGTATTTTTATAAACTCCTACAACATAAACCCATTTTCCTGGATTATGTCCCCCTCCAAATAAATCATAATACTGTTTATTTCAAGATTTACTGCCAAAATAAAAAGAAAGTTTTCCATTTTTATACAAGCCCAAATGTATTTCTTGTTCATCTCCAAATCCATTTCCAGTTTCTTCTCCAGCATAAATAATATAACTATCTTAATATTCTGTTGGATTAACCCATGCCATAAAAGTTCCTTCACGAAAATAAGGTCTAATTCCATCTACATTTACAAAATCATCTTGCCCATCAAAAGCCAATATCAAAAGCCAATGCTTGTCCAATAATTCCATTAACAGAAACAGCGCCATTATTTATCCAATGATTTGAATTTCCACCACTATCTTTCACATTTTTTTCAAATTTATAATAAAGAATTTCTCCTTTTTCATTTGATATTACTCTGCCTGTAAATTCACTTAAATAAATAAAAACAGTAAAAATCAATACTAAAACTACAACAACGAAAATAACAACTAATCTTTGATTTAATTCTTTTGTTTCTTTCATAAGATACTTAACAAAAATAATATTTATAACTAATAATTTTCACTTATCAAATCCAACTTTTTTTAAAAGTTCTTTTCCAAAAATCTTTCCAAGTTCACCTTTTTTACAATCTGATTCAGTAAATCTTTTTTCTTTTCTTTTTTTATTATCAAAAATTAAAACAGGAAGAGGGTCAGCAGAATGGTTTTTTAATTTGCATGGTGTTGAATGATCTCCTGTAACTACCACCTTCACTCTATTTTTAATAGCATAATCTTTTAATTGAGAGAAAAACTTATTATCAAGTATTTCAATCATTTTTACTTTATCGTGGGGCTTATTATCATGGCCCGGAATGTCTGTTTCTTTAAAGTGCAAATAAGCATAATCAAATTTCTTGAATTTCTTTTTCATAATTTTTGCTGAAAATTTAATAGCTGTATCCAAACCTTGATAAAGAGTAGCATAAACATCATGTTTTTTTAATTTTGGATAATTAAAAGAAAAAACCTGCATTCCAGCAACTTTGGCAATTCCTTTTTCTAAAGGCATATAAGCAACAGAACACCAATTCTTCATTTGTTTCAATTTTGGTGTTTCTGAACCAGCCCCACGAGTTAAAATTATATTAGCAGGCATCATGCCTTTTTTTCTTCTCTCAATATTTACAGGATGATTATTTAAAATTTTATAACTCTGAGCAATAAATTCATTTAATATATTGCATGTATATTGGGTATTATCATCTTCATCTAATGGTTGTGAAAATTTAAATTTACTGCCCACTTTGCCTTTTGAATTTAAATAATGAGAATCTGTATTTGTTATATTATCTGAAAAACCTCCTCTAAAAATCAAGACCCCCCTATGCTGAATAGTTGGTTGGAAAATAAACTTAACTGGAATTCTTGCCAGTTTTTTTATTGATTTTCCTAATATAATTGCTTCTTTTGTAGTAAGTGTTCTGCCCGCCCTTCTGTCAATTACTTTTCCTTCATCTAAATTATTAATAGTATTAAAATTGGTTCTTAAAGCTAAATCTCCTCTTTGTAATTTAAAACCTGCTCCAATTGCTTCAAATTGTCCTCTTGAACTTAGTGAAAAATTATTTCCTAAAATAGAAATAACAGCATTATCAGAACCAGGAACAATTTTCTCATTTATAGGATACAAATAACCAAGTTTAGCATGGCTTGCAAAAAAATCCAAATTAGGTGTCTTCGCTGCTTCCAGGGGGGTTTTGCCGCCCAACTGCTTACAATCTAAATCCCCAATTCCATCAAGTATAACTAATATTCCTTTCATATCTAACTCCCTTAATCACATTATATCTAAGATGTTTAAATTTATAAACTTTGTTAAGGTGTATGTATTATGTTCAAAAAACTAAAAGAAAAGTTACAGGGGTTTTTTAAAGAAAATGAGGAGTATGTAAAACAATCAGTTAAAGAACCAACAAAAATAGAAAAAAAGCCTGAAGAAGAACAAATAAAAGAACAAATTCTAAAACAAACAATAGAAAAAGTCCAGGAAGCAGAGAAAAAACAGGATGGGCTTTTCAAAGGTATGAAAAAAAAGTTTGGATTAATTAAAATAAATCAGAAAAAATTAAATGAAATTACAGAAAAATTAGAAGTTTTGCTTCTTGAGAATAATGTGGCTCTAGAAGTTTCTGATGAAATTAAAGAAAAAATAAAACAAGAAATACAAGATAAAGAAATAAGTAAAAGAGAATTTTCAGAAAAAATTAGAGAAATAATAAAACAAACTATCAAAGAAATTCTCGTAGAGCCTTTTGATTTAATAGAAAAAATAAAACAATACAAAAATCAAAATCCAGATAAACCATTTATTATTGTTTTTTTTGGAATAAATGGTTCTGGAAAAACAACAACAATTGCAAAAATAGCTGCACTGCTTCAAAAAAACAATTTATCCTGCACATTAGCTGCCAGTGATACATTTAGAGCAGCTTCAATAGAACAATTAGAAAAACATGCAAAAAATCTAAATCTCAGAACAATTAAACATGATTATGGAGCAGATCCTGCAGCAGTTGCATTTGACGCAATTAAACATGCTCAAGCTCATAAATTAGATGTGGTTCTTATAGATACTGCAGGAAGAATGCATACAAAGGGGGATTTACTTAGAGAAATGGAGAAAATAGTAAGAGTCACAAAACCAAATTTAAAAATCTTTGTAGGAGAAAGTATTACTGGAAACGATGCAACAGAACAAGCAAAAAAATTTAATGAATCTATAGAAATAGATGCTATTATTCTAAGTAAAGCAGACATTGATGAAAAAGGCGGCACAGCTCTTTCAGTAGGTCAAATCACAAACAAACCAATTATCTACTTAGGAACTGGACAAAACTATACTGACCTCGAACCTTTTAATAAAGAAAAATTGATTGAACGGTTGGGACTTTAATTCTATTTTATAATATAAATAAATATAAAGGCTCTAAAATATAAATTTCTAAAAATAGGTGGATAATGCAATTTGACATTGAAATTATTAAAAAATTATATGAAAAATCAAGAGACAGACCAGAAGGCCAGCCAAAATTAACTATTGGATGTTTATATGAATTACTAATTAGATATCAAATAGATAATGATAAAATATGTCAAAATTGTAGACATTATTCTCAGTGTTTTCATATATTAAAAAAATCAAGTATTATAGAAATTAGGGGAGTATGGAAAGCAAGGCAAAGAATACCAGATATTAGATTATATGAATTTTCCCAACAACCATAAATTTATTAACTAATTATATCCTTTTTCTGCTATGTTAAAAGGTTTAGGTTCTGCATTAAAAAAAGCAACTGATAAAATAGCAGGAGCTATATTTATTGACCAAAAACTTATAGACTCTGTTGCAACAGATTTACAACGTGCACTTATCCAAGCAGATATTGATATTAAACTTGTATCTGAATTAACAAATAAAATCCGTGAAGCAGGCAAAAGTAAAATAAAAGGTATAGAAAAAAAAGAACAATTAATCAAATTTTTGCATGATGAAATTCAAGCCCTTATAGGCAAAGAAAAACAAGAACTAAAATTAAGTAAAAAAGATAAAATATTATTCATAGGACTTTATGGAACAGGAAAAACAACTACAATTGCAAAATTAGCTAAATATTATAAAAAAAGAGGTAAGGGGGTTGCTCTTCTTGGCTTAGATGTTCATAGACCCGCTGCTCCTGAACAATTAGAACAACTTGGAAAACAAATCGAAGTTCCTGTTTTTATAGATAAACAAGAAAAAGACCCAATAAAAATTTATGAAAAATTAAAAACTCAAATTGAAAAATATGATTTAGTCCTTATAGACTCGGCAGGAAGAGCTGCTTTAGAAAAATCTCTTATCACAGAAATAAAAAATATATCAAAAACAATAAAACCAACACATACTCTTTTAGTTTTAGCAGCAGATATTGGGCAAACAGCTAAAAAACAAATTCAAACATTTAAAGAATCTTGCAACATAAATGGAGTAATAATAACAAGAATGGATTCAAGTGCAAAGGCAGGGGGAGCTTTAACAGCTTGCGCAGAAACAAAAGCCCCCATTTATTTTATAGGAACTGGAGAACATATGCAAGATATTGAAACATTCAATCCAAAAAATTTCATTTCAAGAATTCTAGGAATAGGAGATTTAGAAACTTTAATAGAAAAAGTAAAATCAGCAACAGATGAAAAAAAGCAGAAACAAATTCAAAAAAGAGCAGAAAAGGGAGAACTTAGTTTATTAGATGTTGTAGAACAAAGTAAATCTCTAGGAAATATGGGGGGATTAGATAAAATAAAATCACTAATACCTGGATTTGGAGCAATAGGAAATAAAATTCCAGAAAGAATATTAGATGATCAAGAAAAAAAAGTAAAAAAATGGGAGCATATAGTAAAATCAATGACACCAGAAGAAATTAAAACTCCCGAACTGCTTGAAAAACAAACTTCAAGAATATCCCGTATAGCAAAAGGTTCTGGAACAACAACTACAGAAATTCGCTCACTTCTTAAACAATACAAAATTCTTAAAGATTTAGTTAAATCAGGAAAAAATATGTCGGATATGGCAGACTTAAGCCAAGGCCTCAGTCAAAAACAAATAATGAAACTTGCGAAGAAGTTCGGAAAGAAAAAGATGATGAGGTTTTAGTTATTTATGAGGTTTTAGTTATTTAGTTATTTCTTACTAATCTTAAACTAGTTAATAATTAAAAAAAGAAATGGAATATTGCATAGATAATTCCAATAACAATCAAAATCCATCCAATAGTTTTATACAATCCTTTTTTCATACCCCACAAAAAAACCAAAATATTTAAACCTTCTTATTTGTTAAAAATAATATGAAACCAAAACTCATTTATCAAGGAGCAGAAGCAAAAATACTTCTCTCAAATAACTTCATAATCAAGGATAGAATAAAAAAATCATATCGACTGCAAGAACTAGACACCAAAATTAGAAAAAGAAGAACAAAATCAGAA
>JAFCDK010000016.1 GCA_017609745.1 Candidatus Pacearchaeota archaeon
AATAATTGGAGCACACACCTTATTACTTGTTGATATTGGCATGACATTAGAACAAGCAATTGAGCAGGTTCAGGAAGTTTCAGATAAAATAAAAATCAGTGATGTTTTTGTTTGCTCACGGATTGGGTGCAGTGATGCTAAGATAATTTACGACGACATAAACAAAGTAAAACACAAAAACATAGAAAAGCCTTTTTGTATAATTATTCCTGGAAAATTACATTTTAGTGAACAAGAGTTTATTGAATTTAAATATAATAATTCTCAAAAATAGCAAAATTATTGATAGATTATAAAAATAAGATACCTCTGATTGAACAATTAGCAGATTATTATGATAAAATAGAAAAACTAAAAGACGCTGGACATTAGGTTATATATTATGTAAATTAATAAAAGAAGAAGTTATTAAAGGTTCTTATGAGTTTCCTAAAGGCACATTTATAATAAAAGTTTTAGGAACTTTTTCCTCACGCAAACCTTATATTCATTTGAAGTATAATCCCAAAGAATAAATCCTTGCTTTAATTGTGTTAAAGATTATAACAATTCTTAAAAACCCAGAAAACTTTTTTGATTATGGAAAACAAAGTTACAATTAATAGGCAAAGGAATTCTGAAGAATATTTTAGTAGATTAAAAAGATTAGAAAATGAATTTTCTAATAGTGAATTGAGAATATTAACTGATAGATTAAAAGAAGTTTCTTGTATTCATAGTTATTTAGAAAATAGTGAAAAAGGAAACCCAGTAATTAAATGCAGGATAAAAAGAGGTTATAAGGAGCAGGAAGAGCTATGCAAAGCAGGAAATTATTTTATGTTAGAAGGATTAATTTCTCGGTGTATGGTTAGAAATGATTTAACAATAAGTGAAACATAAATTTAAAAACTCTTTTTTCTAAATAATGTAATGGCTATAAAAAAAATTCAAACTATTATTGGAATTAGTTCTATTATAGCTATTATTATAATTATTATATAGACAATCCAAAATTTCTTTTTAGGATTGTCAGGAATTTTTATGGATTTAAAAATAACTACAATAACATCAGAAGAACGAGAAAAAGACTTAAATGAATTTGAAAAAAGACTCAATAGAGGACATTATAGAATAGCTAGAGATCTTGCAGATGAATTAGTAAGGGGTGGGGTTTCTATTACTTTAATAAATTATATTGGCTCTCAAATTATAAAATCAATGGTTTATTCAGATATAAAAAGAGCCAGAACTGTTGCCGAAATATTTAAAGACTATAATTGGCATTATTGGTTAAAGGATAAGAAGTAAAATGTATGATTTTAAAAAAACAGAAGAAGAAGTGCTGAAATTTTGGCAGAAAAATAAAACTTATGAGAAAGTTGTGAAAAAAAATAAAGGCGGGAAGAAATTTTATTTTATGGATGGCCCACCTTATGCAACTGGAAACATACATATGGGAACTGCTCTGAATAAAATTTTAAAAGATATTGCTATAAGAAGCCAAAGATTCCAAGGAAAGGAGGTTTTTGATAAAGCTGGTTATGATACGCACGGAGTTCCAATTGAATTTCAGATTGAAAAAGAAATTGGAAGCAAGTCACGACAAGATATAGAAAAATTTGGGGTTAAGAGATTTATCAATAAGTGCAAACAATATGCAACCAAACATATTGATTTAATGAACTCTCAATTTGAAAACCTTGGAGTTTGGATGGATTTTAAAGATCCTTATTTAACTTTAAAACCTGAATATATTGAGGCTATATGGAACACTTTTAAAATAGCTGACAAAAAAGATTTATTGTATTTAGGAAAATATCCTATTCATATATGTCCCAGATGCGAAACTGCTGTAGCATATAATGAAATAGAACATATAAAACAGAAAGATACATCAATCTATATTAAATTTCCTTTAGCAAAAGAAAAAAATAAATTTTTAGTTATCTGGACAACAACTCCCTGGACATTGCCGGGAAATACTGCTGTAATGGTTAACCCAAATTTTAATTATTCTGAAATAAAATTGAGTAATGGAGAAATATGGATTCTTGCCAAAGAAAAAGTGCAGGAATTAATGTCTGCAATTGGGGCAGAATATGCAGAAAAAAATATAAGAAAAGGTAAAGAACTTGAAGGTTTGAATTATGTAAATCCTTTAATTGAAAATATAAAATTAAAAACAAAAAATGCTTATAAGATTATTTTATCAAAAAGATATGTTAATTTAGAAGAAGGAACTGGTTTAGTTCATTGTGCTCCTGGACATGGAAAGGAAGATTATGAGGTTGGCAAGAAATATAATATAGATATGCCCTCTCCTGTCGGAATTGATGGTTTGCTTACAGAAGAAGCTGGGAAATACAAAGGCAAAAAAGCGCGAATAGTTGATGAAGAGATTATAAAAGATTTAGAAGATATGAATATGTTAATATATAAACATCAGTATACTCATGATTACCCTGTATGTTGGAGGTGTAAGTCTCCTTTATTGATGATTTCTCTTCCTCAATGGTTTTTTAAAATTAGCAAAATCCATAAAAAATTACTTCGGGAAAATAAAAAAATAAATTGGATTCCAAGATATATGAAATTAAGAATGAAAGCATGGTTAGAAGGAATTTCAGATTGGCCGATTTCTAGAAAAAGATACTGGGGAACTCCATTACCAATATGGATTTGTGATAAATGCGGAAAGAAAACAGTTATTGGAAGCATAAAAGAATTAGAAAAACTTTCAAAAACTAAAATTAAAAATGTTCATAAACCAGATATTGATAAAATTAAAATTAAATGTAATTGTGGGGGAAAGGCAAAAAGAATTGAAGAGGTATTAGATGTTTGGTTTGACTCAGGAGTTTCAAGTTGGGCTGCCTTAGGCTATCCTCAGAAAAAAGAAAATTTCAAAAAATTCTGGCCAGCTGATTTGAATATTGAAGGAAAAGACCAGATAAGGGGGTGGTGGAATTCGCAACTTATTTTATCTATGATTACATTTGACAAAAAACCATTTGATGCTATTTCTGTTCATGGAATGGTGCTGGATTTAGGAAAAAGAAAGATGTCTAAATCTAAAGGAAATATTATTTCTCCTCAAGAAATAATTAATAAATACGGAAGAGACTCTTTGAGATATTATTTTTGTAAAACATCAAAAGGAGAAGATTTTGCATTTAATGAAAAAGAATTTAATGAAATTAATAAGTTTGTAAGAGTTTTAATTAATGTGAATAATTTTATGAATCAGCTGGGACAGGGCAAGAAAACAGACAAATTAAAAACAGAAGATAAATGGATATTATCAAGATTAAATTCAACAATAAAAAATGTTATAGGAAATTATAATTCGTATCAATTTACAGAAGTTATCAAGACACTTGAAGAATTTTTGATTAATGATGTAAGTAGAGTTTATATTCAAATTATAAGAGAAAGATTAGATGAAAACAAAATTAAATATATTTTAAATGAAATTATGAAAGGAATTTTATTATTGCTATCTCCTATCATCCCTTTCTTAACAGAAAAAATTTGGCAAGAAATTGGAAATAAAGACAGCATTCATCTTCAATCCTGGCCAAAAACAAATGCAAAAGCAATCAACAGCAAACTTGAACAAAATATGGAAGTTGTTTTAAAGATTATTGAAGCAGGACTTGCAGAAAGAGATAAAATTAAAGTCGGTCTCAGGTGGCCTCTCGCAAAAGCAGAAATTAAAACACAAAATAAAATTTCAAAAGAACTTCAAGAAATAATTGCTCGTCAGTTAAATATTAAAAAAATAAAATTAATCAAAATAAAACAAAATAAAATTTCTGTAAAACTTGATAAAAAATTAACTCCTGAACTTGAAGCAGAGGGATTTGCCCGGGAACTCAGCAGAAAAGTTCAAGCTCTAAGAAAAAAAGCAGGCTTAGTTAAAACAGATGAGATTGAACTTTCAATTCAAGCAGAAGAAAAACTTTTAGAAATATTTAATAAACAAAAACAAATGATAAAAACTCGGACAAACGCAAAGAAAATTATGATAGATAAAAAAATAAAGGATAAATACAAACAAATCAGCGACGGTAAAATTAAAGGAGAATATTTTAAGATTGGATTAAAGAAAATTTGATTTATTTATTTCAATTCAAAAATCAAAAAAGTCTTCATTTTATAATAGCACTATTAGAGAAAGATTTAAATATAGGTTCTACTTTAGAAAGATAAGATGATAGTAAAAGAGGAGTTTTTGAGTAGACTAAGGAAAATATTTGACCTTAATCTTTACGAAGTTAAAGTTTGGACTGCGCTTTTGTCGAGGGGAACTTCAACTGCTGGGGAGTTGAGCAATATAAGTGATGTTCCCAGAAGTCGAACTTATGATATTCTTGAAAGTTTAGAGAAAAAAGGATTTATTGTTATGAAGCTTGGAAAGCCAATTAAATTTATTGCTCTTAAACCAGAAGAAGTAATTGAAAGAGCAAAAAAGAATTTAATAAAAAATGCACAAGACAAATCAAAAAGACTTGATAATTTAAGAGACGATGAGATTCTAAAAGAACTAAACTTTCTTTTTAATCAAGGAATAAAATTTGTTGAACCGAGCGAACTTTCTGGACATCTAAAAGGCAGGCACAATATGTATAATCATCTTGATATGATGTTGAGAGGAGCAGAAAACATGGTCACAATTGTAACAACTGCTGACGGCTTAAATAGAAAATTTGAGGCTTTGCTTCCTACTTTAGAAAAATTAAAAAGAAGAAAAGTAAGAATAAGAATTGCAGCCCAGATAACGCCCCAAAATATTAAAATAGCAAAAGAGATTAGCAAGGTTGCAGAAATTAGGGGGATGGAAAAATTAAGAGCGCGATTTATTATAATAGACAGCAAAGAATTGATGTTTATGCTTCTTGATGATGATAAAGTTCACCCAAATTATGATGTTGGGGTTTGGATAAATACAGAATTCTTTGCGTCTGCTTTAGAGCAAATGTTTGAACTTGCCTGGCAAAAATTAAAGCCTGTTGAAAAGTATAAGTAATGGGATTTATTTGAGAGAGGACAAGAATCTCTATTAAATCCAATAATATTTTGTAATAGGTTTAGATTTATAATAAATTATTGTTAAGTTCGCACATTTTTTAAATTATTCTTTAAAAAGAACATAAGAAAATCTAAAAAAAATAAAAATAAAAATAAAAAGTGGTTTATTTGAAGTAGTCTAATATTGCTAAGATTACTCCGACGATTGTTACTATAACTACTATCCATCCAGCAACCATTGTTATAGACGGGTGGATATATCGAACTGGAAGTGTTCCATCAATCATTCCAAATCCTACTGCAAGTGCTACTAGAACTCCGACTAACCACATTAAAAATCCTAATAGGTTAAATTTCTTTTTTGCCATTTTACCTCCTTTTTATTGCTTCAATAAGTGAAGCATTATAATATAAAATATATTTTATAGTATATAAAGATTATGGTTTTTGAAAAAACCATAATCTTCAGGAATATTTATGAAAAATTCAAAAAAGGGAATTAAAAAATTTACATCCTTTCCAAAACTTCAATTCCTAATAAATTCAAACAATTTCCCAGCACATTTTTAAAAGCTTTGACAATGTCTACCCTGAATTGCTGGTTTTCTGCCTTAATAACTGGACAGACATGATAAAATTCATTGAATATTTGTGCAAGCTGGTAACTGTAGTTTGCAATCAGCGACGGGTCGAGGTTTGTATATGCTTTATTTATTATTTCTGGAAATTCTGAAATTTTTTTAAGAAGTTTAAATTCATAGGGATTAACTTCTGTTATTAATTTTTTGCTGAGTTTTATTCCTTTAAGTTTTCTGAGAATTGATGATGCTCTTGCATATGAATATTGTAAATAAGGTCCTGAGTTTCCTTCAAAATTCAGTGCATCTTTTTTTATAAAAATAAATGATTTTTTAGAATCTTGTTTTAACATTGAATATTTTATTGCAGAAATTCCGACAGCCAATGCCCTTTTATCAAGTTCTTGTTTTTTTAGGCCAGGTTCTCTTTGCTTAATTCTTTTTTTTGCAAAATCCATAATTTCTTTTTTAAAATCTGAGTAAAGAATATTTTCTCCTGTTCTCGAAGACATTTTTCCTGTCGGCAATCTAACTAATCCATAAGTAATATGTTTGCAATTGCTAGCTTGTTTTAATTTCATTAATTCTAAAGTTTTAAACAATTGTTTCATATATAGATTTTGTTCATTACCGACAACATAAATTGAGCTGTCTATCTTGTATTTTTTAAACTTTTTTTCAGCTAATGCTATGTCTTTTGCAGAATATAAAACTGTTCCATCTTTTCTAAGCAAGACCAAAACTCCCAACCCTTGTTTTTCAAAGTCCATAACCACTGCTCCCTCTGATTTTTTTGCAATTCCTTTTTTCAATAATTCAAAAGCAATTTGTTTTCCTTGTTTTTCCATACTTCTCTCAAAAAAGTAAACATCAAATTTTGTGTTGAGATCTCTGTAAATTGTTTCAAAAACATCAAGAGAAAGTTTTCTTGTTTTTTTCCATAAACTCATTAATTTTTTATTTTTTGCTTTTTCAAGTTTTCTATTTATTTCATCTACTTCAACCTGCAAGCCTTTTGTTTTATCTTTAGTTAATCTCCTAACAGCATCAACATAAATTTCTGCAATCCAAGATTCATCTTTCCTAAGTTTTTGTTTTTTATGATATTTTTGATAACACCATAGCCATTTAGCTACATGCATTCCTGCATCTCCTTGATAATTTGCCCGCACAACATTTATTCCATTAAATTCTAAAATTCTTGCTAAACTTTCACCAAGAGATGTGCCTCTTATATGGCCTATATGAAATGCTTTGTGCGTATTTGCCTGAGAAAATTCTACCATAACACGAGCACGATAGTTTCCTTTCCCATAGTTTTTATCAATGGCTTTTTTAATTACATCTTTAGCCAGAATTTTTTTATTTACAAAAAAATTAATATAAGCTCCTGCAACTTCAATTTTTTCAATTTCACGGGGAAGTTTTTTTTGCAGTTTTTTAGCTAAATCCTGAGCAATTTGTTCTGGATTTCTTTTGAATATGCTGACTAAAGGAAAACAAGGAAAAGCATAATCTCCAAAATCAGAATTTTGTGGAACCTCTATAATTTTCTCAATCTCAGACTTTTTTAATTTCCGAGATTCTCTTGAAAGCAGTTTCACGACTTTTTGTTTCATGTAAATAATAAAAAACAAATCTTTATAAACGCTTTTATTTTGTGAAGTTTATGGCAACAAAAAAAACAAATGAAATAAAAATATCAAAAGACGAAGAAATTGGTTATCATAAAGGAGCAATTAGCACGCTTGTTAATGAAAGAAATGAATTAGTAAAAATGGTTCAGATTGTTGACAGCCTTATTCAAGCACATGCGAAAAAACTTGAAGAACTTGGCGTGAAACTTCAAAAACAGGCACCAGTAAAGAAATAAAAAACCTGACTTTAATATATATTTTCTAAAATCGAAAGATGTATAAATGTCAATTTCTTGGAAAATTGGCTTAAAATGATAAAAATAAAACCTCTAAAATCAAAGAGATTAGGAAGAAAGGAGAAAAAATTTCAAGAAGAATTAATTAAGGGATGTTTTAATTCTAAAGCATTAGAAGAACGTGTTTTAAATATTAATGGAACAAAATGGAGAAATGTAGATAAAATATATTTATTGAAAATATGTTTAGAGGAAATAGAAAAAAGATTAATCTTAGAACAAACTCATCAAAGAACCACGCCATTTGGAGTTAGTAAATATACTGAATTAAAACAAGAATGTCTTACAAATATCTCAAAATATCAACAAAATTTAAATAATAGGAAATGATATAATTTTATATGGAAGATAACAAAATCAGGAAAATTTTGAGCATTCCACTTTATAAGAAGGAGAAAATAAAATGGAAGACGAACAAAAATTAAAAATGGCGGTAATTGCCGGAGCTGCTGAAGCTCTGGATTTTGCAGAGCAAAATTCTCAGGCAGAAAAATCAGAAATTATGCAGCACATATCAGAAAAAGCTGATAAAATTATAAAGAGGATAGATATTGAGGAGTTTTGAAGATTTTATTTCTGTTATAATATGAATGTGGGGGGCAGGGCAAAAATTAAGCTGGAATTAATTTTTTTAACTTAACTGGTTCTGCTAAGACATTTCTTTTAGTCAAACTCCAATCAAGTTGAATTAGATCTATTACAAATGGATTATCTAAATTTAATTTATAATAGTTAGATTTTCTGACTTTTCTTGTTTTAACAAGAATTCCTTTTTTAACCCATTCATCAAAAAAAAGCACAATAGAATTATAACTAACATTACTTTCTCTTGCTATTTCAGTCATAGGAAAATCAAAGAAATGGTTGCCTATTAAAAAATCTAAAACTCTCAACTGCGGAGTATCTCCGAATTGCATAAGAAAAAATGATTTATTTTGTTTGACTTTCATAATTCTTCTAACAAAACATCTTTTTTAATATTTTCTATATCTTCAAATCCAGTCCAAATCAAATGCGGAGGACAAGAAGTCCAGCATCTTAAAGAGTTTTGATTATTCCCCAATTACAGAATCTATTAAAATATTTTGTTGTTCACTCCAATCTTCATCTGAATGCGCCTTTACATAATCCACCCAAAATTCTATAAAATTAATCCGGTCTTCTTTATTATTTTTTCCAGGTTTCATAAAAACTCTTTTTTGTTTTTCCATTTAATTATCAATATTATCTATAGTTAATTTTAATTTATTTATCTTATTATAATCTAATTGATTTTTAATTATATCTGTAAATTCAAGAACAAATTTATCTAATTTATTTAATATTTTTCTGTTTAATTTTATCTCTCTTTCTTCTTTATTATATTCTATTTATTCTAAAAGAATTGATTAGATTTAAGGTTTTCTATGATTTCTTAGATAGTAGATTATAAGAAAATTTAATAATAGAAAAAGATTTTAGTAAGTAAAAATAAGATTTATGAGATTTAAGTTATGATTTATTAGTTATTAGTTATTAATATATGGGGGTTTTTGGGGGGTGGGCAACATTTATAAGTAAAATAGATATTATTTTTTTATGCGGGGGTGTCGGAGTGGTCAAACGAGCAGGACTTAAGTGCAAAACCTTTGGTTTTACGTTCTCCTCTTTTTGAAAAAAGCGAAGAAATCCTGTAGCTTAGTGCTTGCGCAGGTTCAAATCCTGTCCCCCGCATGTTAATACGTGAACACCGAATTGTACCCATAGTTTTAATCGGGAAATAGAAAATATTATAAAGAGTAAAAATAATTAATTGATATGAATAAATCACTAGCTATTACAGGATTTGTATTTTCATTAATATGGGCTATAACTTTCATGTTTAATTTTCACTCATTGGCCTGGCTTGGTTTATTATCAACAATTATTGGTTTTATTATAAATTTGATAGTTTTAATTAGAAAATTTGATGGTAGAAAATTTGCTATATGGGGGATAGTGTTCAATATTCTGTTTGTGATATTATTTTATGTTCTTCCAATATATCTTGGATAATCAAGAAGCACTTAGAAAGTTTTAAAAATATGTATTAATTAATTAATTTATGGAACATAAACAAAGCATTTCATTATTTACAAAGGTAATTTCTGTTTTAATATTTATTGAATCTGTTCTTCTTATTGTAATAACTGTTATTATTTTATTTGAATTTTTTGCTTCTATATTATTCTATGGTGGGGCTTCTTCAGCATATGGTCCTCCAGGAGAAGCATTTTCTAATCCTCAACATCTTTTTGTAGGCATTGTAAGTTTAATTTTATTCATTTTAGCTATTTCTGGATTCTTTATTGGAGGTTCATTAAGAAAAAATATTAAATCAAGTAAATTATGGCCAATAATTTTTCTTATTTTTACTAGTCTTGGTTTTTTTATATTAGTAAAATTTCTCTTTGAAAAGAAAATAGATTTTTTAATAAATTCTTCTTATTTTCTTATTGGGATTAATATTCTAATAATTTTATATTTAATATTTGAAAAATTTTCAAAGAGAAAGCAAATTTCTTAGAATTTACATGCATCGCACTTCCATATATTTTTCTGTCCCCCGCACTTTTCAAACTCTGCCACAATAAATTAATTAAATCCTTCTATTATATTATAATATGGCAAGGATGAGTGAAAAAAGGCTCTTAGCTAATTTAATTATTGGTTTTCTTCTTTCTTTTTATTTGTTAGTATATCTTATTATCCATCCTCCAGAAATTTTTGAAGAAGCGAAGGTTTTGAGAGTTATAGATGGGGACACGATTGTTTTGGAAGAAAATGAAAGTGTTAGGCTAATTGGAATAAATTCTCCTGAAAGAGGAGAAAAATATTATGATGAAGCTGCTGATTTTTTGAGAGAGATGATTGAAGGGGCGACAATAGAAATGTCGAAAGATAAAACTAACAAAGATAAATATTATCGGCTTTTAAGATACATATATGTTGATGATATTGACACTGATGAAAAAGTTTTTGTTAATTTGGAGATTGTGAGAAATGGATTGGCTAATGTTTATATTATTGAACCTGATAATAAATATGAGAAGAAATTAAGAGATGTTTGGCAGGAATGTTTAGATACAGAGATTAATTTATGCGAGCCTTCAACACACAAATGTTCTGAATGTATTGAGTTGGAAGAATATAATTCTAAGAAAGATGAAATTACATTGCAAAATAATTGCAATTTTTCCTGCGAATTGTCTGATTGGAGTATGAAGCCAGAAGGAAGGAAAACATTTACATTTCCAATTTTTTTTCTTGGCGCAGAAAAAAAAGTTTTAATAAAAACAGGGGAAGGAAATAATAGTCTGGATGTTTTGTTTTGGGGGAAATATAAAAACCAAGATGTTTGGAGAGAAGATGAAAGTGTTTTTCTCCGCGACAGCGATGGGAAGTTAGTTGTTTATGAGATGTATGAATAAAACCAGTTTAGTTACAAATGTAATAAATAACTATTACAAAAGTAACAATAGAAAGATTTAAATATCATATTACATTTGTAATTTATAATTATTACAAAAGTAACAATTAAAATAGTTGAAAAAGATGAAACAAGAAGAACATGAAAAAGCTTACAAAGAACATCTGGATAACTTAAAAAAATTTATAGAAGAAAGTATTGAAGAAAATCAAAGAAATATAGGATATAATGTATCTCAGGGATCAGTCGAATTATTGGCTATTTATCTTCATAAATTGTGTTTATTGCAGGGATCTGGAGACCAATTAGATCATAGGATTTTTAAAAATAAAGCACTTATTGAAAAAAAGATTCCTCCTAAATTTCCTGGAAAAAACAGGATATTAAAACTGATGAGAGAGATTGAATTAAATAGAAATATTATTTGTTATGGAAAAAGAAAGCCTGAAAAAAAGATTGAAAAAATGATAGATGATTTTCAAGAATTAAGAAAGCTGATAAATAAAAGTATAAATAAAAATTCGAAAAATGGCAGACAAAGAAATTAGGAAAATTTCTAATCTTCTATTTTTAAGAAAATAAAATCAAAATGGCAGAAAGAAATGAACTGATTGCATATGCATTAGATTTTGTATCATATCTGATATCTAAAGAAAAAAGAATAGATAAAGTTATACTTTATGGCTCTATTGCGAGGGGCGATTTTGATGAAGAATCTGATATTGACTTATTTATAGATACAAAAGATAAGATTGAAAAAAAAGTGTTTAAGATTTTAGATAATTATTACAAAACAAAAAAATTCAGAGAATGGGAGTTAAAAGGAATAAAAAATGACTTTTCTTGTATTGTCGGCAGATTAGATTCTAAAGAATGGAAAAATTTGAAGAGAAGTATAATTAATACTGGGTTTGTTTTATATGGAAAATATAAAGCTGAATCTGAAAAAATTAATCAGTACACATTATTTTGTTTTGAGAATATAAAGCCAGATAAAAAAAGAGTTGTTATATTTAGAACATTGTTTGGTTTTTCAAGCAACAGAAAAAAATATCCTGGGCTGGTTGAAAAAATAAATGCTGTAAAAGTTGGGAAGGGCTGTATTTTAGTGCCAGCAGAACACACGAATGAACTTAAAAAATATTTTCAAAAGAAAAAAGTAACTGTAAGATTATATGATTTGTGGTCTGATATCAGGTTTAATTAATTTTATTGAATATAGTTCGCGACAGCGATGGGAAGTTGGTTGTTTTTGAGGGGTGGTTTTGAGGGTTGGTTTTGAGTGGTGGTGAGGCGGGGTGGTAAAAGGTGAAAAATATAACTTCATCAGCTCAGAGTAATAACAAAAAATATGGTTCTCGACGACAATAATGTTTTTAAAGAAATTAAGTTTACTTTTCTTAATGGTGATAGAAAGAAGAGGGATGTGGGTTTCTAAATTCATGGTTACATATTTTGTAACATACAAAGTGAT
>JAFCDK010000017.1 GCA_017609745.1 Candidatus Pacearchaeota archaeon
GATGATTTTAATCCTAGTGTTGGTTATTATGATGGATTAAGAAGCAAGATTATTTTATGGTCTGAAAGTAGTGTTTATGAATCAAATGATGGGGAGAATTTTGTGAGAGTTGAAATTAAGGGAGAAGAGTTTGAAATTGCACAATGTGATTCTGCATGTGAAACAACTATTAGAGAGTATACTAAATCTGATGAGACAACAAATAAAATTTTAGGATTTTCTAAAACAGTTGCGCAAACATGTACTAAGGAATTATCTGGGGATATTAATGGGGATTCAAAAGTAGATGCAGTTGATGTTCAGTTAGCTATAAATCTGGTTCTTGGACTTGAGATTGATAATCCTGAATGTGCTGATGTAAATTCTGATGGTGTTGTAAATGCTGTTGATGTTCAGTTAGTTATTAATGTGGTTTTGGGGGTTGGGGGAGAGGAGCCACCAGAACCAGCACCTACCCCAACACAAAATATAAAAGACCAATCAAAATATTCAGAAAAAGAGGTTTTTCTTGTTTCAGATAAGAATTGGAAAGATGTTTTGCCTCTTGTGCCTTTAACAACTTGGACACAGCAAGAAGGAGATAATTCTGAATGCCAGAGAGGTTATGGAACTCCAGATAATGTTTGTGTTTATCCGACTTTGATTTGGCATGAAGAAGAACAGAGGAATGAAATAGATCTAGAGGGGGTAATTCCCGTTCCGAGAGTTTGGTCAGATAATCTTAACCATCGTAGTTCAGGGTTATTTCGGCGTTGTTATGACGGTGTTTTTAGTCCAGTTGCGATAAACATTGAAACTCAAGAACAAATTATTCATTTGGGCGATGAAATTCATTTAACAATTACAATCAAAAATTGTGGCACAACACAAAAAAATATTGATAGGCTTGACTTTTCCTATGAACGATTTGGGAATATTATCTCAAAATATAATGAATATAATTTAGGATCGTTAGATCCTCAAGAAACCAAAGAAATAGATTTTGTTTTGAATTTTGTTAATCCTTTTCCAGATTCTTTTGATGCAGATTCTATAATTTATTTTATGCAACAATTTAATACAGAGAAAGCAACAATAATTGGAGACACGCCACAAGAATTAGATAATTTATTAATTGCAGAAAAAGATTTTGGAGCAGGATGTTTATGTTGAAGATGATTATGAATTAGGCTTGATGGCTTCAACTTATGCAAGTTTGATTAATGCTCCTTTAATTATTCAAGGAACAGAATTAGATAAAGATGAGAATTTTGAAAATAGAAATATAATTTGTGTGGGGGATGTTAGTAGAAATTGTGATGAAAAGTATGGTTTGGATGAATTGCAACAAAAATATGTTGATGAAACAAATACAGATAAAATTATATTAGTTAATCCAAATGATTTAGATATAAAAGTTGAAGAAGAATTTGAGACTGAGAAAGGTGGAACTGTTAATGAGATTTATTCTAAGACGAGTTTGGCTTCGCCTATTTTAGCAAGTGCGAAGCAAGAGGTTATTTTGAGTACAAGAGAGACAGATTATGAGGAGGTTGATAGTTTTATTGAGGATAAGGTTGATGAATTAGGAATATTAGATAGTGTTGAGTAGTGGACTATTTTAGCGAGTCCTGATGCGATTGATATGACATTTCAGGTGGATTCTCCATATGGGCGGTGGGATTATGATTATGATGAAGTGGATAATCATTTATATGGAAATTTAGATTTAACTTCATTTCAAGAATTAGCTGTAGGGAGGATTTTTTCTTTAACTTCTGCAGATATTTTTTCTTATTTATCTCGTGATTTGCTTTATAATAAATTGGATCATCCAAATAATTTTGCAATGTTGTGGCCTCCTTCTTTTGCATGTATGAGGATTGAAGCTGAAGCTAATGATAAGCTTTTATCTGCTTTAGGATTTAATAAGCAAAGTATCTATTTGGACTCTCCCGGATTTGAAAATGATTGGTTAAATGCTAAAAGGGATTTAGAAGATAAATTTTATATTGCTTATTTGGGACACGGATTTACAGGAGGATGGACTTCTAATACTCAAACTAGTAGTTTGAGAGAGAATAATATTAAAATAGGCTCTTCTGTGATTTTTAGTCATGCATGTTTGACTTGTGGATATGATTATGATCAATATGAAAAAAATTATTTATGGTGTGCTAATGTTTTAAGACATGGAGCTATAGGACATATTGGAGCAACGCGTCCTGTTGGAGGAAGTATTGCCCCTACATATAACTATCTTCAATCTATGTTAGAAGGAAAAGATCTTGGAAATTCTTTGAAATCTTATAAATATATTGATAATCTTTTTAGAGAAAAAATGGCATATTCTGACGTAGTTCAGGGGTTTGATACTCAATGGGAAGATTATGAACCTTTTTATATTCTTAATGGAGATCCAACATTTAATTTGTATTTATCTTACCCTGAAATGGAAAATATGGTTGATATCTCATTTACAGAAAATTCTTTAAATGGACTTTTGATTTTAGAAATTCCTCAAAGTTTACACCAAGTAGAATATTCTATCCATGATCAATTGAAGGAATATTTTGTTCTTCCATCTTATAGTCCTTTTTTAATTGAAGATAATAATTATTATTTTACTGACAGAGAAGGAAACAAACTTAGTAGTTCGCGGAAATTTTTATTTACGTTAGATAGTTCCAATAAAATAAAATCTATAACAAAAATAGAATTTGAAAAAGCCAATGGTGAAATTTTAGAGATTCCTATGGGTTTTTATACTTCAGAATATTATTATGAGTTTTACTATAATGGATATGATTATGGTGAGCCTGGAAATTTTTTGTCAATTAGAACATACTTTAATGATGAAAATTATGTTTTTTTGGAAATTTCGTCTCTATTCGAGCCTGATGAACTTGCTCCAAAACATAAATTTAAAATCTATCTAGAATTGAATAAAGAAACACAATGAAGGAAATAGTAATAATTTTAATTCTTGGAATGATTTTCTTAGTTGTACCTTTAGCTTCAGCAGAAATTTCAATTGATGTAGATGTGCAGGATTCATTTTCATTAGAAGAAACAATGCAATTTGAATACTCTTTACTTTCAGACATCAATACCCAAATTAAGTTTATACCCCACATTTTATGTCCAAATGCTCCTATTGCAATGTTACAAGAACAAACAATACAACTTCAAGCAAATACTCCTTACACAGCAACTTATACAGACCAAATTGTTCAAGATTGGTTTGAGCCCCAAACCTGCACAGCATATGTTCAAATACTGGAACCTTATCAACAGATTGTTTCAAAAGAATTTCAAATAATTACAGACCCAAGTTTTGATTTTGACATAAAACTCCCTAAAAAAGTTTTTATTCTTGGCGAAACTATTAAATTAGATTATTCATCTTCTGTTGTAGAACCTTCTATATCTGCAACTTTAATTTATCCAAATGGAAAAACTAAGAGTATTGATTTGCCTACTACGATTAAAGCTAGTGAGATTGGAACTTATGAATTGCAAGTTAGTGCAATTAAAGAAAATTATAAAACTATTGATGTTAAAGAACAATTTGCTGTTATAAAACAAGAAGCTAATATTGGTTATGTTGTTTTAGATGAAGATGAAAGATTTGAAGAAGATGAACAAAAAGAAACTGACAAAAAGAGTAATATAAAAGATTTATTAAATAATATTAAAGACAAAAAACAATTAGCTTTCTGGATATTTATTAGTTCTTTGATTTTATTGGGTGTTGTGATTTTGTTCTTTATTATTCGGGGTG
The DNA here is from genome assembly GCA_017609745.1 of Candidatus Pacearchaeota archaeon. Taxonomy (GTDB): domain Archaea; phylum Nanobdellota; class Nanobdellia; order Pacearchaeales; family GW2011-AR1; genus JAFCDK01. The sequence goes on from JAFCDK010000017.1 coordinate 3,764, forward strand.
TTGTTTATTTTCAAGTGCAATAGTTTTTAAATATTTGTTTTAGTGATTTTAAAGTACGTAGAAGGTGAAGAATATGAACACTTTAACAACAACCTATTTTATTATAATGTTTTTGTCATTTTACTTTTTTTTCTTTTTTATAATTTTAATAGCGAGAAACTATGGGAAATTTTTTTTATATCCTGTTCTGACAAAATTCTATAAAGTATCTGTGCTTATTCCTGCATATAATGAAGGAAATACCATCGGTGAAACAATTGAATCTGTTTTTAATTCTAATTATCCTAAAAAATATTTAGAAGTTATAGCAATAAATGATGGTTCTAAAGATGATACTGTTAAAGTAGTTAGAAAACTAATGAAGAAATATAATAATTTAAAACTTTTAAATAAAGAAAATTCTGGAAAAGCAGATTCATTAAATCAGGGCATAAAAATAGCAAAAGGAGATTTAATAGCTGTTGTAGATTCTGATAGTTTTCCTGAAAAAGATTCAATTAAAAAATTAATAGGATATTTTGATGACCCTAAGATGGGGGCTGTAACTTCAGCTGTTTTTATAAAAAACAAGGAAAAGTTTTTAGAAAGAATTCAGGTTTTAGAATATATGATTCTTGCATTTACAAGAAAATTATTAGATTTTATAGGGAGTGTTTATGTTACTAATGGGCCTTTGAGTGTATATAGAAAATCTATTTTAGAAGAAGTTGGGGGTTTTGATATTAAAACTGTTACAGAAGATGTCGATATAACTTGGAATATTCTTTCTAAAGGATATAAAAGTGCAATGTGTCTTGATGCAACTGTTTATACAACTGCTCCAGAAACAATAAAAATATTGTGGAGGCAGAGGGTTCGGTGGGGGGTTGGGGGAATTCAGGCTTTAATAAAATATAAAAAAGATTTTCTTAAAAAAGGCATGTTCGGTTTTTTTGTTATGCCTTTTGTTAGTTTTTCAATATTTCTCAGTATGGCGGTATTTATATTTTCAACTTATATTTTATCAAAAAACCTTTTCCAAACTTATCTTTCAACAAAATATAGTTATATGGCTAATACTTATTTATTTAGTTTAAATGAAGTAACTCTTCATATGTCTGTTTTAATATATTTTGCTGTTTTGTTATTTTTAATTTCTTTTTTCTTTTTTACTTATATTTTAAGAATTATGACTGGGGGTGGGAAAGATTGGAAAGATATAAAAAACCTCTTTAATAGATTATTTTACTTATTAGTTTTCCTTGGCATTTATCCAATAGTCTGGTTTGTTTCGTTTTATAGATTAATGAAAGGAGACTTTTCATGGTAGCTTATAAATAATTAAAATGTTTAAATCACAAAAACATGTTTTTTGGCAAGCATTAGTTTTAACTCTAATATTTTTTAATTTAGGTGTTTTATTAGGTTATATGATGGAGGCAGGTAGAGCAGATGAAATAAATGAGCTTTATTTGAGTTCAGAATTGGAATTATTAAATGTTAAGATTCAAAATGATTTATTAGATATAGAAAATTTAGATTGCGATTTTGCAATTAAAGAAAATATAAGATTTGCAGATAAAATATATGAAGAAGCTTTAATTTTACTGAAATATGAAGAAGTTAGTGCAGTTAGCGAGGCATTAATTGTTCAGCATAAAAAATATGATTTACTTAGAACTCTTTTGTGGATGAATAGTATTAAACTTAAAAAAAGATGCAATGCTAATTATCATAATATAGTTTATTTATATGAGTATTCTAATAATAACCCCCCTGTTGAAATAGGAGCTAAACAAAAAGCTTTTTCAAGAACATTAGGAGAATTTAAAGCAAAGCAGGGAGAGAACATTATTTTAATTCCAATAGCAGCTGACCAGGATTTTTCTAGTATTAATATTTTAATGGATATATATAATATAACAGAACTTCCGACTATTTTAATTGACGAGAAAATTAAATTAACAGAACTTGAAGAAATTAAAGATTTAGAGCAATATTTAACATAGATATTTGATTATAAAAATATTAAAAAACTAAAGATGGGGCTTTTTTAAATGGAAGATTTAATGTCTAAAAAAAGCGATGAACCTACTTGTGCTAGATGCAATAAATCAATTTTAGAGGTTCGGCTTTTTGATGTTGTTGGCAGGGCAGAGATTATAAAAATGTGTGAAGAGTGTGCTAAATTAGAAGGCGTGCCAATTATAAGAAAGCCAAATACATTTCAATTAAAAGATGCTGAAAAAAATTATACTGTTTATGAAAGATTAGCACAAGCAGCTGGTTTGCAGGACAGAGTTCCTAAAGATAAAATCAGAATAACAAACGAGAAAAAGAAAGTTTCTAAAGATATAACTTTAGCTGATTTGAGAGAAGCAAAAAAAAATAGAGGGATTAAAAAATCAATAAAAAGAGCAACTGAACCATATCCCCAATTAATTGATAATTTTCACTGGATTTTAAAAAGAGCAAGAGTTTCTAAAAAAATTACACGAAAACAATTAGCAAATGCAATTGGAGAATCTGAAGCTGCAATAAAAATGGCAGAACAAGCAGATCTTCCAGATGATTTTCCTATTTTAATAAAAAAACTTGAGACATATTTTGAAATTAAACTAATCAAAGAAGAAGAAAGATATAAGTTTAAAGATATAGATGAAAGAAAATCTCCTGCGAGAATACTTTCATTTGACAAAAATACAATTGATAATTTGACAATTGGTGATTTAAAGAGAATAAAGAAACAAAAGGAAAAAATTGGTAATGGGGATGAGAGGAATATTGACAAAATGATTTGGGGGAAAACTTCAGATTATGAAGAGGGAAAAGAAGAATCTAATAATGATAAAAACAAAGAATCTGATGAGCAGGGAGTTATCAGAGATGTTAGAAATGAGGGTGAATATAATGAGATGGCTGATGATGAAATTGAGTTGAAGAGAGAGGAAGACAAAACTTTATAAACTAATTTTATGATTTCTTATTTAGGATGGATATCAAGATTATTAAATCTGAGAGAAATGAACTTAAGGCAGAACTTGGAAATTTAACTGTAGCTGAGATTTTGAGAAATTATTTGCAGAAAGATAATGATGTTAGTTTTGCAGCTTGGAAAAGAGAGCACCCAAGTAAGGCACCTATTCTTTTAGTTAAAACAAAAACAAAGTCAGCAAAAAAAGCAATTGCTGATGCTGTCGCAAAAATTGAAAAAGATACTAGAAAATTTGTTTCTGAATTTAAGAAGTTGAAGTAAGATGGTCCCCTTAGGAAAATACAGCTTAGAAGATGCAAAGCAATTAATCAAACTTGCAAGAGATTCTATTAATACTAAATTTACAAATCAAGTTGTTAAATATCCTGAAGGTGCACAGTTTAAACAAGAGAGAGGAGTTTTTGTGACACTTAATACAAAAGAGGGTGCGCTTCGTGGTTGTATTGGATATCCTTTGCCAAGTTTGCCAATTGCAGAAGCTGTTTACAAATCTGCGCAAAATGCTGCTTTTGCAGATTTAAGATTTCCTGCTGTTAAAGAAAATGAGCTTAGTGATATTATTATTGAAATTTCAATATTAACTTTACCACAAAAATGTGATTCAAAAGATATTATTATTGGTAGGGATGGTCTAATATGTAATTATGCTGGTTATGGTGGGTTGCTCTTGCCTCAAGTTGCAACAGAGCATAAAATGGATAGGATTCAATTTTTAGAAAGTGTTTGTGAAAAAGCATCACTTCCTAAAGATACTTGGCAAAAAAAAGATTTTCAATTACAAAAATTTCAGGCGCAAATTTTTAAAGAAGAAGAACCTGGGGGAGATGTTGTTGAGGTTGGAAAAAATGTCAAAGGTTAAACATAGATATACACGAGAAGTTAATAAAAGAAGAGAAAAGAAAATAAATGATAGAAGAGCAAGAAAATGTGTTAAAGAAGGTCATCAAGGACCATTTGAGATATATAATAAGTCATGTGGTTTTTATCAATGCACATATTGTGAGGCTATTCTTCCTTTGTCTTCTTTATCTGAATCTCAATTAGAAAATATAATACAATAATGCTTATAATTCCTTTTTTATTTTCTGTATAATTATGGCGCACGAAAATAAAATTTCTGCTGGAAGTTTTGATTTAAATAAATGGCTTTTTGGCGGTTATGAAAAAGATATTATAACAACTATTTATGGACCTGCTGGAAGCGGAAAAACAAATTTTTGCTTGATTGTTGCTGTAAGCCAGGCAAAAAAAGCCAATAAAATAATTTTTATTGATACAGAAGGCGGTTTTTCTGTTGATAGGGTTAAGCAGATAGTTAGAGAAGATACCGACAAAATTTTACAAAATATAATTATTTTAAAACCAACTAATTTTCAAGAGCAAGAAAAATCTTTTGATAAATTATTGAGAGAATTGAAGAGCAGCAGGAATATAGGCTTGATTGTTGTTGATAGTATGACAATGTTATATAGACTTGAATTAGCTGAAGCAATTAAATCTAAAAACGAAGAGCAAATTAAAAAAATAAATTCCAAACTTGCAAGGCAGATGCGCGCACTTGCTGAAATTTCCAGAAAACAAAAAATTCCAGTTATAATCACAAATCAGGTTTATACTGAATTCCTCAGTGAAAAAGAATTAAGAGCTGGAAAAGAAAAAAGGATTAATATGGTTGGTGGAGATTTGCTTAAATATTGGAGCAAGTGTTTAATTGAATTGAAAAATGACAGAGGAAGAAAAAAAGCAATACTCAGAAAACATAGGAGCTTGCCTGAAAAAGAATTAGGGTTTGTTATAACAAATTTTGGGATTAGGAAAAGAGGATGGATTTGATATATATTTTAGAAAATAGATTTATTTTTAAAAGTATTTTGATTAAAAGTTTGAAATGAAATTAGAAAGAATTGAGATAAATGCTTTAAAAGAGGGGGACAATTTTAAGAAAGCAATAGATGAATCTCATAAATATGGAGTATATAGGGGGGAAGCTTCTGCTAGTGGAGATAAATATGCTATGTTTGGTGGGCCTAAATTTGATGATGTGTTAAGAGACTATTTAACTAAAAAATTTGGAGCAGAAAAGGATTTACAATCAATTGCTGCTTTATTATCAGAAATTCCTCAAAATTTAATTGATAAATTAAGAGAAGGATTTGATGAGGGGTATCATGAAGAACATATGCGCTCAATTAGTAAAGGTAGAGATTCTTATGATTAATTAGAAGTTTTTATAAGTCCATAAACAAATATAATTAATGAAAGGATAATCAATGTTATTGGTATTGATGAAAAATATTTTATAATTTCAAAATAAGCTGCTAAAATTAATATTATTGGCATTAAGATTGTTCCAATTACTAAAAATATAGCAGAAACTTTTTTTGTTTTTGTTTTAAGTTTTGATAAATCATAAGAAAAACCATAAGCAACACTAATTAATCCTAAAGCAATAAATGCAATATGTGCAAGTCTAATAAATCTTCTTGGAAGAGAAGTATAATCTTTCATTCCTTGAGGAGATGTTCTTGGATAAGATATGAGCCCTGCAAGATAAAGTCGTTGAGCTATCTGCAATGTTCTTGCTAGGGTTATATTATGAAATTTATATGCTTCTATTTGTAAAGTGGTTAAATCAAAAGGAACAGGGGGTTGAAGGGATTGTTGTCTTTTATTTGTTTTAGTCTAAATTAAATTGGATGGATATTTCTTTAAATAAGCACTAATTAATTTCTTCATAGGTCTATAATCATTAAAAACATTAGACGGGGTTGCCCATACACCAGTAATAATCGTAAAAATTGCATTTTTATTGTACCAAACAACTATATAATTATTTGTTCTATCTCCACCACTAGTAAGAATAAAAAGTTGATTACCTTCAATTAATTTCTTTTCAACATCTAGACCTCTATCATTAGAAAATTTAGAGACAGCCTCAACAAACTCATCATTTTTTAGAGAAGATTTATGAATTTCTACTGAAACAGAGAAGGGATCAGAACTATATTTCATAAACTCTTCTGAAACATAATAAACAGCAGAATATGAACTGCAATCAATATCCCTAATAATTGAGCAATCTGAAGGTACAGCCATAAAAAAATCTAATTCTCCGCCTATATTTTCTTTAATTAAAATTTCTTGGGGATTTTCTATTTTTTCATTAAAATCAGCAAAATAATAGATTCCAATTCCAGTCACTAGAAGAACAAAAATAATCAACACAATCAAAATTCCTTTTTTCATAAAAATAAAAATAAAAAGTTATATTTAAAACTTTCTATATCCCCCCAACTCCATTTGCTTTGTTTCTTCCCTACTAAAAAATAGTTGTTTTTCTAGTAGTTGATTTAGGGATTGATTATTTGCTATTTCTCTTTTCATGCTCTTTAGCATATGCTTTCTTTTTCTTCTGCCATTCTTTGTTTGTCGGGCAGTCTGGATTAAAACAAAATTCCCAAGGACGTTTCCCTGCCTGAATTCTTATCATTATAGGCCATTTGCATTTTTTACATTCTTTATCTGTTTTTTTTATTAATCCATTTGGCGGCAGGCTGAATGTTGTTTTACATTTTGGATAATTTGAGCAGCCGACAAAATATCTTCTGAATTTTCTATTGTATAAAATTCTTAGTTTGCCTTTTTTACATTTAGGACATAACATGATTTCATTTTCTTTTTGCTGTTGTTTTATAAAAGCAGTATTTGCTTTTGCTAAATCTTCACCTATTTTTTTTTGATGTTTTTTAAAATCTTTTTCTATTTTATTTATAGATTTTTTTGCTTTATTTAATATAAATTGTTTTTTCTTTTCAAGATTTTTGGATTTTTCAATTTCTGCAACTTCATTTTCAAATTCTCTTGTTAATTTTTCATCTATGATAATTGGGGAATTTTTTTGTAAAGTGTCAATAATAGCTATTCCTAATGGGCTTGCCTTTATACTTTTTCCCTCAATATAACCTCTTTCAAATAGAGTTTCTACTATCATTGATCTAGTAGCTTTTGTTCCCAGATTCTTTTTTGTCATTTCTGAGACAAGTGAGGCGGGGGTATATCTTTTTGGGGGCTGAGTTTCTTTTTCATCAATTTTTACTTTTTTTACTTTTACTTTTCCATTAACATCTGGTAATTCTTGTTCTTTTAATTTAACTGGGTAAACTGCTACCCATCCTTTTTCTTTAATTTTTGCACCATTGGCGCTGAACTTTAATTTTTCAATTTCTACAACAATCCTTGTATGATCTAAAATAGCATCACTGCAGAAACAAGATACAAATCTTTTAACAATTAATTCATAAATTTTCTGCTCTTGTCCAGATATTTGATGTTTAAATTCTCCTGTTGGATAAATTGAAGGATGAGCTGAATCTGTTTTTCTGCCTTCAATTGGAAATTTTCTTGTTATTTTTTTTACAAAATCAAATTTTGTTTTTAGTCTATTTAGAATTTTATTATAATTTATTGATATAGGAATTTTTTGAGAAGATGTTCTTGGATAAGATATGAGCCCTGCAAGATAAAGTCGTTGAGCTATCTGCAATGTTCTTGCTGGGGTTATATTATGAAATTTATATGCTTCTATTTGTAAAGTAGTTAAATCAAAAGGAACAGGGGGTTGAAGGGATTGTTGTCTTTTATTTGTTTTAGCTTCACCTGTTTTGCCTTTAAGTTTTTTGAATTTTTCAAGTTCTGTTTTCTTTTTTATATCTCTTAAATATTTTACTTGAATTTTGTGCTTATTTTCAATATCAAGAAAGATTTGCCAATATGGTTCTGATTTAAATGCCTTAATTTGTTTTTCTCTATTAACTATTATATGAAGAGCAGGCCCTTGAACTCTGCCTATTGACATGATTCTGAATTTTCCTGTTTGTTTAATAGCATCCATTAATGCTCTGCTTAAATTTATGCCATATATCCAATCAAGGTAATGTCTTGTTTCTCCTGCAATTGCTTGTTTCCAGTCAAGAGTTTTTTGTTTATGCTCATAAGCTTCTATGAGTTCATTTGCAGTCAAAGTTGAATATTTCATTCTTTGTGCATCTTTTTGATTGCAGATGTAACGTATGATGTTTAAGCCAATAACTTCTCCCTCAATATCATAGTCTGTTGCAACAACAAAATCTTTTGCATTTTTGCAAAGTTTGTTGATTACATTATAATATTTTTTTGTAAAATCTTGTTTTTTAACTTCAAAATTTGGTTTCCATTCAATGTCAAAAACAGGCCATTCACTTTTTTTAATATGCGGTTTATGGGTGAGAGTGAATAAATGTCCAACAGCGCATGCAACAATAACTGGATGTTTTTTGTGAGTTAATTCATAATATGGAACACCTTGAATAGATTTCTTTTGCATACCATCATCAGAAAGGGCACTTGCAATTTTAAAAGCAGCTTGTGGTTTTTCAGTTATAATTAAAGAATAATGGGCTTTTGTTTTTAATGTAGCCTTAGTTGATTTTGTTTTTTTAGATTTTTTTATTTCCTCAACTTTTTCTATATCATCTCTACTGAAACTTTTTACAGGAACTTCAACCGCATGTTTTAAATCTTCTTTACTAACTGGAACATAATCATTATTTGTTGTTGGTTTCTTTGTTTTTTTCCTTGGCATTATTCTTTTTTCCACTTTTTTAATAGAAGTAAGAAAAAATAAAGAATATAAAAACCTATAGGTTTTTATGCAGTTTGATTTATTGGTCTAAAAGGCTATATAATGCAGTTTGGATTATTAATGAAACGTTATTGTTCAAGTATTCAACTCCAATTCTTTTACAAATGGTTCTGTTTTCTCCAATATAAATGGTGTTTTTTATTATCCTTTCTCTTTTTGTTATATCTGGATTTTTGTCTTTAAACTCTCTTAATTTATTAAATAATTCTTGTTTAGAAAGCCCTTCAAAACCTTTAATTATATCTGAAAGAACATCTAGATTTTTTAATATTTCTGTATCTGGTTCTAAACTCATTACTAAACCAGATTTTTTTAACCAATTTCCCATTATTGTTTTATGTATTTAACTATTAAATATTTTTTTATATTAAATTGTTATATTGAAGTTATTACCAATTGTAGTTTCTATTGATTTTTTTGTTGATTGGGTGGTTAGTTCCACTTTTCTTGGTTTTCTTTCTGGAGGAACTTGGAAATTTCTAATAAGTTTATCTCCAGAGTTTATTAAGGGCGCTACTAAAGATTCTCCATATAATCTTGCTTGTTCATAAAGGTTTATTGGACTGATTCTCATTTTGTTTTATTTTAAACTTCAATTATCTTACCTTTTTTTCCTACATTTATAACTCTTGTGTTTCCTATTTTTTCTTCTATTCCTGCTGCTTCGTGAACATGGCTGCACAAGGCAATGTCTGGCTTGAATTTTTTTATTGCACGCTCGACTCCACTGCTACCTTTAAAAAAATCTGTGAATTTTTCTATTAATGTATTTGAAGGATGAACATGAGTAACCATTATTTTCTTTTTACTGTTTTTTACTTTTTCAAATCCTTTTTTGAGTAAATTATAAATTTTTCTTTCACTTATTTGAAAAATACCTATATTTGATGAACCTGCTCCAAAAATTCCCACATCTCTTTCTTTACTTTTAAATCTAACAGAATAACTATGAAGACTTTTTACATTTGAATAAACTTCTGATAGAAAATTGATTGTTGAAACTGGTTCATGATTTCCTGGAATTAAGAGAACTTGTTTTTTTTCTTTTTCAAAAGGTTTGAGCAGACCATTTACTGGTTCATTTCCAAATGTTAAATCTCCTGTGAGTATTACAATATCAACTTTTTCTTTTTTAGCTTTCTCAGCAAGTTTTTTTGTCAAGCCAGTATCTCCATGAATATCTCCAGCTGCAAGAATCTTTAATTTTTTCTGCTTTGTTGATTTTTTCTTTTTTGCCATATTTTACTAGATATAGCAATATTTATTAATGCTTTGATTTTTTTCTTTCTATGGAACATGAAAAACAAATTGATGCAATTATAAAAAATGCTAAAAAGGATATGAGGCATATGCTTAGAAGCGTTTATAGATATATCTCTAAATTTGTTAATAACAAAGATGGAGAAAAATTAATTGAGAGAATTCTTTTTGCAATGTCTGTTGTTGATAGAAGGTTTTTTGTTTCTATTTTAAATAAGAGAAATTCATACAATGACCATGCTTTGTCAATTGGGAAAGGGCAGACTATAAGTCAGCCAAGTACTGTTGCAAAAATGTTGTTGTTGGTAGATTTACAGCCAGGAGATTCTGTTTTAGAAATAGGGGCTGGAAGTGGGTGGAATGCAGCTTTAATTTCTTTTTTAGTTTATCCAGGTGAAGTTGTAAGTCTTGATAGGATTGCTGAATTGACAGAAAAAGCTGATAAAAATTTTAAAAGACTTCTTGATTCATTGAGCAGAAAAAGGCAGGGAGATTTTAATAAATTCTCTAAATTAAAATTTATTGCAAGAAGTGTTTTTGATAAAAATTCAGAACTTAAAGAAAATTATGATAAGATTATTTTTACTGCAGGAATTGTTTCTGGTAAAGAGAAAGGAATTGAAAATATGGCTAAACAAATGTTAAAACAAGGGGGAATTTTAATTTGCCCAAGAACAGAAGGTAAAATGCTCATCTATAAAAAAAGAGGAAAACAAATCAGAAAAAGTGAAACAAAAGAACAATATGTTTTTGTTCCATTATTGAAATAAAAAAAGAAAAAATAAAATGAGTAAAAAAGTAGTATTTGTTGTTATAATTTTAATGATAGTAATGGGTATTATAATTTGTTTTCTTTATCCTTCTTTATTTTTAAAAAGAGAAAAAGTAGAATATATTTCTCCTGAAATAGATTTAGACAATTTAATTATAAATGAAACTTCACTAACTTATTTATTATATAAATGGGGCTTTTCTGAACTTCATAACCCTCCCCTAAGTTTTAGCACCCCCAAAATTAATTTAATTATAAGTGATGAAGAATTTAATTCTGAAGTTAAAAAAGGAGAAATAAAAACAGAGAGGGGTTTAGTAGAAGAAGAGGATGTCACATTTATTTCTTCAAAACAAGAACTTATAGATGCTCTTAAATCTGATGATGCAGTAGCATATATAATCCAATCAATAAATAATGGAAAAACACAATTAATTCAAGTAAAAAACAAGATGGTTCTTTTTTCTAAAGGATATTTTAGTTTGTATAAAAAATTTACAGGAGAAGAATTAGAAGCTCCTGAAACCTAATTTAGTCCTATTTAGTGAAACAATTTGAAATATAGATATTTTCCGAAATGTTTAAAAAGACCATAATAATTCAATCTATAGGTTAGAAAATATACATCATAGACTAAGGGATAAAATGATGTGTATTTCGATATAAATTTTAAATATATACAAATTCCCAGAAGATGAATCCAGGAAAAATGAAAGACAATTTTAATATATTTTTCAGGCGAAAACCAGCTTTAATGTTGGTTGCTTTGAAAAAAATTTCTAGAGCAAGATATGGAAGTATTCTTGCTAAAGAAGTTGACTGCACATATAGCCATGCAGTAAAAATTCTTCAGACTTTGGAAAAACTTGGTTTAGTTGTTTTTGAAAAACAAGGAAGAATAAAATTAATAAAATTGACAAAAAAAGGTCAGGAAGTTGCTGACAGAATTGAAGAAATTCGAAGAATTGTTGGTTAAGGAATTGTTGATTAAAAAAATATTAAATTGTTCACCTTTTTAGTAAGTTATTATTAGGTTTTGGTTTGTTAAGTAGGGTTGTGAGAAATGGTATTGAGGGTCTAAAAATTCTTTCAGAATTTTGGGAACTTTAACTCTTACGAGATTGAAGTATTTGAACCTATTTTATTAAGTTCAAATCCAAATATGGCCCTGGAGGGATTTGAACCCACGACACCCAGATATCACCACACCCAGGAAAACTAAAAGTCTGCC
>JAFCDK010000018.1 GCA_017609745.1 Candidatus Pacearchaeota archaeon
GCAATCTGGAGCAGGAGGAATTTATTACAGTGCAGGCGATGTTGGAATCGGCACAAGTTCCCCACAAACAGACTTGCATGTAGCAGGAGATGTTAAGATAGATGGGACACTTGATATTGATACTGAAGGATTTACAATTCCAATTGGAGATCAACCAAATGCAGTTATTGCAGATTTTATCGCAGTTTCTTCTTGTATAAATCCCCCTATATCCAGCACCACCCGTTTTGCAGTTGCTTATCAAGAAGGCCAAACTTGTGATGATATATGCTCATGGGCTTCAGCAGAGATGTATTGTTTTAATGCAATAAATCTTGGAATAGTAAGTACAATTAGTGGAGATTTTGCCACTATTAAAAATACCCCAATATGCGATCAAGTACTTTCTAGTGCAGTTGATTACTGTTGTTGCTCTGATGTACTAGCAGAATAAAATTAATTCTTCTACCCCTTCACCACCCCCAAAGGTTTTAATCTTGCAACTAAATTTCCGATTCCAACATCATGGCTGACGCGCACAACTTCATCAATGTCTTTGTAAACTCCTGGAGCTTCTTCTGCAAGTGACTTCCAACTTCCTGATTTAACTTCAATATCTTTATCTGCAAGTTCGCTCTTAGTTTTTTCTCCTCTGAATTTTTTAAGTGCCGAATATCTGCTCATAACTCTGCCAGCCCCATGAGCAGTTGAACCAAATGAAACTTCTTCTGCTTTTTTTGTTCCAACAAGAACATAAGACGCTGTTCCCATACTCCCGGGAATAATTACTGGCTGACCGACATCTTTATAAATTTTCGGCAATTCTTTTCTTCCTGGCCCAAACGAACGAGTTGCACCTTTCCGATGAATGCACAACATCATTTTTTTACCATCAATAATATGCTCTTCAAATTTAGCCATATTATGTGCAACATCATAAACCATATTTAGCTGAACTTTTTTTCCAAAAATCTTTTCAAATGCCTGCCTAGCCCAATGCATAATTAAATGCCTATTACAAAATCCAAAATTAGCTGCAGCCGCCATAGCCGATATATATTTTTTACCAAGTTCTGATTTTATGGGTGCATTTATTAATTCTCTGTCAGGCAGTTTTTCATAGCCATATTTTTCTTCCATAGCTTTAATATAATCGCTCGCAACCTGGTGCCCCAACCCCCGCGAACCACAGTGTATCATAAATGTTATCTGGTCTTTTTTTTCTATTCCAAAAACTTTTGCAGTTTTCTTATCATAAATTTCATCAACATATCCTATTTCTAAAAAATGATTTCCTGCTCCAAGACTTCCGAGTTGAGGCATTCCCCGAGCAATTGCTCTTTGAGAAACTTCAGTAGCTTTTGCTCCTTTAATACATCCATTATCTTCTGTTTTTTCTAAATCTTCTTTTGTTCCAAAACCTTTTTTAACAGCCCAGTTACTTCCTGTTTCTAAAACCTTTTTTATTTCTTGATTACTGAGTTTCATTTTTCCACCTCTCCCCACCCCACTTGGAACTTGAACATAAATCTCTTCAACAATTTGTTTTATTTTTCCCTGAACATCTTTTTTCATTAAATTACTTGTAAGCAAACGGACCCCGCAATTTGAAACAATAAAACTATTTGCAATAAAATTATGATTATCCTTAACTGTAAAATCATAAACATTTTCTTTGCCAGCTTCTTTTATATTTTTTATTTTATCAAATAAACACCCATATTTTTCTAAATCTTCAAAACATTGCTCTTTAAAATTATTAAAAGATATAAAATCTAAAGGTATTCTTTGCCCAGCATTTTCATAATAATGTCTTTCTATAAATCTTTTATTTGTTATTTTAGAAGCAAATACTTCTTGCAATTCTCTAAGAGAAAATTCTTTTTGTTTATATTCTTTAATTTTTTCTGCAATTTTATTTCTTTTTTCTGTTATCTTTTTCTTTTTTAAAATATATAAAGAAGCTATATTAGCTAATTGCTGTCTTTTTTTATTATATTCAAAACCGATAGTTCTCCATAATTTAAGAAGATTATCTTCATTAGCTGAAATTATCAATCTAATAGTAGAAACTTTGGGGTAATTTACTTCACTTATTTTGTTTACTTTAATGTCAAATTCTGATAATAATTCTGTTATTTCTAACATAAATTTTTTCATATTATTTTTTAATTCATTTGATTTATTTTGTCCTAATATTGGAGAAAGAAATCCTGTTTTTGTATGTGTTTTTGGGCTACTTAATTCAGCTCCAAAAAATCCAGCTAAAAATGCTCTTTTTATATAATCTGAAGAATTTTTAATCCATTTTGGAATAGAATATTTTTGATGGATCTTTTTTCCAATCGGCATCCCTAAATTCCTTAATAAACTTGCAAAACCAGTTCTAATATGTAGTTCATAACATCCTGCTCTAAATTCATTAATTCCATAATAATTATTAATTTTATGATTTCTTTCTCTATAATAAATACTTGATTTAAATTCAATTCTTTCTAAATCTTTCTTCATTTTTTCTAAATCTTCCTTAGAACCATATGCAACAGTATATCCTTTACCATTACAAAAATAGGTTGTTCCATCACCAAGCAAATATCCAAAAATTTTAGAAATAATCGTTTTCTTTTCATTAATCTCTTCTTTTTCTTCTATTCCTTTAAAAAGGAAGACTGCAACATCATTTTTATTATTTAAATTTTTAATTTCTTTCATTCCTTGTTTTGTTAAAAATGGATGATCTATTGTAGCTTTTAACTTGAATCCTGCTTCTGTTTCAATTTCATAAATTTTTTCAGAATTTTTCTTGATAAAATACATTATTTCTTTATTTTCTATTTCTTTAGAATCAAGATTTAATGTTTTTAATCTTTTTGAAATTTGCAATAATTTTAAATTTCCTGACCCAATATTTATAAAGTCTTTTTCAAAATCTTTTATTTTTTTATAAGTCCCAAATTCTGTTAATATTTTTGAATCTCCAGTTAAACAATTTATATCATAACCAATTTCTCCTGGAGAAATTACTCCTTTATTAATATCATATGCCGCCACCCCCCCTATACAAGCCCCATATCCTTGGTGAGCATCTGGGCAAACAACAATATTTTTAATTACTCCAGGAAGCATAGCCATATTTCTTGCCTGCTCCAAAGTCTTATCTTGTTTTATTGCAGCCAAAATTTTCTCACTAGCATAAATCCTAACACCAACATTCATTTTTCCAGTTTTAGGAATTTCATAAACATTCTCTGATATTTTTTTTGGTTCTACCATTTTATTTTCTCCAATTTTCAAACATCCAAAACAACTTGGCATATATATGATTTTCCTCGCTTTTTAACATACATCTCATTATATGTAATTGCTTTTACATCCAAACCAATCTTATAATTTTCTGCTTTATCACCTTGAAGTTCTGCAGTTAATTTAAGGCTTTTCTCGTCAATATTCACTTTAACTTTGCTTAAAAAAAATCCTTCACTATCTAATAAAAATAAAAATTCTTCAAGAAAATTATAAAGCAGGTTTTCTAAATCCTTACCTTTAATATTTATTCTCTTTTTCATCCTGTTTTTAACTTTTCCTTTATACATTACACTCATCATTGCAAGAGCAGAATTTTCAAAAACCTGAGCTAAATTATTTCCAAATGCCTGAAATTTCACATCTGCTGTATGTTTTAAAAATTTGAATCGAGATTTCATTTTTACTTCTCCCATAAAAATAATTTTAATCTTCTAGGATTGTATGTATTTAAACTTGAAGAAATTATAACTTCATTAACATATATTCTTTTTTTAATATCCTCTAATCCACAAATTTCATCTTCTATTGTACAGATTTTTAATTTAAATTCTAAATAATCAGGAATTTTATCTCCAATAGAATTATATAATTTGCCGTCTGTAACAAATCCTGCTTCCCTGCTTATAACAATTTCTCTTAAACTCTCGTTTCTTTCAATCTGAAAAATCAGAGTTCTTGCTAATTCATCTATTTCTTCACCAGTTCTCTGCTTCTCCCGCCTTACTAAAATAAAAGTAAATACACTCGCAATTATTAAAACACCTATAACTGCTTCTACAATTCTCAACCATGCTTTTTTATTATTTAATATTGTGTTCATTTTACCAGATTAAAATATTCATTATTACATTTTTAATATTAGCATCAGGATATAAAATTTTTACTGAATAACTTTTTGAAGAAACTTTAGTTGCAACAGGAATTTTTTTAAGTGCTTCAAATTCAGTTCCATCATATACTACATTATCTTTTCCATCTTTAAATCTCAAACCAAAATCATTTCTAGCAGGAATCCCCAGCGTCTGTTTCATAGTTTCATAATCATCTTTATTTTTATATTTATCAAAAATTTCTGTTTTTAATTTACTGATACTAACTGCATCTTCTTTTTTAATAATCCCCAGTTTGTAATTTACTGGAGTTCCATCAGAGCACGGCAATGTATTTGAAATTTCTTTAGAACAATAAATTGTATAAAAATCTCCTGAATTTTTTATATTAAACTGTCCTGTGAAAGATGAACCAACTTCTATTCCATCTGCATTTTTTACTATTAATCCCACATCACAGTTTTCCAGCTCAGCTATATTATTAATTATAAAACAATCGGAAGGGGTTTCTTCTAATTTTATTGAAACATAACTTATTTTTGTTTTTAAATCAAGATGATTTTCTATATTATATTTTACACTTTCAAATATTGATTCATCTATTCTAATTTCTTTTATTGGATTTAAAGTTGCAAAAAGAAACATTAAAAAACCAATAAATATTACAAAAGATATAATTATCTCTATATGTGCTGCTCCTTTTTTATTATTTTTCATTATCATGTTAAAAATATTTTTGCCCCTGTTGAAAATAAAATAGCTATTATAGCCAGAAAAAATGAATGTTTAATTCCGTTTTTAATAGAACCTTCTGCCATTTTCCCAATAATCAGTCCAGCAAATATTCCTTGTGTGACAAGTAAAAATAAGAATGGTATAGAAAATTCATCTATAGAAACTCCACCGCCCCCAATTCCTATATCTCCACTAACAGTAGCTGCTGTTCCTAATTCAGTAGTTAATGGCAAAATTTTAAATTCCATAACCAATATAATTGCAATAAATATAAGGAAAATAATATATCCTTGAACAACAATAGAATAAATCGCAGCCATTCTTTCTTTTTTTAATTTCTCAGTTTCTGCAACAGACCTCGCAACAGAAGCTAAAATATCTTCAATATTTCCTCCAGCTGTTTCTGCTTCTCTTATTAATTTTATTGCTCTTGATATTACTTTGCTTTTTGCATCATAAGAAAAATTCTCAAAAGCCTCTCTAACAGTGATACCTATTGAAATTTGGTTTGAAAGTTTTTTTACATGCTGGCTTAAACTCCCATAATTGCTATTTCTTAAATTAATTATACTTTTGCTTATAGGTGTGCCAGCTCTTACATTATCTACTAAATCTCTGGAAAACTGCAAAAACATTTCATTTTTTTCTCTTTCACTTTTTGTCTCAATCATAGTTGTTAAAATAAAAGGAAGCGCCATAATTATCAAACTAATTCCTAAAGTAAAATAAAGTAAATTGCTGTTTAAGAGCCAAATTAAAGACCCAGCCATAATTATAATTCCAAAAATTAATCCAATCCATTGAGATTTATTTATTTTCATGTTATGTAAATTCGTTTAACTCCTTTTTTATTTTATACTTCTGACTGATTTAAATGTAATATAGCAAGGAATATTATGTTTAAGATAGCAATAGAAGCTACAATTATTAAAGTTAAAACGCCCATACTCATCCCAAAACCCATACCACTTATTTTTATTAGGGATATTAATAACATCAACAACATTGGCGCAGCGATAACAACACTGATATATAAATCCATAAATGTTTCAGTTAATTTAGTATATTTTTCTTCTCTCAATCTGTAATCTAACATTAAAGATTTAGATATTTCATCTAAATATTTGGAAAGTTCTCCCCCAGATGTTATGGTTGTAGCCATTCCTCCAAGAAGTTCTGAAAATTTTTTACTTGGAGTAATCCTCGCAACATTTCTTAGAGCATTAATAATACTATATCCATATAAATTTACCTGATTAACTATTTTTTTAGCTTCCTGGCCAGTATATTTATAATCTTTTGCTATGGCAATTATTTTGAATATATTGCTCGGTTCTATTTCTGCACTTGCTATTGCTGACATTTGTATTGCTACAAAAGGCAGTTCTTTATCTATTTTTTTGCCTATAGAATCTTTTTCAGTTAAAGGATAAAAATAATAAGCAAAAAAAGTTAATATTGGAATTGCAATTATTATCCAGAAAACTTGTAATAGCCTCATTAATTTATCTCCTTCAAACATAGAAAAAAAAGGATAAATAACATTAACATTAAAAAATAATAAAAATATGGTTAATAATATTCCAACAAAAAAACTAAGCAGGGTCGAGAAAAGCATACATGAAACATAACTATTTAACATTATTCTAAAATTAGCTTTTCTTAAACTTAATCCAAGATTTCTAAAATAATTTTGTTCTATCATTTTACTTGAAATATTAAAGAAAAATTTATTAGATATTTTGGTATATAAACTTCTTTTTTTAAAAGGGGGTTTTTCAGAAGTTCTGAAAATCTTTTTTCTTTTTTTTAATTGTTTTAAATAATCTTCATTTATACTAAGTTCTTGCAAAAACTTTTTTTTATTTTCTTTATTTAGAACAATAAACTTTTTTATTTTATCACTTGGAGAAGTATACGCAACCCCTATTAATTTCTTTTTATCTTTTTCTTTATTTTTTACTGCCTCTTTATTTAGAGTTATATTATTGATTAATTCCGGAATAGCATTGTTAATTATTTTTAATTGATTGAGTATAGAAGTCTGCCGCCGATTTAAAATTTTCGCAGTTTTCTTATCTTTAGAAACTTGTGCTTGCTTGGATGTTAGTGCTAAATTTTCAATTAAATTTTTTCCCTGCTCAATATTTGCTCTTAATGCTTCAAATGTCATTTTAGTATTTTATCAACCTCTTTTTTAGAATCTAAAATAAATTTTTTCGCTTTTTCCAGTTCCTTTATATTCTGAGAATTAAATGCTCTTTCAATCTTTTCAACTCCCTCCCTCATAGCAATAACTAACTGAAATAATGTTCTAATTTGTGTTTGAGTAATAACCATCTTCCTCTTTTATTCTTAATAGAAAAATTAATTATTAAATGTTTTGGAAATCAATTCCTCTGCCCCTCCTTTCCACCACCAATCACCCCAAATTTTTGTAGAACTGCCGTAGGGTTTTTATAATATTCATTAATTATCTTCTGAACATCATAATATTCAAAAACTTTTCTTTTGTATAATTCATAAATTAATTTGGTTCTTAAATTAAATTCATTAGCTAATTGTTGTTCTGAAAGTCCGTATTTTCTCCTTATTTTTTCAAGGGCTTTACTTTCTTTTTTAAAATAAAATCTATCATTTTGAGGATTCCATACAAATGGTGTATTTGTTGTTGCAATTCCATTAGAACTTACATTTATTATTTCAACAATTTCTCTTAATCTTCTCGCTGATTCTTTTTTTACAATTGCATGAGTTATTACAGCTACAATATCTAATGTATTAACAAGAGTTGGAGAAAGATTTATCGGTGGAGTTTCAAGTCGCTTGATGACTGTATCAACAGAATCTGCGTGAAGTGTGCTCAGCGAGGCATGTCCTGAAGCCATCCCTTGAAATAAAACAGAAGCTTCTGCCCCTCTAACTTCTCCAACTATTACATAATCTGGATTTTGTCTAAATGAATTTTTTAATAATCTGAACAAATCAATTTCACCCACTCCCCGAATACCTATTCCTGTTCTTGTTACACTCGGAAGCCAATTTTCTCTTGGGATATTTAATTCCCGGGTGTCTTCTATTGAAACAACTCTTCCTTCTGGCGGTATAAAAAAAGAAACTGCATTAAGTAAAGTAGTTTTACCAGATGCAGTGCTGCCGGTAATTAAAATATTTGCTTTGTATTGAATTAATATCCAAAAATAAGCAAGCATTTCTGGGCTTATAGTTCCTGAAGCAATTAATTGTATAGGTGTCCACGGAACTTTTGTAAATTTTCTAATAGTAAATGTAGGTCCTTTGCTGGTAATATCTTTAGTATAAGTAGCATTTACTCTGCTACCGTCTGACAAACTGCCGTCAAGAATAGGAGAAGCATATGAAATATATTTCCCGCATCTCTGGGCAAGCTTTTCAACAAAACTCGCGAGTTTCTCTATATCCCTAAATTTAATATTTGTCTTCATATTTCTATAAACTCTATGAACAATATACAATGGAATATTCATCCCATTACATTCAATATCTTCAATAAAATAATCTCTTATTAATGGTTCAATTTCATTAAATCCCACAAAATCTCTATAAAGATAATAAAACATTTTTTTATAAAATGCTTCAGAAACTTTTAGATTAATCTCAGAAATTAATAATCTCACTGTCTTATCTAAATAATCAATTAATGCCTGCTCTGTTTTTTCCAAAACTACATTAACATTAATTAACTCACTCATTCCCTCTTCAATTCTATCCAAAATCTTTCTTTCTTCGTCTGTTAATACTGGCTCTTCAATTTCATATACAAGTTCTCCTTTTTTACTATCCCAAAAAAGATGCGCACTAACATAAGGAGCTATAAGAGCATATCTTATATTTATGCTGGTCTTATCTGCAACTCTCGGAAGTGCAGGTATTGGCGGGGAGGTATCTATTTCTATTGTCATTTTTAAACTTGTCTTTTTAAATTTATTTCCATTTAACTAAATTCATAAATATCTATTTTAACTTTTCCTTCAGTTAATCCATTATTTTTAATCATTAATTTATAATGTGTTGGAGCTTTTTGAAATGTTTTTGGTTCTTCTTTTCCATTATATGTAACATCAATTCCCATATTCCTATAATCAACAATCATTTGTATTTTATTTAATTTATCTGTTTTCTTTGTTGTTGTTATTTTTATATTTCCTTGTTCTATAACTGCATCATATTCACTATATTTTATTTTCAAATCATCAATTTCCATTATTATTTTTTCATTTCCAGGTGTTGGGTCTATTATTAATTGCCCCCTTTTTATTGAAAAATCAACAGGGATTTGTGTTCCTGCTGCTTTGCTTCTTGCATCTAAAATTGCATTATCTAAAACATTTAAAGAGGAAATTGTCTGCTCTATAATTGTTCTGTCTTTTATTTGCTCGATTTTTGGTTTTGCAATTATAAGAACTGTTGCCATTAAAGCTAAAAATATTAAAGTATAAACTACAGTTTCAATCCAAACCTGCGCCTTTTTATTTTTATATTTCATGTTTTCCCCCTGATTACTATTATACTACACATTCTTCTAATTCTACTTCATCTCCTTCAGGACATATATTCTCATTAATAATAGGATAAACTGCAACTTTGTTTGCTCCTAAACCAGTGATAATATATGTTCTTGCACTATTCTTTGCTGGTAACTCCAGTTCTCCGTCAGTATTTTTGATATCTGTAATAATTCCTGTTGTTGTTTCATATGTTGCATGATTTTCATCCCCGATTATTTTAATACTTTCTATATTTCCTTCTAAGATTAAAGCAAAAGCCAACCCATTTATTTCAACATCCTTTCTTTCAACCATTACATAAGTTTCTGAAGCTTCATTTTTTTTGCAAGTATATTCTAAATTTTCTACAATCTTCACTTTGCCAAGAGCTTCAAAACAACTTCCTTCCCTTTCTAAACCTTCCCTTACAAATGGTCTGACAAATTCCCAAACAATAAAAATAGAAATTATTGTTAAAAGAATTAACAAAATAGTTGCTACAATTGTTGAAATCGCCTTTTTGTTTTGTTTTAAATTTATTTTTTGTACCATATTTTAATTTTTTATTCAATATAAAATTCAGTATCTGCACATATATATTCTTTTATTTTTCCTGATTTTATTTTTCCTCGCAAAATCGCAATAATTGAATTAACATCTGTAAGGTCAGCATCATCAAAAATTTCTGCTTCTCCAATTTCTAATAAATTTTTATCTAAGTCTCCTTCAGGATATTCAATTAAATCAATGTTCCCACTACTTTCTTTTTTTAATTTTATTTTATAAACAGGAACTTGTCCATTATTTTGAACATATAAATTTCCTTCTATTATTTTTGCTTTTAAATTTACTTTCTCACAAGAGTTTTCTATTGGCTGGTCAAATTTTGCTATATCTTCTTTAAAAAATTCTTTGGCCCACATAAATACAATTGTTGCAAGAACCATAACCAAGATAATTAAAAAAACACTCGCAATTACAGGAGATACAGCTCTTTTTTGTTCTATTCTCTTCATTTATTTAAATAGAATAAAAGATTTATAAAATTATCTTATTGGGTGATTATATTAATTTTTATGAAGATTATATAATTGTGCAACCTCTGTTTCGCAATCCCATTCTTTTCACAAAAGATTTATATTGTTTCTGATATTTTTGCATTTTCACATAATATAGGTTCGTTTGTTTCATCATCATAAATAAATGGTATTAATTCAATTTTTTCTAATGTTCCTGAATATTCAAATGCCCCAATAGTAGTTTCATCTCCTGGACCTAACGTAATGTTAAAATAACTCGCTTCGCCTTCAGTAGTTTTAAAACTATGTGTTGGTGGTGCCCCAGACTCATTACTATATCTTAATAAAATTCCATTAACTGTAAAAAAACCTTTGTTTTGAAATGTTATTGTTACTTTCCCCCCCACTGCATTAACATCTTTTATTATAAGTGCAATATTTTCATCACATTCAGGAGTATCTTTTGGAATTCTAAATTTCAGCCAACCATAAGTTATTCCAGCAAGTGTCAGAACAATAATTATTAAAACAACATAAGATAAGACAACACTAACAGCTTTTTTATTTTTTAATCTATTTTTCATCTTAACCAGTTTGAACAATGTCCCCTTCTTCTAATTCTTTTTTAATTACAAAAAAGAAATTCTTGCCTTTTTGGAGATCAAAAGTATATTCTTGCTCTCCTAAGGGAATTGTAATCTGTTCGTCTGATATATCAATATCATTATATACTTGTTTAGTTTCTTCTCTAATTGTTATTGAAGAACCACCTTCGCCAATTGTTATGCCAATCTCTCCTTGTTCCCCATAACCATAAACTATTGCATTAACAGTATTTTCATCTCCATAAATAAAAATTAAATTTGTATCTTCAGAAGTTATATAACTGCCATAATCAATAGCAAATTTATCTAAAGTTGATAAAACATCTACATCTCCTTTTACTCCATAATCAATAACTTTGCTACTTTCTAAACCTAATTGTTCAATAAGGTCTGAAAAAGTTTTAGGAGTTTTTTCTTTGCGAGCTTGATTTACTACAACAGCAAGGCCTATTACAACCATGGAAATTATTACAGCAGCAACAATATAAAATTGGGCTCGTCTGCCTTTAAAACCCCTTTTTTGTTTCATGATTATGTTAAAGAAAGTTAATTTATATATGTTTTGAAATGCAGACCAGAGAGTTGCTCAACAAGAACCACAAAGCTAATCCTCATTCTTCCTCAGCTCTGCAACCCCACAAGCACCTTAACCTTTGCTTAGGGCTGCTCCGATCAAGGTCTGACCCGATTCACAGAAGCAAGGTCGAGCAGGACAGAGCTTCAACGTCCAAATAAGGACTTTGCAACTCCTATATCACTTCTCTCCTTGCAGCCTGCTTAAAGCCCACGAGCAAATGGCGCAGGGCTAACGCGCCGGCCTGTCTGCAAAAATATTAAAGAAAAAAGGTTTTTAAAACTTTTTCTTTCATTAAAATTCACCCTCCAAAAAAACAACAAAAAGAGATTCTATTTAATCAAATTTTAAATATAAAACATAATAAAAAATGCAAGACAAAACATTACTGGTTACAGATAATTTTAATATAAAATTAGTAGTTGGAACTATCCACACTCCAAAAAATTAGAATTTCATTTAAATCAAGAAGAAAAATTAATATTAGAGGGTGTTGAAGTTTATGAAAGAAATATACATAAAGAATATCAAAAAATATCTGAAGCAAATGCCAGG
>JAFCDK010000019.1 GCA_017609745.1 Candidatus Pacearchaeota archaeon
AATATATCAATCAATAACTTTGAGTAGATATTTATAATTACTTCTTTCTTTCCCGCTCTTTTAGCATTCATTATTTTGTTTATTGCATCAGCAACAATATCTTGTGACATTTTATTTATTATCAATACCTCCAGCCAATTTATTAGCATGTTTGACTTCCTTTATTTTTTCAGAAGGCATTCTTTTTTCATATTCTTCTAAAGTTTCTTTTAATGCTTTTTCAGAATCGACTCCTGTTTTATTTGCTATTTTTAATAATAAAAATAAAGTATCTCCAATAAAATCTTTAACTTGTTCTTTATTTTCACTAACAATTTTTCTTTGTTTTTCTTCATCAACCCATTTAATTAAATTCCACAACTCTCCAATTTCTTCTGTTATATTTAAAGCTAAATCTTTTAGATGCCAATCCCCGCCCCAATCTCTTGCTTTATCAAATTCTTCTATTTTATTTTGTGCTTCTTTTATTTCCATTTTAACTATATTTTTTAAAGCCGATTTTTTCAGCAATTTCTCTGAAACATTGTCGGCATAAATTTAAATTGTATTGTCTAAGATGAGCCCCATATCTGCCACATTTTTGGCTTTTCTTGAAGCTATTCCAAATTTTCTTTGTTTTGGCTTACAATGTTTTAAAAATCTATCTTTAATTTTAGGTTTGTTATTTAATTGTTTCAATATTTTTTGCCAATTACTTGCTGTCATTTTCTTGTTTTTATTTTTCCTCCACTTCTAAATTATAATTTTCTTTCATGAATTTAATTATTTCCTCTTTAGTCACAATTTGTTTTTTTGGCAAACTGCCTTTTTTAATTTTTTTTAATTTTGTTCTTAGTCCTCTACGTGAAAATACAACAGTAATATCTAATCCAATTATCCCAATTTCTCTGTCGTATTCAACATCAGGAATTTCAATATATTCTTCTATTCCAAATGAAAAATGATTATCTGTAATTTGCCTTTTCTTTAATTTATTATTTTTTACTTCTAAAAGATTTTTTAATAATTGTTTTATTTTTTCTATTTTTCTTATTGTAACCATGCAACCAATTTCTAATCCTGGACGAATATCAAATGCAGGAATTCTTTTTTTTGCTTTTGTTTTATAAGCTTTCATTCCACTAAGAGTTTGAATCAATTTTACAGCTTTATCTACATTAACGTCCATTGCACCACAACTAAGTATGAGTTTTTCAATTCTTATATCTCTCATTTTATTCTCAGTTTTTGCTTTTTGTTCTGTTTGTTTTTCCATTTTCTTATTCTCCTATAACCATTAAATTTTGTTTTTTGATTTCAAATTTACCTGCAGGTAAATTTATTTCAGCTGTGTTTTCTTTTACTTCACTAACTTCTCCTTTTTCTCCTATGTGTCTTCCGCCAATTACTAAAACCTGTGCTTTTTCTTTTAAACCTAAAATTTTTTCTATTTTTCCTTTAATAAAATTAAAAACAATGGAGTCCCCAGTTTTCATATCTTCTTTAACTAAGATATTTCTTCCATCACTGAGATTAATTTGTTTCTTTACTCCTTTAAGAATTTTCTTTCCAATTATTTTAGAAATTTTTGTTTTCTGGTCTTTTGTTTCTTGTATTTTTACTTTTCCTTTTTTTGATATTAAAACCTGATATTGTTTTCCTGCCTTTTCTATACTGATTATATCAAATAATAAAAGAGAAACTTTTTCATCTTTCATAATTTTTCCATTAACTTTTATTTCTCCTTTATTTAAAATTTGTTTTAATTCTTTTCTATTATTAACTAATTTTAAAATATCTCTTATAACTATAAGCAAAGGTATTCCTTGTTTCTTATGGCTTCTGGGAACAACTACAAATTTAGTTCCTTTTCTTTTTATAGGCCATTTTTTAGTTGTTGTCTGTCTTTTTGTGTGTGCCATTTGTTTTTTCCTTTAATTTATTTTCTTGTTTTGACTTTGGTTCTTTCGTTTCTTTCTTCTCTTTTTTCCTTCTTTCTTTTTTTAATGCCGCTGTTCTTTTTTTATCTTCAAGAATTAATTCCTGAATTTGTAAATTTGATGGATTAAAAAAAACATTAATTTTTGTTCCATCTTTTTTTTGTCTTTGGATTTTTTCTATAGCAACTACCCCTTTTTTTGTAAAAACTTGATTAATTTTTCCTTTTTTTCCTTTAAATTTCCCTCGCATTATCTTTACTAAATCTCCTTTTCTCACAATAAAACTTCTTCGCTCATATTTTTTTCTAAGTTCTTTGCTTAAATTAGCAGCAAGAAATTTTCTTTTAATATGAAGCGGAGCATTTGCTTTGTATTTCCTCTGTTTTCGAGGTTGCTTGCTTGCTTTCCACAATGTATTGAATTTCTTTTTCATTTTATACCACCACATTCGCAATTTTAGCTACTTGAGGCCATCTTTCCAAGATTTCTCTTGCAACTGGTCCTTTGATTTGAGTTCCTTTTGGGTTGCCTTTATCATCTTTGAGAAGCGCAACTGCATTATCTTCAAATGCAATTATTTCTCCTGTTTTTCTTTTATAAGGTCTTCTTTGTCTTATTATAACAGCATCAAAGAGCTGTTTTTTCATATCTGGTTTCCCTTTTCTTACACTTAATCTAATTCTATCTCCTATTTTTGCTGGCTGTTGTCTTCTTTTTTTTGATTTTCCTTTTTTAACTCCAGTTATTTTAATAATCCTTGCTCCACTATTATCAGCAGCTATTAATAAACTGCCAATATTTAATCCTCGTGTTAATCTTGCTGATACTGCTTTCATAATTTTTCTCCTTTGTTCTGTGATTTAATTTTCTTAATAACAACATGATGTATTAACTTGCTCAAAGGACGGCATTCTTGAACTTGCACATAATCTCCAACATTTATTTCATTTTTTAAACAATCAGGAAGTCTTGCATGAATTCTTGTTTTCTTTTTATAATATCTTTCATATTTTCTAAAGAAAACCGTTCTTTCAAATTCTATTACAATTCTTTTTGGAAATTTCTTTGTAACAATTCCCTGAAATTTTCTGCCCCGAATTTTTAATTTTCCATGAAAAGGACATTTAATATCATCACAACTATCTTTTACAGCTTCAGTTGTCTTGACTTCTTTCTTAGCTTCAGCTGGTTTTCCTTTTGGTTCTTTCTCATTATCTATTTTTTCTTTCTCGTTTTTCTTTTCTATTTTTTTTGCTTGTTTTTTTTCTTCCATTTTTCTATAAGTGGCACTCTTCCAAGTGCCTCTTTTTATTTCTTTGTTTTATGTATGTTTTAAATTTATCCCTCGACAGATTTTTCACTAAAACCTAATTTTATTAAGACAGGCTTTATTTTTTTTCTGTGGTCTCCTTGAAGTTCTATGGTGTTATTTTTTACTGTCCCACCACAAGCTAATTCTGCTTTGAGTGTTTTTGACAATTTTTTTATATCAACTTCTTTGTCAAATCCACTTATTATTGTCATGTATTTTCCAAATCTCCGTTTTACTGCCGTTACTTGTACCCTCTGTTCACTTTTTGCGATTTCTTCACATACACAGGCTTGCTTTGGCAAGCCGCATTTTGGACATATATCCATCTTATTGTTTTTTTGTTTGAGCGTTATGCAATGTTTTTAATCTAGCAATTGTTTTTTTAATTTCTCTGAGTTTTGTCTTGCCGCCCTTGCCAGCAGCAACTCTTGCTTTTATTAATTCCAGCTTTAGAGCTTTAAGTTTTTCTTCTTGTTCTTTTTTCCCAAGATTTACAAGTTCTTTATATTTGACCATTTTATTTTTTAATATTAGTATCTATAGACTTTGGCTTATCAGATTTTTTAGTCACTATTTCTTTCTTGGTGGTTTCAGCTTGGGTAGGTAAGGTTGTCTCTTCTTCAGTTTCTTCTTGAGGTTTATTTATTTCAATTTTATCAGGAAGTTTTGCATCAGGAGAAAGAATAGCTACTTTAATTCCTACAATTCCTGAAACAGTTTTTGCAATTGCTTCTGCTCTGTTAACAATTTTAGCAGTTTCTCCGACTTTTTTTAAATATCCTTGAGCAAATCTCCAAGGTCTTGCCCTGTCTCCAGGCAATTTTCCATTTAATCTTATTTCAGCTCCTAAAGCTCCAGCATCCATTATCTCTCTCAAAGTTCTATAAGCAATTACTTTAAATTTTAATGAACCCCTTTTCTCTAACATAATAGCAATATTATCTGCAACTAATTGTGAATCAAACTGTGGTTTTGTTATTTCTTGTATCTCTATATGAGGATTTTCCAGTTTAAATTTTTTTCTTAAATTTTCAGTCATCTTTATTATTTTTTCTCCTTTTCTTCCAATAACTAATCCAGGTTTATTTGTTGAAATAATTATTTTTTCTCCAATCGGCGTATATTCTATTGATATTTTACTAACTCTGCCTTTACCAAAATAACTTTTCATATAATTCTGAATACTTAATTCATCTTTCTTTATTTCTACAAACTTTTTTTCTTCCATCTTTATTTTTTCTTCCTATTAAATTTAATTTCTTCTGCTTTAAGCAAAACATGGGTTCTTTTGAATTGTGTTCTCCCAAATCTATGAAGTTGTCGGTTAGCTCTATTTGCAACAGCTTCGCTGATTTTTATTTTTTCTAATTCTAATCCATTTGCATTAGCATTTGCAATTAAACTTTTTATTAATGCTATAAATTGTTTAGATGCTTTTTCAGGATATTTTCCAGACATCATCCCCTTACCTTTTTTGTGAGCTATTTCTCCTCTAAATGGAATTGCTTTCTTTTTCTTTAAAACCTGCTCTAAATCCTGAACAGCCACATCTAATCTTTTTCCTTTAATAAACCTGCAAATATTAATCGCATGTTTTGTTGAAATTCCCAAACCTTTGCCATTAACTATTGCAAAATCTTTTTTTGGTTTTTTAGGCTCTTGCTTTTTTTTCTTTTCTTTTTTTATCTCTTCCTTAGGTTTTTTTTCTTCAGATTTTTCTGGCTTAGCTTCAGCTGGTTTTCCTTTTGTTTCTTTCTCATTATCTATTTTTTCTTTCTCGTTTTTCTTTTCTATTTTTTTTGCTTGTTTTTTTTCTTCCATCTTATTTTACACTCATTGCAGCAGAGCTTCTTGTAGCTCCAATTCCAGGAGCTCCGTGCTGCACCCTTCCTCGAGTAACCGCAAATTCTCCTAGTCTATGCCCAATCATTTCAGGCATAATTGTAACTCTAACAAATTCTTTTCCATTATAAACATAAATTGTCATATCAATTAATTGAGGAACAATTAGCATTTCTCTTAAATGAGTCCTTATTGGTTTTCCTTTTTTCTGTTTTTTTTCACATTTTGCAACAAATTTTTCAATTTTATCAAAATTTCTTAAAACACTTCTTCGAGCTCTTGCTTGAAGAAATTTGGTAATCTCTCTAACATCAAGTTTCTTTAATTCTTCAATATTTTGTCCTCGATATAAAATTTCTTTTGCCATTTTTATTTACCTTTTTTTCCTCCCAGTTTTCTTTGGTCTAAGTAGCCCCACTTTTTTTCCTGGGGGAGCATTTCTCTTTGCTATTTTATTTTTAATTCTTTTTCCTCGTCCAGATCCAAATGGATGGTCAACTACATTCATTTTAACTGCAGATGTTCTTGGCCATAATTTGCTTTTTGCCTTCATTTTATAATATTTTCTTCCTGCTTTAATAATTGGTTTTTCTTTTCTTCCATGTCCAGCGATTATGCCGATAGTAGCTCTGCAATTTCCATTAAAGATTTTTTCTTTTTTTGAAGGCATTAAAATAATAACTTTATCTTTATCTTTTTTATTTACACTTGCACTTGTTCCAGCAGTTCTTATGAATTTACCACCACCTCCCGGCTTAGCTTCAATATTATAAATTTTAATTCCAAGTGAAACTTCTTTTAATTTCAAAATATTGCCGTCTTTAATTTCTTTACCACTAATTTGAATTTTCTGTCCTTCAAATGCTCCTTTAAATGCAGGATTATAAAATGTTTCTTTTCCAATTTTTATTTTAATAAGTGGAGCAGAATGTCCTGGAGAATTCAATAATTTAATTATTTCAGCTTCTCCTTGTGTTTTTAATTGAGGATATTTTATTCTATATATAAATGCCTTTCTTCTGACTCTGTAAGTTAAGCTTCCTTTGCCACGTGCTTGTTGAATTATTCTCTTACCCATTTTTCTCCTTATATCATTCCCAACTTAGTTGCTAAATCAATAGCCAAGTTCTTTTTATTTAATCTAACATAAGTAAATTTTTTATTTTTTCTTGATAAAATTCTAACTTTATCAACTTTAATTTTAAAAGTTTCTTCAATAGCTTTTTTTATTTCAGGTTTTTTTGCTCTTACATCTACTTCAAATAAAATTATATTTTCAGCTTCCAGCAGACGAACTGCTTTTTCTGTTGTAACTGGTTTTTTTATTATCATTTTTTCTCAACCCCTTTCCCTACTTCTAAATCTTTAATTGCTTGTTCAGTATAAACTGCTAATCTACCGAGAGGGTAAAGTTCTTTAATCCCAAGTTTATCGACATTTTTTATTTCAATTCCTCTTGATTTTAATTTTTCTTTTTTTCCAATAACAAGAATCATTCCCGCATTTTTTTTATATTTTCTTCCCCTCATTTTTCCTTTACCTGCTCTGATGCTCTTTTTTTGCAAAGCAACTTCAAAAACATTTCCAAGAATTTTTTTTAATGTTCCGAGAAGTTGTTTTGTTTTTAAATTTGTTATTTTTGATTCAACAATAAACGGCAAATTTTTTATTTCTATTTTTTCATTTTTTAATCTTTCATATCTGTTTTTTACTAATTTATTATTTCCTGTTGCAGCAAGTGCGCTTTCAATTGCAATTCTTTTTTCTTTTTTATTTATTTTTTTTGCCCAGTTTTTTTCTGGTTTTGGTGGATGCGCCTTTCTTCCTCCCCGTGTTCCTGGAATTGATGCACCAATCCAAAAAAATTGTGTTCCTCTTCTCCACATTGTTTTTCTCGGAATTCTAGATATTCCCCGACCATAATGACTCTTCCATCTATGTCTTCTATGCCTCACTTTTCCAGACGCAGAATGTTTTTTACCAGCTTCTTTTGAAGGTCCATAAGCTTGTCTTGTTAATTGTGCACCAAATGCTCTTGCAACAATATCTTCCCTGATTTTTCTCTCAAAAACTTTAGGCAAATCTATTTCTTTTATCTTTTTTCCTTCAATGTTTAATATATTTGATTTTACCATTTTACCTTAACTCCAATAATTCATAATTTTTTTTGCCCTGTTTTTTTGTTTTTCTGATTGCAGGCGTGATTACTAACTGCCTTTTTTGAGGCCCAGCCACACTTCCTCTCACTAAAATATAATCTGTTTTTATTTTTCCAAAATGTTTAAATCCTTGGCTCTGATTAATATCTTTTTCTTTAATATTGTTAATATCAATTATTTTGTAATTATATTGTATTCTTGAAAAAAAACCTCCCTGACCAGCCATTGGAACTTTAAAACTAACTCTTGCAGGATGCCATGGTCCTATGCTTCCTGGCCCTCTCCGCCCCTTTTCAGATTTATGAGATTTTAATTTTAAACCAAATCTTTTAATAGGTCCTTGAGTTCCTTTTCCTTTTGTAACCCCCCGAATATCAATTGTCTCAAGAGGTTTGAATATTTTTGAAACAGAAATTTCTCTATCTAAATTTTCCTCAATAAATTTTAGTTTATCTTCTTTACTTCCACCAAGACCAAGTTCAATTATATCTGGAGATTTTTTAATTCCTGTTTCTCTAACAATAGAATAAACAATAACCCTTATATTATCATAATCTTTATCTTTGAAGTCTTCAATTTTTTTTGTAGTTTTTTTAGGAACTTTAATCTTTTTTTTCAGCTCTTTTGGAAATTTGTTGCTGGCAATAACTTCCCCAACAATTTTATTATTTTTATAAAACCTAATACAAAGAATTTTCATATGAGGTGCCTCAAGAATTGTTATAGGAATTGTGATTCGTTTATTAATTGTCATAGAATTAGAGGTATTATCACGAACATAAGCAGTTTTCATGCCCACTTTATAACAAATAAAACCTAATAATGTCTTATCAGTTTGGTCAGAAACAGCTTTAGAAACAGGTTTCCAGTTCACACTAGGCAAGAATTTTCTTGCTCTTTTTCTCGGCCAAAATTGCAGGCTTCCTTTTCTTGGCGAACTAAGCTTTCCCATGTTTCAAATTGTTGGAAGGATTTATATTCCATTCTAATACCGTGAACTCTTACCTCAATAATTCCAGAAAAATTGTGTTTATAAATATTGTGGCTGAGGGGGTTTTTGAAGCTTTCAAGCCTCAAATTCTATCTCCTTTCTTATTTCTCTTCCATCTATATTTAAATTTCTAATGAGCTTGCCTTTTCGTTTTCCCATTTCCCTAATTTTTACAAAATCTTTTTCTCCTTGAGGTGCTATGATTTCATTAATTACTATTTCATAATTTATTTTTGTTTTTTTGCAATTTTCTACTGGCAAACCCCAGAAAAAAGCTTCTTTTATTTTTAGCCAGTAACTATTATCTGCTTCAAGCCTGCAAAAAGCATCATCGATTTTATCCTCTGATTTTCCAGGTTTTGGAAGCTTCTTCTTTATTCTTAACTTTAATTTATCTGTCTGACAGTTCAATAATAAGTAATAAATTTTATCATAAATCTCTTTAATTGTATCACTATCTATTTTATCAATAGTATATAGAATTAAATTACCTTTTTTACATTCTTGCATATTAGCATCCTTTTTTATAAGTTCTTCGTGGATATCTTCTTTACTGAGCACCATTCCTGAAAATTCAAAATCCCCTAATTCACTAACAAAATTTACAAAATCATTTGCATATTCAAAACTGCTTTTTATTTTAATTTTTGAAGCAGTTTTATGAAATGAAAGAATCATTCTGTTTTTATAATGGCCTTTTCCAAATCTCATAAATTGATGATGTGTTTTTTCATCAATATTTCCCCCAATCACTTTTTTTATAAAACATTCCATTATCTTTTTTATATCAGACAGCTTATAAATTTTATGGAGTGATAACATTTATATATAACTCCCCCTTTATCCATAAATGGACGAACAATCTTTTGAAAAATATCTTGTAATTATATTTTTAATAGTTTTAGCAGGCTTAGCGTTCTTAATAATAAAACCAATTTTTATTTCAATTGTAATTGGACTTTTATTAGCTTATATATTTAATCCAATCTATAAAAGATTAAATAGGTATATAAAAAATAAAAAAGTCTCTGCATTTTTATTATGTATTTTAATACTCTTAATAATTTTTGTGCCAATTATTTTCTTTACACCAATAATTATCAAACAAGTTATGGAATCATATCAATTTATCCAAAACTTAAATTTAGAAGAAATTATCAGAAATGTTTTTCCTAATGTTTCTGAACAGTTTTTAGGAGATATACTAACTATTACAACCAATCTTATTTCTAAATATGCAAAACAAATATTTGAACAATTAACAGAATTTATTCTTGATATTCCGAAAATTTTATTGCAATTATTTATTGTATTAATTGTTTTCTTTTTTATTTTAATAGATCAAGAAGTTTTTGTTGATTATATAAAAAATTTGTTGCCTCTTAAAAAAAGTTCAGCAGATAAATTTATTAATCAGTCAAAATCAGTAACAAATGCAGTTGTATTTGGCCAATTTATAACAGGATTAATTCAAGGAATCGTGGCTGGTATAGGATTTATTATATTTGGTGTTAGCAATGTAATGCTTTTAACAATATTAGCAATAATAGTGGGCATTATTCCTATTATTGGACCCTGGTTAGTTTGGTTTCCTGTAGCTCTTGGTTTACTCATAGCCGGAAAAACCATATCAGGTATTGGTTTAATGATTTATGGATTTATTATAATTTCTTGGATTGATGGTTTAATAAGACCTTATATTGTTGCAAAAACAACTAAAACATCTACTCCTATTATATTAATAGGAATGATTGGAGGCTTATTTATGTTTGGATTCCTTGGCTTACTTGTAGGTCCATTAATATTAGGTTATCTTTTAACTGTTTTAGAATTTTATCAAAAACACAAATTCTCAGAACTTTTTCATTAACAGCAACATATAAAAATAGAACTTGTTCTTTATTATTTATAAAAAGAGGATAATTATGAATATGATTTTAAAGGCTAAACTAACTGGGTGGTCTGCTGGAAGACCAGTTGTTATTCTTAATAATGATACAGCTTCGAAAATAAATATACATTTAGACGATAGAATAATAATTAAAAAAAACTCTAAATCAACAATAGCTGTTGTTGATTTGTCAAAGAGTGTTAAACCAAAAAGAATTTCTGTTTCACAAGAAATTGTTTCAAGATTAAGAATAAAAAATAATACAAAACTTAAAATTGAATTAACCTCAAAACCAATAAGCACCCAATATATTCATAAAAAACTTAAAGGTCAGGAATTAACAAAAAAAGAAATTTATAATATTATAAAAGATATTATTAATAATGCTTTAACTGAATCTGAGATTGCTTATTTTGTTTCTGGAATTTATAAAAATAAAATGAATCTTAAAGAAATAACTTATTTAACAAAAGCTATTGTAAAAACAGGAAACAGTTTGAAATTAAAAAATAAAAATATTGTGGATAAACATTGTATTGGAGGAATAGCAGGAAATAAAACAACCCCTATTATAGTATCTATATGCGCTGTTGCAGGATTGATTATGCCTAAAACATCTTCTAGAGCTATTACAAGTGCAGCAGGAACAGCAGATGTAATTGAGACTATTGCAAAAGTAGATTTTTCTATTTCTGAATTAAAAAAAATAGTTAAAGAAACAAACGCCTGCATGGTGTGGGGTGGGGGATTAAAAATGGCTCCTGCTGATGATAAAATAATTCAGGTTGAACGACTTCTTAATCTGGATCCAGAACCGCAGTTGCTTGCTTCTATAATGGCAAAAAAAATTTCAGCAGGAAGCAAATATGTTTTAATTGATATTCCTTATGGTGAAGGAGCAAAAGTTTCAAAACAACAGGCAGAGCATTTATCAAAAAAATTTTATGCTCTGGCAAAAAAATTTAAAATTAAAATAAAAGTTGTTTTAACTGAT
Source organism: Candidatus Pacearchaeota archaeon (assembly GCA_017609745.1). Classification (GTDB taxonomy): domain Archaea; phylum Nanobdellota; class Nanobdellia; order Pacearchaeales; family GW2011-AR1; genus JAFCDK01. The sequence goes on from JAFCDK010000019.1 coordinate 11,109, forward strand.
GGAAGTCAGCCAATTGGAAATGGGATTGGTTGTTTATATGCAATGAAAGATATTGTTTCTATTTTAAAAAAAGAGGAAGATGCTCCAAAAGACTTGAGAAAAAAATCAATATTCCTTGCAGGTCAAATTTTTGAGCTCGTTGGTAAAACAAAAAAAAATCGTGGAAAAAAACTTGCAGAAGAAATTTTATCTTCAGGAAAAGCTTTTGAAAAATTTAAGCAAATTATAAAAGCTCAAAAAGGCAGTTTAAAAAAATTAGAAAAAATTCCAAAAGCAAAATTCTCAAAAACAATTACAGCGTCGAGAAAATTAAAAATTAAACATATAGATAATAAAAAAATAAATTTTTTAGCAAGAATAGCCGGCTCGCCTGCAGACAAATCTGCTGGACTTTATCTTTGGAAGCATGTCGGAAAATCTATAAAAAGAGGAGAAAAGATTTTAACAATTTACTCAATGTCAAAAAAGAAATTAAGAGACAGCGTCGATTATTATATAAAAAACAAACCAATAAAATTTAAATAAAAACTTAAAAATTAGATAAAATTTGAAACAAAAAACAAAAAATAAAATAAGATTCATTTAACGAAAGGTTTATAAATAAAAAATTATTGATTATATTAATAAAAAAAGAGATAATAAAAAGAGAGTGATATGGATACAAAAAATTTTTTGTTATTAACAATCTTGACATGTTTTCTGTTAGTTTTAGTAATGAGTTTTGTAAATGCCGCAGTTTCAAATGGAGGGGTAAATATTTCTATAACTTCATTTACTAATGGAACTTTATATGCAACAACAAATGCAACAACACATTATATAAATTTTACAAT
>JAFCDK010000020.1 GCA_017609745.1 Candidatus Pacearchaeota archaeon
AGCCCAATTAAGGGCTTTTTTTATTGTTTTTTGAGGTTTGAAAATGCATCAGAACAGGAGTAAAATATATAATAGTTGGTTAAAATAAAAAATGTTATAATAAGATTACGTAATATATTACTTAATTAAAATGCCAAGGAGAAAAATTAAAGAAAAAAATATTAGAAAAATTACAAAAGTAGGCAAAAAAAGTTATGCCGTTACTTTACCTATAGATATTATTCGTAAATGGCGCTGGAGAGAAAAACAAAAAGTTGTACTTAAGATAAATGAGAAAAAGAAAACTATTACAATTAGCGATTGGAAACCAAAGAATTAATTTATCCAAAAATTAAAAATTAAAAACTCATGCCCCACTGTATCTGGGCTTTTTATTTATGGATCTAAAATAGATGTGATATCGAAAAAATAAAAATTGAAATGTATAAAATAAAATTACAAAAGATATTCTTTCTAGCATTAGAAATATCAGCTCATTACAAAAAGAGTTATTTTAATACAAATGATTTGGTTAAATTAGCCAATCAATACAAGCTTGATCTAGTAAGAACTAGATCTGATAAAAAAGATTATAAGTATTTGGATGATACTAAATTTGGTGGTTTGCGCGGAAATTTTTCTACCCTGATAACCTTAAAAGGTTTTGTAAAAAGAGGTAATCAAATTGTGCCATTTTATTCTCTTGGAAAGGATGGTCGTATTGTTAATGCAATAAGTAATGGAGAAATAATATTAGATTCTTCTGATTTATCGGCTAATCTTACAAATGAGAGGTTAAAAGATCTAATTGAAACAGAAGTGTGGTTATCGAAAGTTAGAGAAGATCAAGCACATATTAAAGTAATGTTAGAAAAAAATCATACAGAGTTGGGCATAAGAAGAGATAACGATAATTTTAAAAAAGATTCTGTTGTAGTAAGTAATAAAGGTCAATACTTTATCAGAAGTTTATTAAATAATTTTGTAGGTAATGGTAATAATATTTTTGAATATAGCTTGTATAATTATTGGTCTGGCAAAAAAATATTCAAAAAAAACATACATCCTTTGTTAGTTATTCCTTCAAAAGAAAATTCTTGGAACGAGATATACGCAGTAAAGTTCGAAGAACTTTTTGAAAAACAACCAATGTTTTTAAGAGTTTCGTTAGATTCAAAGATATGCACGGACAGGATTGGTAATATTTACAATCTTTATAGTTTGGATCGTGCATTAAATGATTTTTCCGATGGTAATGCTAATATAAATAGTAGGCTTTCTTATAGATGGGAAGAACTTAAAAAAAGAGAGTGTACAAATGAAACTGAAATTCAAAAGGACACAAAACAGCAAGAGTCGTGGATATTTATAGATAAATTTTTGAAAGGCAAGAAGAATTTTTCAATAGAGAAGAAAAATGTAATTGATCTAAGTATTTCTAGTTCTGGTGGTTGTGATGTATTATTAAAATATTCTGGAGGAACCGTACAAAGGCTTGAGCTTGAGCATGATTGGAAAAACTATCTTGATCATAAACATCATAAAAGTAACGCATGGTCTAACGCGTGGTTATTTGCTGAACAAGAATGGGACCCCGATTTAATAATAAAATTATTTCAACCATTGAAAGAAGAATATGGAAATAGAATTCCAGATGTATTTTTATGTTTTGATAATGGTCAAAGAAAAGCATATAGAGCTAATTGGGGGGAACAAACTTTTTCAGAACTTCATCTTGTTTTTTAAAATACCAAGATCTTTCTGAGAAATAATTTTGATTTTATGGTTACCGAGATCTTTTTTAAGTCGGTTTTTCATTAACTTGAAATATTTATTGTTAGCTTCAATATTTATTGTATTAACACCCATTTCATCTGCTGATACGGCGGTAGTCCCACTACCAGCAAAACAATCTAATACCCAGTCATTTTTATTAGTGAAAATTTTGATTAAATGGGAAATAACTTTTTTTGGTTTTTGAGTTTTGTGTTTTGTTCTTTCATTACCCATACAAATTGGAGTTTGTATGAAATTGTGCATTTCATTCTGTTTTGAAAAATTAAAGGTATAGGATATTTCTTTTGTATCAAAACCTTTAGTTGCCCAGAGAATTGCTTCGCAAGAAGACAAAAAACCGTTTTTTCTTATTTGAGGAGAAGGATTTGTTTTATGCCATATTATAGTGGCATGGTGTTTGAAACCTTTTCTTTCGTATATTCTCTTTATATCACTTATATATTCTAACTTACAGAATATTATTAAATTACCTGATTTTTTAATTTTGCTTTTAACTAGGTCAATCCATTTGTCGGTAAAGTTAAGATATTCTTCATCTGAGAAATAATCCCATTTACCAAGATCTGAAGAAAGTGCTTTTCTGCCTTTTAATACTTTTATATTTTTATGGGAAGTATTGTATGGTGGATCAACTATTACAGCATCAAATACAAAATTAATTTTAGGAATTATTTTTAAAGAATCGCCTTTAATTAAGTAATGATTTGACATATATTTATATATTTTTAATTCTGCTCAGTGCTTTTTTAAAGAAGTCTTTATTTATTTCTGACCCTAAGTATTTTCTCTTTAATTTTTTAGAAACAACCGCGGTTGTACCAGAACCCATAAATGGATCAAAAACTATATCACCTTCATTTGAGGTAGCTAAAATGATTCTCTCTAAAAGCCATTCAGGTTTTTGTGTTGGGTGTATTTTTTTACCTCCGGTAGTCTTTCCTTTACTCCAAAGAGATCTCATTTGTTTTCCACCATTAATTTCTTTCATTAATTTATAATTGAAAATATTCTTTTTTCCTTTTCTTGCCCATATAAAATTTTCGTGATCAGCGACAAATCTTGTGCAGGATAAGTTCGGGGTCGCATCTGTTTTATGCCATAAGATTTCATTAAGTATTTCAAATTTAGTCTTTTGCATTAAGTGGCCCATTAAATAAATACTATGATATGTACCAGCAACCCAAATTGAACCTGTCGGTTTTAAAATTCTATAACACTCATCAATCCATTTTTGGGAAAATTCCTCATAATTTTTATTGGTAAAATTATCCCAATGGCCTTTATTTGTGTCTAAGTCAGCTCCACCTGATTTTACAAACTTAATTTTAAAGTTGCTTTTGCTTAGGTTATATGGTGGATCAGCAAATATTAAATCTACTGAGTTTGGTCTTATTCTAGACATCAAAACTAAACAATCTTCATTATAGATTGTATCTAATAATAATTGAACTTTTCTACGATTTTTTTTCTGTTTTATCATTTCTACTTATATAATAGTACAAAAATGGATCAATTTCAAACATAAGATATGAAAGCCTTAGATGCTAGTTTTTTTGCTTAGATTTTTGCAATATAGATTGAACAAGTTTAAATCGTCAATAAAGTAATTTTTTGATATAATAAGATAGATATAAAAAAATGGTTAGATTTATAAATTGATAAAGTTGGGTTTTATAGAAAGACAAAAATTAATTGAGAAATAAAATTATGAATTCATTTAAAGATACTGCTTATCGAATTTTAAAAGAGGAAAATAAACCACTTCATAGTAAAAAAATCACTAGCATTGCACTACGAAAAGGTTTGCTTAAAACTACTGGAAAAACACCAGAAGCGACGATGAATGCTCAGCTTGTTGTCGATGTAAATAGTAAAGGTGAATTATCAAGATTTAAAAAAACTGGTCCAAGCATTTTTGCGCTTAACGATAAAAAAATAGAGATTGACGAAGAATCGAAATCGGATCGTATTCTTGAAGAATTAGAAGTTGAAGAAGAAAAAGAAATTGCAGGTGGTTATATTGGAAAAGCTGGTGAGCATATTGTTCTTTCGGAGTTACTTTTTAGGGGCTATAATGCTGCTTTGATGTCTGTAGATGTTGGAATTGATATTGTAGCGACAAAGAATAATGAAATTTTTAATATTCAGGTTAAAACACGAAATGTCAGCAAAAAGCATAATGCTTTTTATTTTAATTTGAGAATTGTTTCATTTGAAAGACATAGTGCTGGAAGAACTTTTTATATTTTTGTTTTGCGCAAAAATGGTAAATTAGATTACCTTATTTTACCTCTTCATGAAATTGAGAAATCAATTGAAGAAGAATTCATACATATTGTTGGGAAAGGAAAATTATATCGAATAACAGTCAAGAAAAGAGATGGGAAAGTATATTTAGGAAGACGAGAAAACGATGTTTCATATTATTTAAATCGTTGGGATATTATAAAATAGGCTGTATCTTCACGAAGTTCGTATATAGTTTTGCGAGGGTTATTGAAGTTAATCCTTAATAATCCAACCAAAAAGTCAAAAATTAATTATGCAGCCAAAGATTAATAAAGAAAAAAACAAAAAAGGAAAAGGCAGAAAATACAAAGCCAAGAAAAAATATTCTCAGTTATGTTGTTATCTTAATAAGAGTGATAAGTATGAGCACGATTTTTTGTTAACGGTGGAGTATGATCTTTTTGATTACGCTATAATTTTATCATGGAAGACCTTCATGTTGTTTTTATATGAGAGGATCTATCAGATAATTTATATTACCAGAGATGAGTTATTTCTTAAAAAATGGCAGCGAAAATTTTCTAAACATCCTAAAAATTATAAACCAAAAAATATATATTGGCCAAATCAAGAAGATGATGATAAGGTTATAGCTTTTATTGGAGAGTTATATAATATAGAATCAAATTTTATTAAACAATTAAGAAATTTAAAATCAAAGCGTGATATAGCAGCGCATGTAGCAGACGATAGTTTATCTCTTCAATATCATCAACTTAAGAGTTATTTAACGGATCTAATAATAGCTGTTAAAAAAATACAAGAGTGTCATGAAGAAGAATATTTTAAAAAAATAGAAGATTTTAAAAAAATTGCACAACTTGTACCTTCTTCAGAAGATTTAAAGATATTGGTTGATATATTAATAGAGAAATTAAAACATAGCAGCTCATTTAAAAAAACAGAAGAATATGAAAATACTATTTTAATATTTAAACAATACCTCAATATTTTTCACATAGAAAAAATCTTCAAAATTGTCTTTGAAAATCCTGAAAATTATTCAATTAATCAAATAATAAATGCTGATGGGACAGTTAATTTCTTAAAAGAATTATTTGATATTAATATTAAAAATAAAAAAAAATGGGAGATCTTTTATAAAGCATTAGTATATGAGAGTATTATTAGAGATTTAAATATTATGGATCGGTATGATTGGTTGGCGATAAGGTTAAATTTAAAAAAACAAGACGTAATAAAAAAAATACAGCAAGATATTTATCAATAAAACTTGGTCAAATTTTTGATAGATAATTACGATATTATAATGAAAATCGGGCTTTAATAAATTTCAAAAGGCCAAAAATTAATTAAGGAAAATTTAAAAATATTCTATGAAAATATTTTTTATAGATGAAACAGATAGACAAAGAAGTGGACAGCGTGGTCGAGCATATTTTGTGTTATGTGGATTAATTATTGAAATCGACAAAATAATCAAAGCGGGGAGCGAATTAGAAAAAATTTTAGTTCAACATCATATAGATTCTTTAAAAGCGGCTCGCAAAAATAGACTGAATAAAAGTGATAAGATTAAAATAACGGAAGATATATTCGCGATTCTAAAAAGATGCGGTGTAGAGGTCCGTGCAGTCTATCTTGGTGAACTCACCATGAGTTTAGAGCGGAAAATTAGTGATACCTATTTTGGAGCACTAGATTTTTTAATAGAACGTTTTTTTCTTTCTTTAAAAAAAGATAAAGAAGGCGGTTTAGTTATCATGGATAGTCTTAATTCAAAGACTGAAGCTGAGCTGAGAAGGAAGTTTTTCAAACATATTCAAAATGAAGGTCAAACTTGGGTTATGTCCGGCAAAAAAGATCCATATAAAAATCGAATTTATCCTTGGCTGCTCTTTTCAGATGATGATACAAATATATTTCTTCAAGCCACTGACCTAATTGCTTCATCTCTAAACAGTTCTATTTGGAATAGTATCAGCAATGATGTTTTTAGTGTAGAAGAATTACCTCAAAAGAATGAATTTTTGAAGATTTATTGGCCATTATTTGCAAAAAGCTTAGCTGGGAAAGTTAATGGTTGGGGTGTAAAAATTTGGAATTAATTGATGAATAAATTGTCAAAACATATCTTAACAGACAGTAACATTATAAAAAGGTCAAGAATTAATTAAAAAATATGAAAGGAAGGATCAGATTATTGAAGTTAAGCTTTAATATATCAAATAGAATAATTCATTTAAAAACAGGGATAAAACCCTGTTTTTTAGTTATCTACAATAAGGGCATTGACTTTTGTGTAAATGGGGAGTATACTGATGGTATATATAATAGATGTATTATATATCAAACATCTAAGAATTATGGATAATTTGCAAAATAAAACCAAAAAAAGAGAAAGATTTAAGCGTTTAGCCGTGTATAGAACAAATGAAGTTTTAAAAAGACTTAAGGTTTTAGGTAACTGCGCTAACCGCAGTGCTTATGATTATAACGAAGAAGATATTAATAAAATCTTTTCAGAAGTTGAGCGTAGAATAAAAATAATAAAGGCTAAGTTTCATTTTCCAAAACATAAAGAATTTAAATTATGATTGTTATGTTATTTAAGATATAACAGTAAGATATAAAAATATGAGAAAAGTAATTAAAGATATCCCTATTAATATTAAGAATCAACATCAGTTGCTCAATTTACTTTCTGAGGGCTATAAGTCTCTTTCCAAAGCTTTAATGGAGTACATTGATAATTCTTTTGACAGTGCAGAGGATTTCTTTGACGAGGGAAAAGGTATTTACAAAAGAGATGTTTTCATTAGTGTGTTTATAGATAGAGAGAACAATAAAATTCTTATTCAAGATAATTGTGAGGGAATGAACAAAGAAATTTTAGAAGGATTGGCTAATAATATTAATGAATCAGAGAAGAAGAGGAGAGAACAAAAGAGGGCATGGGTTAACGGACAATTTGGATTAGGCGCACATGCATTTAGATTTTTTGCTCAAGAGATAACGGTAACTACTAGACAGAAAGAAGATCATCTTTTGTCAATTTTGATTGATCGTGATAAATCAATTGCGCAACAAGTTGAAGCTGCAAATATTTCTTTTGACCCAAGTGGCACCTTAGTAGAAATTTCCGACATCGATAAATATCAAATGAAGTGTTTGAATCCAGAAGATTTAAAAGAGGATATAGAAACTTATTTTGAGATGTTATTAAGGAGAAATGCTCGGATCAAAGTTTTTGATCAAGATAATGAATATATATGTAGATCATTTGATTATGATCAATTGCCAGGTCAAGAAATAAAAAAGATAATTAACACATGGAAAGAAGGTAATACAACTGTTAAAGTAATAGAGAAGAATGGAATAATTGTTAATTTAAAAGTTTGTACTGAAAAGGTTGATCGTCCGCCATTTTTTTCTAGAAAAGGCAGGAGGATTAACTTTATATCTCACTTGGATTCGTTTATAAGAAAAACAAAACACAGAAGAAAAGTTTGGGAGAATTTTTATTTAACAGGATATATTGAGGTACAAGATAATCTTCAGCCAGTTGTTACAAGAGATGACTTTTTAGCAGGGAGAGGAAAGCAACAAAAAAGGACCGGAATTTATGAAGAAATAGTTAAACTGGAAGATAAAATATATTTAGCCATTGAAACAATAAATAAAGACAAAAGTGATAAAAGTTTAAAAAATCTTGCATCGGCTTTAACTGATTTACTTTCTAAAATTGCAAAAGAAGAAGAGATTAAATTAAGATACCAAAGTAAAGGCAAGGAGGGAAAAGATAAGAACAAAGCAAAGTTTAATATTGATAATACTGGCCTTGATGAATTTAAGATATCTGGCGGAAGTGGGATTGGTTCTGTCCAGCCTGGACATGGTAAAACTATTGTAAAAGGTAATGAGGATTTAAAAGGGGAAAAAGAAGGAACAAAAATAGAAAGACAAAAACAAGGGATAAGAATTGAATTTAGTACCTTACCTTCGTCAAATAGATCTCATTATGGTGATGGAGAAATTATTATTTTTACTTCCCATCCAGATTTTGAAGCTAGAAAAGGTACAACACAACAAGCTGAATTAGGATCAATGAAAATTACAGCTAGATTAGCGAATTATCTTGCTGCGGTGATCTCAAGTGAGTTTAAGGAAATCTTTTATAAACAAAAAAGGCTTGAGCCAGATAGAAAAGCTATTTTAGAAGAACAAATTGATTTTATCTTTAGATTTGAAGAAAGAATGAAGGAGTTTATTGATCAACCATTAGATTCTATTGGTAAATTAAAGAGATAAAACAATGAAAGTTTTATTTAACAAAAATCAAGATTTCCTAGTGAAAGTGATAGATGAATTAGCTCCTCTAAATAATAAATTTAGAACTGTTAAAAATCCTATAAAAAAAATAGAGACTCTTTGGGATATAGGTAAAGTAATTGATCATTATTTGTCGCAACATGATTTAAAATTACATGAATTGTTGTATCAAATTTATGATCCACACAGCACAATCAAGAGAAGTTATATTACTAGAGATATAGGGAGCTATAGTTATAGAATTTTTAAATATTTCAAAAACAAGGAAGACATTAGAAAAAGATTGGTGGGCTTAGAAAGTTATACTGTATTCAGAGAAACAATTCCATTACTTTTTAACAAAAAATACAATTTAGGTAATAAAGAAAAGGATGAAATAATTAAAATTATTACATCTGGTGGTAACCAAAAATTATTGATTACGAAAATTAGAGAGAGAAAAAAAGAAATTTTACCAATTAGTAATCCAAGAGATCAAAAGTCAGGGGAATTTAAAGAAGAAAAACTATATCTACAAAATCTTTTAAACGAACTAAAAGAATTTTATACAATAAACAAAATGCTATCAAACAAGGTAGGTATTTTAGAATCTAAAAAAAATAGAGAGATTTTTGTTATTCTATTGATGGCCTTGGCAAGCGATTCATTTTTAAATAAAATAGAGCACGTTGATGTTAAAACAATAAATGATAATGAAAAAAGATTATTATCTATTGCCAAAAGTAGCAATATAAATCGTGCAAGGTTTCGTAAATGGGTGATGAATTCAACTGAATTATTAAAAATTGCTGAAGCGATTCATTCTTTAGGTAATAATGAATATTATATTAATTTCAGAAGTAAATTTATTAATAATAAATAAATCAAAACGTCAAAAATTAATCCTTCGATAATCTCAGGATAAATTAAAAAATAAAAATAAATTTATGGCCAAAAAAAAATAAAAGAATCAGAAGGATTTATAGTAAATTGGAACAAGAGAAGAAAACAGAAAGACGATATAACATTTTTTATTCGCTACAAGGACAAAGTTGATCCTACTCCAAAGCATCCGGTAGACCTTGCAAGATTTCTTATCAACAAAATAAAAGAAATTGAAAAGAAAACGCAATCAAGAAGAAAAAATTTGAAGAATTAATTGAAAAATAAAATCATGAGTAATTTCGAAAAGAGGTTAGAAAACGCAACGGAGGAAGATTTAAGACGTTGGATAAACGAGTATGATTTTCGTGTTGTGCCTTTAGCCTCAGATGAGCTTATGAGGCGATGTCTTAAAAGTCTCCAGAATGAAATAAAAAATTTAAGCAATATATCATCTCGCTACTCTAAAAAATTAGTTGATTTGACTATCCTTTTATTCGTAGTAGCTTTAATCCAAATTATTGTTGCGATTGGGGTAATTTCTGCAACATGGAGAGAGTGGATATTAATTAGTTTAATTGTAGTTTATATTATTTATTTGCTTGTGAGATACATAATCACAAAAAGCTAAATTATAAATAGGTTATGCCTCTTAGTATGACAATGTGGAAAAATCAAAATTGGGAAAAGGACTATAAACAACGTTTGGGTGAAAATGTTTTTAATTTTTTGCAGAAAAACCAAAATCTAATAAATTATCTTTCTGACCATCAATACATCTGGAACCAAATAAAACCGCAAGCTAGGACTTATCAACTAGAAGATAATTCGTTATTCGTATTAGTTATTTGTAAAATCTTTGAAGGAACTTTAATTTTATTATCTAAGGAAATGAATTGGTTCCTTAAATTTAATAAAGGAAAGATTCCAGATGGTATAAGAGCTTTTTTATTGAATAATAGAAAAGGCATAGAACAAGAAATTGATAATAATTCTAATTTATCACCACAACAAAGGCAAAAAATAAAAGATAAATTTTTTTCGATTGTAGACGACTTTCAAGAAAGACATAAAGCCGTTCATTATGGAAGCATGTTGAAGCTTGGGGAGATAGATAATTATGATGCAATTTTGACGAAAATTAAGGAATTAGTTTCTATATTCTTAGATAACAATTTGATACAATGATTAATTAAAATTCTCAAAACAGAACTTCGTAAAAGGACAAGGAATTAATTGAAAAATAAAATTATGAATAAAAAAGATTGTGAAAAATTGTGTAATAGATATAAAGAGCTCAAAGAAAAAAGTAAATTAACTGGTTATGATAAACAGACAGGAAAGAAGTGCCGATCCAATCAAGTGACTCCCGAGAATATAAGGGATATAAAAGAATTAGAAAAAGTACAAAAAAAATTAGAAGAGGAGAAATGTTTATATCTCTTATCAAATAATCAATTAATAGAACTTTGTGGAGATAAAAATTTTTTTTCTAAAGTATCAAGGATTTTGGCAGAAAGGAAAAACCAGAAAAATTAATTGAAGAGGAATAAAAAACCTATGGCTGATCCAGCAATTATAGAATTAAGTAAAACAGTGGCTTCAAGCATGATCTCGGTGCTATTGCCAATAATGCTGGTAACGATTGTTCTTATGCTTTTAGGTATATTTATTAAGCGAGCATTCAATCTTTTTATTGGAAAAACTGGAGAAAAATTTGTTTCTAGAAAATTAAGTAAATTTAACTCATTAAGGTATAAAGCGCCAGATAGTGCAAGTATTGGAGAAAAAACTATTTCTAGAAAATTATATAGCCCAGATTCTATACAATATAAATCATTAAATAATTTAGTATTACCATCTAAAGGAAATACTAATGTAACTCAAATAGATCATGTTATTATTTCAAATTATGGAATTTTTGTTATTGAAACCAAGTCATATAAAGGATGGATTTTTGGAAACGTTAATCAAGAATATTGGACGCAAGTAATTTTTAGATATAAAAAAAGGTTTTATAGTCCGTTACGTCAAAATTTTACACACATAAAGGCAATTGAGGATTTGTTGGGGCGAAGTAGATTAAAAGCCCCAATTATTTCCCTAGTGGTTTTTCCATATGCAGATAAATTAAAAATTTCCGGTACTGATTTAGTCGGACATACGCATGATATTGTAAGAAAAATCGGAAGCTACGAGATAAAATATTTAATTTACTTTCCAGCGCAAATATTATTGACAAAGAAGTAAGCAAACAGCATAGTAGGGAAATAAGAGAATTAAAAGACGCTAAAAAGGCAGAATCAAAATTAAAAGAACTTAAAAAACTCAAAAAATTAATTGAGAAATAAAA
>JAFCDK010000058.1 GCA_017609745.1 Candidatus Pacearchaeota archaeon
ATTTTTTTCTTTTTTGTTATTATCAATCATTAAAACAATTCTTCCAGAGCACGAAGAGGTTGTATAATAATTTTCCATAGAATTTATTTTCTTACAAAGAGGAATTATCTTTCTATCCCAATACCCTTTAGATGACTTGTCTATCTTAGAGAGCATTGATTTTTTTCTTTGGAGGAAAGTGTCTTTCATTTTAATTCTTTATCAATATCTTCTATAGAAACATACCTTAAATCCAATTTAATCTCCATAGGCAATTTTCCACTCACTAACTCTTTAATAATATAAACTGGTTTCTTTTTGAACCATTTTGTATAAGCTATTTCAGCTAAAACTCCTGCAGCATATCCTATACACAATAAAACATCTGTTTCTTCATTTAATTTTTCAGGCTGGTTTCTCCAAGTTCCACAATTAATATGTTTTCCTAATTCTAAATTTATCCAATCATATCCAAATTCTTTATCATCTAATGGAACAACTTCCAAAACTTTTTTTCCATTATTACTTAAATACTCTTGAGCAAAAAACTCAGAAGCAGAACCTTTATCAGGGGTTATAACAATTTCATGCTCCAAACTAGCAATAATCTTTGCTAATTGTAAAATCTTTTCTTTTTCTCTAATTTCACTTGGGCCAATAATACCAATTTTCATTTTATTCTTTCTCCAAAATTTCACACTCAATTCCTTCTTCTTTGCATAATTCACAAAATTCATTAGCATCATCACTACTCCCTACAATACTTCCATAATGCATGGGAATAACTAAATCAGGTTTAATCAATTTTGCAGCCTCTGCAGCTTCTTCTGCAGTCATTGTAAATCTTCCTCCAACAGGAAGCAGAGCTATGAATTTCTTGCCTTGTTGCTTATAACCAGTAAGTTTTTGCATTTCAGGAATAACATCAGTATCTCCAGCATGATAAACAAAAATATTATCCATTTTTATTAAATAACCAACCCATAATTCGTCTTTAGGATGAAAATGTTTATCAGTATTATATGCAGGTAAAGCAGAAATTTTTACAGTATCGTAAACTAATTCCTGACCAGGCTCTATAATTTTTATTCCTATTAGAGAATCAAACCTTGTTATCTTGCTTTGGCAATCAGCAGTGCAAACAATTTTAGTCCCAGATTTAACAATTTTCTGCATATCAGCAACACTGCAATGATCATAATGACTATGAGTTATTAAAATCAAATCTGCTTTTTCACAATCACTTTTAAGATTATAAGGGTCAATATAAATTACCTGGGAATTTTTAATCAAAAATCCTGAATGCCCAAGCCATTTAATTTCAATGTCATTAATTTTCATTTGAAATCTCCAAAAGTTTATTTAAAACAACTGGAAGTTCAGTAATTCCTGCATCGTCGTCAAAATGACCTTTTTCATGTTCAATAATTATCTTAGCATTTAATCTTTCTTTAAATAAATCTGAATCTGATAGAGGAACATCAGGATCATTATCTGAAAATATGGCAATAATTTTATTTGTATACTTTTTAATTTTTTCAGTATTTATTGGAGTTTCTAGCCAGGGTTTTGCAATAATCTTTTCTTCTTCTGTTTCAAGATGAAATAAATTAAAAAATCCTGCTACAAATATAATCCCCCCAATTCTTTTATCTTCTTGCAATTCTTCAAGATATCTCATTATTGATTGACAGCCAATACTATGTCCAATAAAATAAGTATTCTCATCTATCTCCTTAATAACCTTTTGTAATTTTGAGACCCACAACTCAATTTTAGGATTTTCTGAATCTGGCATTTCTGGGATAATCACTTCAAAATCTCTAGATTCTAACTCTTTTTTTAACCAGGGAAACCAACAATTATCTAAATTTCCTTCCCATCCATAAACCAAGACAACTTTTTTCATATCTAAAAAAATAGTTGGAAGTTTTTAAAGATTTTGGGATTATTTTGGTAAAACAGAAGATAAACCAAAATAAGGAGTTTCTCTTAATTCACTACTATCATAACAACCAACAGGTTCAAGGGTTCTTAATGAAACTGGGGGAACACCTTTTTTTCTTATTGGTGAAAATATTCTTAAATTTTCTTCAAGATTATCTAAACTTCCATTTATAGCTAAACAATCAATTCTAAAATCTCTTTCCATAGAATCTAAACTTCCATTTATAGCTAAACAATCAATTCTAAAATCTCTTTCCATAGAATCAAGACGAGCCATTAAGTTATCATTTACCTCAATAATACTATTAAAAAAATTCATCATACTCAAAATTAGCTTTTTTAACTAAGCCCATTAACCCTCTAATTTTATCTTCATCAGTTTCCATTTAATCTAAAACAATCTGAAATTTATAAATCTTTTTAAAGATTTTTATAATATATTTTTGGGGACATAAATTAATATAAAGAAGATATAAACCTAAATAAATATGAAGCTCTACACAGAACTAGAAGAAAGAGACAAAGTATTAGAAGAACACGCTGGTACATTTCTAATTAATGTAGAAGGTCATTGTTTTAAGTCTCTTAAATGTAAACTAGAAGATTATAAAAGTGGGACTAAAATCAGAGCAGATTATATGGGATATTCAAGATTCTTTTCAACAGGAAGGCTCTGTTGAAAATCTCTTAGCACATAAGGTTTAAGTTATGTGCTATTGCCTTACAGTAGACCTCTGTTCTCACACTTTCCCACTTCTTTCCAGAAACAGAACCACTATACTTTCTTTTCAAACTCCCAAATCAAGATTCAATCAAACTTCTCTGATGATATTCTTTCTCAGAATAGTTTTTCATCTGTTTCCGTCGGAAAAATCCTTTTTTAACATTTCTCTTTGGTTTAATAACAGTCTGGATTCC
>JAFCDK010000059.1 GCA_017609745.1 Candidatus Pacearchaeota archaeon
ATAATTTATCTTGTTGTTGGAATTGGATTGTATGGATTAACTCAAATTCATAAATCAAGAGACCATGAATTTGCTGGAATATATAGATATTGGACTGCATTTTATGTTCTTCTTCTAACTTATATTTTAAGTTTCCAAAGTCTTTTACCGATGTTATGGCCAGAGGGATTTTCTTTAACTGCAAATGTTTTAGTTTTCCTTATCATAATCTCATTAGTTGCGATAATCTTAGCTGTTGTTGGAATATCTATGTCAGTTAGCAAAAATAAACTAATTGGAAAAGAAGTTATAGGTTTTATTGGTTTGGTATTTCTTTATGTCTTGCTTATTAGTTTAGCAAGTCTTGTTTCTGGTGCGAATGTATTTATAGATTCAATCAGTGGAGGACTTTGGGTAATGTGGCTATTTGACAATATCTTGTTTATATTAGTAATTGATATAAATCAGCAAAAATAGTGAATTTAGCAATAATGTTTTTTGCATTAGACATAATAACTCGTTATATCGGATTTGTTCTTGACTTTGGCGGACAGGTAGGATTTGCAGTAATGTCCATTATTGGCGGAATAATTCTTATTCTTGGTGGATGGGGAATTGAAAAATGGAGAAGAAGATTAATAGAAAAGACAAGAGAAAAATCTGAGCAAAATTATTCGATTTATTAAAATGAGATTAAAATCAAAAAATAAAGAATATCTTAAACTTGCAATTCTCTTAGGATTTTTATTTCTTATCTTAGGAGGATTTTTATTGTATGTTTCTATCCCTTTATTAAGTAATAAAACAGCAGTTTTAGCTACACGGCCAGTTGATCCTTTTAATTTGATTAGAGGACAATATATAGTTATTCGTTATGAAATTGGCTCAATTCCTGCAATTGAGGGGGCAGAGATTGGAAATAAGGTTTATGTTTCTCTTATGGAAGACTCAAATGGAACTTCAAGATTTAAATCAGCTTCTTTAGATAAACCATCTAACAATGATTTATTTATTAGGGGGCAAATAAAATCTATTTATGGAAATAGTATGGGGGTTGAATATGGAATTGAACAATACTTTTTTGAGAGAGGAGCGAAATTTAAAACAAGAGGGATGGAAGTAAAAGTAAAATTAAGTGGTAATGGTGGAGCAAGAATAGTTGAATTATTACAAGACGGAGAACCTGTTAAGATTTCTTATGAAAATAAAACTCTAATTTCTTAAAACTTATATCAACAAAAAGGTGCCAATTCTTTTTTATAAAAAAGAAAATGGGGATTTCCGTCTTTTTGCTTCTTTTTTCTAAAAGAAGATAAATTTTTTGGTGGGAGTAAAAGAAGATAAATTTTTTGGTGGGAGATTATTCAAATCAAAAAATCGTTTAATATACTGGAGGCATGTTTGCAATTATTATACATTCCTCTTTCATATTTGCATCTACTATATTATTACAGATTGAATCATCCTCAAATCTTTGTGCAAAATTAATGTAACAAGTATTCTTAATTTCTGTATTTTCAATATTCCCACATGCAGAAACTTTTTCCTTATCTAACATTCTAACTCCATAATCGCCAAAAGAATAGTAGCAATAATCTTTTTCTGAGCCATAAATTTTTTCTGAGGTCATGCCACCATCTGAAAGTAGAATGTTCGCAAAAACATATTTTCCTGTTTGAACAGAACTTAATTTTTCACAGAATGAATTATCATTTTCTTTAATTGCAAAACTAGAATAACAAAAAGTAATCAAATCTCTATTTGGAAGCTCTTCGCAAGAGTCAGCATTTCCCTTTGAATCTACAATGTTAATATAACATTGTTCTTTCCAATCAGAAGAAACATAAGTTTGACAAGCAGAATAATCTTTTGTTACAAGAGCAAAATCGCTATAACACATATCTCTGATAAATCCATTATCTATATCTTGACAAATAGAAACATCTTTTGTTTCTTCTAATAAATTTTTATAGCATTGAATTTTTGCATCCGCATTATCAATTATGCTACAATCTTGACCAGAAGGATTTTTTGGAACAAAAAAGTAAATTCCAGCTATAATAAGAACAATCAAGATGATTACACTAATTGTTAAAACTTTTTTGTCCATTTTAATATATGTGATTTAGTTCATATATAAATCTTACTATAAGTTCAAGATTTTTTGAACAATAAAAAATTTGGTGGTGGAAGATTATTTCTAAATAAATGAAAAATTTGGGGGAGCGAAGCGAAAGTCTGCAAGACGTCCCCAAAATTCTGAAAGAATTTTGAGTTTAGATTTGGGCGATTAAATTTCTAACTTCTTCTAATTTTTTATTCCAAGAAAATTTTTGATTGAGCAACTTTTGTATTTCTTTTAGATTTGACAAATCTAAGTAATCATAATCTCGCAATAGTTTGGGGATAATTTTAAGTAAATATTTTTGAAAAATTCTGAACTCTTCTTCGGTTTTTACTTTTTGAGACCATTTAATTATATTGCCAAGCAATTCTTCTTTAGAAATTTTCGAAAAAGGAAGTTTCTCTGGAAAGTTTTTATCTCCATAGAGAACAACCATCTCAGATTTCATTGAATTTACAACAGATTTCCATTCTTTTTCAATTAAATCTGATAAACTCCTATAATTCAAATCATGGATAAAAACTTGACTTTCTTTTTCCTTTTTCGGCTTTTTTGTAATAGTCTCAAAGACTATCGGTTCAAAATTTTTCTCTATAAATTTTTTTTGTAAATAAAAAATAAAATCATCATAAGATTTTTTATCTGAGATTATGATTACATCTAAATCATCAAAATTTGTATTGTCAAATTTTGTTATACTTCCAAAAGTTGCGATTATTTCAATGTTGTCAAGATTTTCAAATGTCTCTATTGCTTTTTTGAAAATCTCAAAAATTTTCTGTTTCATTATAAATAAAAATTAGAAGCTAACTTAATAAGTTTTCGCTGATTGAGCCCAAATCTGAATTTCACTTAACAACCCATACCATATACTAAAGTAGATAGTATCCTTCTTTTTAGTATAAAAAGAGAACTTTTATAAATATTGGAAGCCTATATTAATTAATGAAAGGATTATTGCTAAAGCTTGAAAGAGAGCTAAAAAAAAGAAATTATTCAAGAAAAACAATTAAAAGTTAGATTTATAGTGTTAGTAGTTATTTTAAATTTGCTGTTTCAAAGGATTAAACCAAAGGTCAGTAGATGATTATATTATTAAATTTTTGAATAATAAAAATCCTTCTACAATAGCTAAAGATAGTTTTGCAATAAAATTCTTTTTTCAAAATGTTTTAGATGAAAGGTTGAAGATTCCTACAATAAAAAGAAATAAATCTCTCCCAGAAATCCTAACAATCGAGGAAATAAAATCTATGTTGGATATGACAAATAATATTAAACATAATTTAATAATTAAACTGCTTTATGATTGTGGATTAAGAGTTAGTGAAATAATTAATTTAAAAAAACAAGATATTAATTTTAAAGAAGGGTTAATAAAAATAAATTTAGCAAAAGGTAAAAAAGACAGATTTGTGAAAATTCCTGATTCTGTTTTTAATAATTTAGAAAGTTATTGTAATCTTACTAAAGAAAATATTTTATTTCCTTCAAATCGTGAAGGAAAACTGACAATTAAATCTATCCAAAAAATTGTTCAAAATGCAGGTAAAAAAGCAAAAATAAAAAAGATAGTTTATCCTCATTTACTTAGACATAGTTTTGCAACGCATCTTTTAGAACAAGGAACTGATTTAAGAATTATTCAAAAACTACTTGGACACTCTGACATCAAAACAACTCAAATATATACTAAAATATCACAAGCAAATATAAAAAATATAAAAAGCCCATTAGACTATATATAATATGAAAAAAGCAGTTAGAGTTTATATGAAAGGTTTAGTGCAGGGAGTATTTTTTAGAATTTTTATTAGAAACAATGCTCAAAAATTAGATTTAAATGGTTATGTTAGAAATCTTGATGATGGAAGAGTTGAAGCTTATTTAGAAGGAAATG
>JAFCDK010000021.1 GCA_017609745.1 Candidatus Pacearchaeota archaeon
TTCCCAACAACACCCCGAATAATAAAGAACAAAATCACAACAGCCAATAAAAACAAAGAACTAATAAATATCCAGAAAGCTAATTGTTTTTTGTCTTTAATATTATTTAATAAAGCTTTACAATTTCCACTACCCCAACCCAACAGCAACTACTGCTAAAATACTAAGTACAATTGTTGAAATAAATGCTGCAATTAAATAAATATAAATTCCTCTCTTTAAATTCCTGCTAAGTTCATATTTTTCCCTTAGTTTATCTCCACCTGAGTTTATTTTGACCAACGTCAATTATATAAATTCCAAATATAATTTGTAAAAAATAAGGTGGTATTGTATTTATTATATTAAATAAATCTGTAATAGTAGATAAACTCATTCCACCAATTACATCAATATTTCCTTTTATATCAAATAAAAGTTGAAGTCTTGCTAAAATCATAGTTATCATTCCTGTTAAACCAATAACAATTCCTGCTAAAAGAGGTGCTAAAAAAGTCATATTACTTTTCATATCAGAAACAACTTCTGCAAGAAGGTCTTTCATCCTTTCATTTATTTTTTCTATATTTTTAACATAATTAGAAATACTAATCAAACTTTCTGCAGCAACTTTAAGCCCTTTTTTTACTGACTCAGAAAGAATTTCCATACTTGTAGAAATGAGTTGTGAAGGAAAATAAATTAAAGCTCCTCTGCGCTTATCAAAAATAGCTTTTTCTACTGACATTCCATATTGCTGTATATTTGAACTAACAAACTGGAAAAATTTAGAGGTTTCTTGTCCTTGAGTTGATTCTGCAACTTTTCCAAATGCAATTTCAGCAGGAGTTCCGCCACCAATTCTATTTCCCAATTGAAATAAAGAATTTGTAAATTCTTTTTCAAGCTGTCTTGTTTTGTCTCTTGTCTTAATTAAATCCTTTGTTTTCATCTGATAAGACATTGAAAAAAACAAAGCAATAGCAAAAGGAATAAAGAAACTCATAAGAAGCGCAATAATTCCAAATGGTCCAACTAATTTCCCATTAGTTCCAACTTGCTGAAAATCAAAGAAATTAGTATTAGAAAGAAAATCTAATCCAAAATTTTCAAAAGAATAATCATTCTGTAGTCCAATCATTTCTGGCAAACCAGTCTGAAAAATAAAAGGAAGCAAACCTATAATTAACAAAGGCAAAATAAGAAGAAAGGCAATAAAATAAGGTGCCTTGCTTTTATATTCTATATATCTTGGATTTAATTCCAGCATCTCTGTCTCACCATATCCTCCAGGTCTTGTTAACATTATTTTTGATGTTAAATAAAAAACAAAAAAGGGAATTATAATATTAAAAAAAACAGCAACATGATACCATTTAATCAACCCTTGTAATAAAGTTGAAGCAAGAGGCAATAATGCTAAACCAAGTGTAGGAAGCACAATTCCAAGCATATAAACAGCAGTAAGAGGGCTTCGAACCTTTCTGCTAAATTGCAGCATCTTATTATAAATTCCATCAAGTATAACCTGAAGTGAACGCTCTAAAATCTGAATTCTACGAGCACCATCAGGCTCATATAAACTAGACTCAATTAAATGAAATGATTCTATAAATTCCACATTATAATCTTTCCAAGTTTCTAAATAAGAATTCAAACTATCAGTGATATTAGTATATTTTCCTATTTCAACATCCCAGAATACTTTTCTAAAATCTAATGATAAAGGATATTGCAAATGTTTTGAAGCAAAAGCAATTGCTCTTTCAAAATTACTTGTATGTTTCATATATATAACAATATAAAGAATAGCAGGAACCATCTGACTGCTGGCTTTGAGCCTCCATAAAGCAGCAATTCTCTCTGGTGTAGAATAAAGATAATAAAAAACAAATCCAGATGTAAGGAAAATTAAAAATAAAAATAAAAATGGAAAAAAATCAGTTAAAATAAATATAGCTAAGCTAACAAGCACGCCAAGGAAAAAAACAGCAAATGCCATAATAACAGCAAAACTCATTGCCTGTATAGGAGTAATATCAAGATGTGCAATATCAATATTTTTCTGAAGTTTAATTGAATCTTTGTTTGAAGGCTTAATTTTTATTAATCCTCCTAAGTTTTGGCAAAATTTCTCATATCGAGAAAGCTGTGGAATCATTTCTTTTTTAAATTTTATATAATCAGAACTCTGACCACTAACATCATCAGAATGTAATTGCTCCTCTATTTTTGCACCATATTTTTTCAAAATATCGTCTGCTGATCCACCTCTTTTTTCATCTGCCATTTTATTTTTTCTTTTCTTTTAATTTATTATTAATAAGGAATTTTAGTTTTTTAATTAGTTTAATCCAATCAGATTCATTATTTGTTAAAAAATTTGGCAATATTTTAAATCCTTCATAAGAAATTCTATTTCTAAAAATTCTAAGCCTATTAATAGTATAAATTTCATCTTTTTTAATATCTTTACATTTTTCTTTTAAATAATCCATTAAGTCTATATGGCTTAATGTTTTATAGCCATCTAATAAAAGAAAAGCAGTCATTAATTGTTTTAAAATTTCATAATAATCAGAAATTATTAAAGAAGCAAATTTTAATTTAGTTTGGTTTTTTATTCGTTCTTCGATTAATTCAACCATTTCTAAAATACTTTTCACTTTTTCTTTATTAGGTGTTACATTTATCAAATTCATTTGAATACATCTATATAACCATATAATTTAACCCCATTTAAAATATTATTCCTTAATTCCTTATTTAATTTTAAAATATCTTCTTTAAAAAAAATATTTATTTTTCTATTTATTTTTTTTTCGAATTTAGTTAGATCTAATTTAATTTCTTTTGATTGAACAAACAAGTCTATATCACTCCCAAAAATATCTTCCCCTAATGAAGCAGAACCAAATAAAATAATAGAATCTGGAAAACATTTTTTTTCAATATAGGATATTAATCCAATTATTTTCAATCTTTCAATAATACTAAGCATTTTATAAAATCTAAATAATTCATTATCCCTATTTGCCACAAAATAAGAGTATACGCCCCCCTCTTTTTTTAAAATAAAACCCTCTTCAATTAAATCATAAACATATTTTCTTACAGAAGTAATTGCTATTTTGGTTTTCCTGCTTATTTGTCTTAATTGAAATCTCTTTAAAGGAAAATCAAAAAATAATTCAAGTATTTTTTTCTTATTTTCTTTTTGTAACATTTTTAGCACACTTGTAACAAAATAGTAACAGATGGTTTATAAATGTTACGGTTACACAAAAAAAGAAATTGAATTAATAAATCTAATGGAAACCTTTTTTATTTTCCTCCTTTACTAATCCCTAAAATTCCTCCAATAATTGCAAGTATATCACTATTTAATATTCCACAAATCAAACCAATGATTCCTCCTTTGGTTGTTGTTTCTGAATTTTTCATTAATTTAGATGCATAAAATTCTAATAAAGACAAACAAAACATTAAAATTCCTGCTATTAGAAAAATTATTCCTGCAGCAGTAGAGCTTAATTCTGGTCCTTTAATTTGTTCCATAAGTCCTGCAAAAGTAAGAATAGAACCAATAACAAATAATATTGAAAGAACAACTAGGAGATAGCAGATATTAAAGTTAATATTTACCCAGCTTTTGATTCCATATTATTTATTGGCTTCCCTTATTTTTAAACTTTTCTTATTTCCTCTTCTTCACTTCTTTTTTCAGCCAATCTTGGAATTTCGGTAGTACCTGCTCGCTAAGTGGCAGCCCAATTTCTTTCCGAACTTCATTAGAAATTTCATGAAAAACATTATTTGAAAGAGAAACAAATTCAGCTTCTAATAATTCTAATTTTTTGCTTTTTTTTGCAATATCAACAATTTCTTGTTTTATTTTTGCTCTTAATTGAATATTATCATAAACAGCATCCCAATCACCTGCCCATCCTTTAACTGTTCCTGCAATTTGTTTTATTGTTTCTGATTCTCCATTAATTAAATCTGCACTAGGAATTAATTTATCTTGCTTAACATCATATTTAAGTAAATCTACAAAACCCCTTTCCCCTAAAGGATCTTTTGTCCAATGTTTTCTTACTTCTGCTAACTGCACAACTCTTTTAAAAGATTGTAAACCATCTGCACTTTTAATTGGGTTTGCAACAAGAACTAAATCTGTTGCTTTAAAACTTGTAATAGGAACTCCCAAATCATTTACAACTCTGTCAAAAACAGCATAAGGAGAAGCGCCATGTATTGTGCCTGCAACCACATTTGCCAACGCGCCTATCCTCATTGCTTCCCATAAACTTTTCGCTTCTGATGATCTGACTTCACCAATTATTAAACAACTATCACCTAATCTTAAACTTGCTCTAATTCCTTCTTCTGCTGAAACTTCTCCAGAAGTTTTAAGCAAAGCACTTCTCACTTTCATACTCAATATATCATAATTTAATTTTCTCAATGATTCAACAGGAAGTTCAAGAGTATCCTCAATTGAAATAATTCTTAATTTTGGCAAAATTTCTAACAACAAACTTCCTAACAAACTTGTCTTACCTGAACTTCTTGTTCCAGCAATCAACATAGTTCTGCTTCCGTCAATCATAAAACTCAATAAACCAGCTGTAAAAGAATCAAGCATATTATTATTTATAAAAAGAGGCAAAGTCCATGGTTTTTCTCTGTGTCTTCTCAAAGCATAAGCCAAACCACGAGGAGAAATTGGCTGCTGTATAATAGAAACTCTGGCCCTTATTTTTTCTAAAACTAAATCAGTGTCTAAAATAGAATTTGCCTCATCCAACGGCCGACCACTCAACATTCTAAATTTGCTTGCCCAAGAATCACCATCTTGTTTGCTTGGAATAATATTTGTTTCACATTCTTCAAATTCATTATGTCTTACAAAAATTGGATTAAGAGTTATGGGAGCATTTAAATTTATATCTTGCAAATTACTATCTTGGAGCAAAATCTCTATTAAACCAAAACCAATTGTATGTCTGACTAAAATTGTAGCTAATTGATTTAATTTATCATAAGTAATAGAAATCTTTTTATTATTTGCAAGGTCTTGAATCAAATCTCGGGCAATATTAAAAAAAACGCTTCTTGTTCTTTCTGGGTCAATATAATCTTCTGCTTTTGGCTGATGTTCTACCATAACATTTCTAGCAAGATTAAGCAACATTTGATATTCTTCATCAAGAGAATATTCAGGAGGCATTATATGATAAAAATATTTTGTCTCATTAGGTTTTTTAAGAATAGTAATTACACTTTTATCATATCCTTCACCTATCTGATATTGGTCACTAATTTCTGCATCTAAAGGAATAGTTGCAACAAGTTTTGTAAAAGTAAAATTAGGAATTATGGCCGGACGAAAAAAATGAGTATAAATACTTCTGTCTCCAGAAGTATATGAAACAAGAAAAGGTTCTGCTTGTTTTATTAATTTTGTATTTGCTAATAAAACAGATATTTTTTCTAATAATCTTATAAAATTCATCTGACATGGCTTGCACTGAATAGGCATTCTCTCAAGATTAATTCTTTCTTCTCTTAACAAAATTTTAAGTTGCTGGTAAGCCATTATAGGGTCTTGTTTTAACATAACAAGAAAACTATTAAGAGAATTATACCTTACAGGAAGACATTGCTGGCAATTAGGCAAACTTAATTTTTCAGGTGATAAAATTCTCATTTGTTTAATTAAATGATTATAGAACTGAGCTATTTCAGAAAGTAGAGAAATTTGTAAAAAACCATAATCATAATTTCTCTGTTGAACAAAAACAATTCTGGAAACGCGCGGTGCTCCAAGTAATAAATCAATTGTATGATTCATAACAGCAGGTGAATCAGTGAGAGACGGCACAAACGGCGCACCTAAATAATTCACATACATAACATCATTTCCAGCAATTCGCTGAATTTCATATGCATAAAGTTTCGTCCCCTCTTTAAACATCATTTTAACAATAAAACAAACAAAAACCATTATTTAAAATTTTATATCATCACCATCATCGCACATTTTTTAAACCCATATTGCTTTAAATAAATATGGTTGAAGAAGAGGGATATCAATCTAATACTGTCTTTGGAGGAATTGCATTAACAATAAGAGATTTAGAAGAAAGACAAAGAATGATGAAAGAAAGAATATTATTAATAGGAAAAAATCTATTAGAAACAAAAGAAGAAACTTCTAAAGAAATTGAGGAATTAACTAAAAGTGTAAATTCAATAAAAACAGATTTGCAGAAAATAAAAGAAGTTTTAGAAGAAGTTTCAAGAGAGGTAGGAGAAAGTGCAAGAAAAGAAGAAGTTGCAATTATTAGCAGACAACTTCAAATGTTCAATCCATTAAATTTTGCAAGAGTAAAAGATATAGAATCTATTGTTGCAAAAAAAATACAAAAAATTAAATCAAGAAAATAAAGAATATGAGTTTAGTAGATAATATAAAAAAAATGCAGAATGGGGGGCAGAGTGAAGAATCAATAACTAAAAGTCTTACTGATCAAGGGTTTACTCCTCGTGAAATAACTGAAGGTTTAAGCCAAAGTAAATTAAATCCACCAATTGCAGGACCAGAAGCACAACAACTGCCAATGCCTGAACAACCAAGCATTCCAATTCCAACACAACCAGCAACACAGCAATATTCAAAACAAGCACCACAGGCTCAGTCAGCAACAATGCCTGTAACACCACCAACACAACCAATGACTCAGGAAATTTCAGAGCCAGCACAAATGCAAACACCAAATACACAATCAGGAGGAATGCAATCATCAATAATGAACCAAGCTCAATCACCTCAAAAAATACAGGATTCTGAAACTTCTCTTGCCCCAATGCAACAACCAGCAACACAGCAGTATTCAGAACAAATGCCCCAATCTCAACCAGCAACACATGCAACACAGCAACCACAACAAGGCCAATATACTCAAGAAGCATATGACCAAGGAGGGGGTTATGATCAAGCAAATTATGGATACCCAGAACAATATGAATATGGAGGAGAACAAAATTATGAATCAGGATATGAAGATACATCTATAATAAATGAAATCGCAGAACAAGTTGTATTAGAAAAAACAGAAGAATTAATTAAAGGCATAGATAAATTAATTAGTTTTAAAGAGTCTTCAGAAACTAAGATAAATGAATTAAATACGCGGCTCGAAAAAATAGAAAAAAGTTTTAGTGAACTCCAGACATCAATTTTAAGAAGAATTGGGAAATATACCCAAGATGTTGGAGATATAAAAACAGAATTAAAAACAATGCAAGGCTCGTTCAGCAAAATGGTCAACCCATTAACAGATAACATAAGGCAATTAGAAGCAATTGCAAAATCAAAGCCAAGAAAAAGTGCAACAAAAACAATAATCAAAACAAGAACAATAACACGGAAACCTAGAAAAAGATCTCCAGAACAAATTAGAAAACTAAGATTAAAAAATCTTGAAAAAGCGCGAAGAGCAAGAAAGAAAAAAGCAGCAGCAAGAAAAAAACCTACTAAAAAAACACCAAAAAAGAAATCAAGAAAAAGAAGATAACAAAAACAACAACAAAAGTTGTTAAAGAAAAAATAATTATTTCTTTGTTATTATCCAAGCAGCTAAACCTGCTATAAGCAACAATAAAAAAGAGCCTAAAAACCTTTGCGAATATAAAAATTGTGTAAGGGTTACTAACACATTATTTCCACCTTCACTACTAGAGCCAGGAAGATAAGGTTCAAGCACACTTCCAAAAACTTTAATTCCTGCAATTAAAAAAACTAAAACAACAATTATAATAAATGCCCAAGCTAAACCAGGTTTCATCATACTTGTTATATCTTTTTGTGAAAAACCAATTATAAGCAAAATAAAAAACAGGGCAACAATTAAAAGAGCAATCCAAGGAACAACAGTTTCAACATACTGCCGAACAGAAGTTGCAGTTACAAAAATAGTTGCAATCACAAAAGCAACAAGAAAATCAATAAACTTCACACCTCCAAAAATATTTGTTTTAGCAAAAAGAGCATACATTATAATAAACACTAAAAGAAAGCCATAAACAGGCATAAAATAAGTTAATCCTGATATATCTAATGCCATTTTAAATTTTTATTCTTTATCTCTTGTCTTTGAACCTGCAGCTATTCCTCCTACAACTCCTCCTGCAAGTACAAGTGTAAGAATTAAAGGCCAGTTTGTTCCAAGCCAATCGCCCCTCCAAAAACTAAATTCTTGTAATGATGTAAACACAATATATACAAATAAAACAATTCCAAGTCCAAAAAAAACATAATTGCCCCATCGACGAGTTCCTTCTTCACCCATAGGAACAAAAATACCCATTAAAATCAAAGCAACTAATAAAATTGATAATCCAATTCCAGCTTTAGGAAAAATTGTTGAAAAAAACACAGAAACATCTCCAAATGCTAAAGCTAATAAACCAAGAGCAACTGCAATAACTAAATTAACTCCAATATTTTTACCTAAAATATGTGATTTATCTAAAATACCATAAACCATAGCAAAAATCAAAAGAAAAGGCAATATATAATCAAAAAATCCAAAATATTCTAATTGCTGAAAAATCATTCCAAGATTTTGACCATAACCTCCTAAACCAGCATACTGTAAAAACTCTAATATCATAATTTAATATACAAAAAATGGTTTAAATAGTTTTCTTTTTTCAGAAATTATTTAACTGCTTGTTCCAGAACTCCCACTATTGTTCTTACCTGTTGATACAACAAGTGCAATTGCTCCTACGATTACAGCAAGAAGAAAAACATTTGACCATACATTATTACTCCATTCTTCTGTAAATAAAATATTATAAACAACTGCCCACTGCCCTGTTGCTACAATAACAGCAATTATTAAAGCAATTCCAATTAAAATACCAAATGTAATTTTCAAACCTTTATGTAATTCAAATCCTTTATCACTAGCAGAAACAAAACCAAATATAAGCATAAAAATAAAAATAATGACTAATGTGACTGCTAAAAAAGGCACAAGAGCAACTACAATATCAGTAGCATAAGCAAAAGAAATTAAAATCAAACCAATTACTAATGCAACAATCGCATCAATCTGCCTCTTGTCTTCTCCTAAAAGTTTAGTTTTCTGGAGTATAGCAAAAACAATAGTAAAAACTAATAAAAATGGATAAATAAAATTCACTGCAAACGCACTTGATAAAAATGTTCCAGCCATTTTTCTTTTTTATTTTTTTTAAGTTTGGCTTGCTTAAAGATTTTTAAAATCTTTAGTTTTTCCTCTTCTTTATTTTTTAAATTTAATTTTTTATAGCGTCTCTTCTGTAATTTCTGTAATTTCTTCAATATCTTCTGCTCCTTCTGATTTTTGTGGTAAGCTTGTTTTATTTATTATAAAAACATCTCCAATTGCTTTTACAAAATTATGTGGAATTATAACTCCTCTTGCACCACCAAGTAATCCAATTATTCCTCCCCCGACTCTAATTCTCCAACCATCAATCTTATTATCAACAAGATTAACGTCCTCTATTTCTCCAAAAAGCTCACCATTATCAGTATAAACTTGTGTTCCAATCACTTTACTTAATCTTTTCATATCTAACATAAAAGAAAATAAATGACACGCTTTATATATTTTTCTCTTTTCTAAAATCTCTTTTATAATATAAGGTTTAACAAATAATACCTATCTTTTATAGCAAATTTTATAAAAAACAATTTCCTTTATTAAAGATGTTTAAACCAAAAGAAATTATAAGTATTTTATTAGCTATAATTGTTGGAGCATTTGTTATGAGTTTTTCAAATATAGGAAGATACCCCTCTATTTTATTGACATTTGCTATTATAGTTATAATAAATATTATCGTAAAGCAAATAGCCGCTTATTATTATTTTGATGCTAATATAGAAACAAAAATCTGGCAATTTAGAAGATACGGATATTATAAAAGAAGTTATTTAAAATATCCTTTTCCAATTGGGATTATTCTCCCATTTATCTTGGCATTAATTTCTTATGGAATGTTAAAATGGCTTGCTTTATTACAGACAGACATAACTGCTTCTGGAGCAAGAAAAGCCAAAAGACATGGATTATATAGATTTAGTGAAATGACTGAAGGGCATATTGGTTTAATTGTCGGCTGGGGCATTATAGCAAATTTAATAGCATCTGTAATAGGTTATTTAATTGGACAGCCAGAATTTACAAGAATAAGTATTTATTATGCCTTTTATAATATGCTCCCTTTTGGAAGCCTCGACGGAACAAAAATCTTCTTCGGCAGCCGAGTCTTCTGGACAATTTTATTCACAATCTGTGTAATATTTTTATTATACGCTATTTTTTTAGTTTAAGGATTTAGAATTTTATTAAAATCAATGATCTTCTCTTCTATGTCTTAAAAAAACTTCCATATAGTCTCCTATTTTTAGGAAATCTTCTACCTCATGTAGTGCTCCATGTATCTCAAACCCTTTGTTAGTGATATGAATATATGGTTTACCTAAAGTAGTTTTATCTAAAGTAGAATACATTCTCACTGCTCCAGATGCATCTTGTTTTTCAGAAGGAAGTTGATTCATTAAAAAGCCTGCAACTTGCATTGGGTTTGGAAAAGAACCCCCTTCTTCTCCTAATTCAACTTCCACTTCACGAAGATTTTCATCCATATCTTCACGAACCAAATGATATTCATTTTGAATATTAATATCTCCTACAC
>JAFCDK010000060.1 GCA_017609745.1 Candidatus Pacearchaeota archaeon
TTGTCAGGGGGAAGCGTTGCTTTGGTTCTTTTGTTTTTTAAAAAGAAAACTATGAAGAGCTATCTTCCATTTGCGCCATTTTTATCTTTTGGAGCCCTGACAGTTATGTTTTTTGGTGATATAATACTAGAGAAGTATTTGTCGTTGTTATTTTAAGAAAAGGCTTAGGTGATTGTTTCGAAAAACACGCTAATCGCTATCGTTTTCTCAACAACCCACCTTCGCCTTTAAACTCTCAAACATTAAATAATTATTTCGAGCAAAGCGAGAAACAAGGTTCTGTGAATAAATTAAACAGGTTCTTATTTAAAAATTGTGAAATTTAAAATTGGTTCAAAATTTAAAAGCAGGGGTTTTACATTGATTGAAATGTTGGTGACTTTAGGTATTATCACCGCCTTGAGTTCTATGATTTTGGTTTATTCAAGAAAAAGCGAAAGTGTTAGTAATCTTATTCGCGAAGGCGACCATATGGTGTTTGAATTGCGAAGAGCTCAAAATCAAGCAATGATGACGTTGCAACAGGATTCTGAGAGTGATGAAAAGATTTGCGGTTGGGGAATTTATATTGATACAAATATTCCAGAACAATTTTTATTATTTAAAGATTTATGCGAAGAAGGAACATCAAAGGGAAATGAAAAATATGATTCAGATTTAGGCGAAGAAGTTGAAACATTTTCTCTTTTGAAAAGAGTGGAAATTTCTGGAAGTAATGTTTCTTCTATTACATTTATTCCACCAGAACCAAGAGTAAAATTTGAACCTGATTTAGGCGATGACAATGCATATGTTGAAATTCAATTAAAAAATCAATTAGGAACATATTATAGGATAGAAGTTTCTGAAGCAGGACAAATTTCTAAAGAATTAAAAGAAATATAATGAAAAAAAGACAAAAAGCATTCACCCTTATTGAGGTTTTAGTTGCTATCACAATTTTAATTATTGGAATTATTTCCGGATTTGTTCTTGTCACAAGAGCCTTATATAATGTTGCTGTTATTAAAGATAGATTAACAGCTAGTTTTTTAGCTCAAGAGGGAATAGAATTAACGCGGCAGATAAGAGATTCTAATTTTTTACGCATACTTAATAATGAAGAATCTGCAGATTGGAGAGATGGATTAGCAGACGGCACATACATAATTGAATCAAAAGTTGATAGTGAAGGGTCTATAGAATTAGCTGAAGAAGATCAAGATCGCATTTTCTTTTATAACGAAACTCTTAGAATTTATAATTACGATAATAACGGAGAGCCAACAACCTTTAATAGGAAAATAAAAATTACAACTATTCCTGACAGTGATGATGAAATTCGTGTTGAGTCTATAATGCAATGGAAGACCAGAACAATTGATTTTGATTTGACTGTTGAAGATCATTTATATAATTGGATGAAATTATGAAATTTAAAAAAAAGCAAAGAGGATTTACTTTGGTGGAAGTGCTGGTTTCAGTCAGTCTTTTTATAATGGCTATAATAGCTCTTTCGCAGGTATATATATCAGTTATACGTTCAGAAAGAATTGCTTACGTTCTTTTAAACAGCGAAAATAATATTAGGAATGGTTTGGAAATTATGGCGCGTTCAATTAGGATCGGTAAAGAATTTGAAATTTTATCAGATAACAAAGAATTATGTTTTGATTATTATATTGAGGAAGATTGGGAAAAATATTGTTATCGTTTTAATAATGATACTCTTGAAAGGTCCCACGGAAGTGGCCCCTATATGTCTATGCTTGATCCATCATTAGAAGTTAAATATGGACGATTTTATAATAAAGGAGGTTCATCTAATTCTCAGTCTGTGATAATCATTGTTTTAGAAGTTTCTACCAGTATTAAGCAGCAAGAGTATCTTTTTAACCTACAAACTGCTGTAACCCCAAGATCTTTGGGCGAGGCAATTTAATTATGAAAAATTTAAATATACAAGAGAAATCATCTGGCCAGATATTTTTAATGAGTATTTTAGTTTTGGGCGCTGTAATGGCATCTGCTTTATTCTTAATGTCAATTTTTATTAAAGATTTTCGTCAATCAATAGAAACATCAGAATCTGTTAAAGCATTTTATGCTGCCGATTCAGCTATGGAGTGGCAGATTTATTGTAATTTAAATGGGTTAGATGATACAGAATGTAAGGAATTCAAACCAGATATGGATAACGGCACCAGTCATGATTCACAAGATAATTATTCTGAAGACCGCAATATTAAGACAATTGGAATTTCAAAAAAGGTGAGGCGTGGCTTAGAGGTTAATTTTTAAAGGTATGATTAATGAGCAGGTGAAAAAAAGGATTGAGAAGCTCAGGGAGGCAATACGAAAATACCGTTATGCTTATCATGTTTTAAATCAATCTATAATTTCAGACGAAGCGTTAGATTCATTAAAAAAAGAATTATTTGATTTAGAGCAACAATATCCAGAGTTTATTACCCCCGATTCTCCTACTCAAAGGATAGGTGGAAAACCATTGAAGAATTTTAAAAAAACGGAACATAAAGTTCCGATGTTTTCATTAAATGACGCTTTTAGTGAAAAGGATATGTATGATTGGTATGAAAGGATAAAAAAACTTCTTCCATCTTCAGCTAAAATAGATTTTTATTG
>JAFCDK010000022.1 GCA_017609745.1 Candidatus Pacearchaeota archaeon
GAATAAAAGGTTTCACTTCATTACACCAAAATATTTTTCTTGTTTTTTGAATAAAGACACTGACACGAACACATTAAAATACTATTATAATTTTTTCTTTAAAGTTTCAATTTGTTCTTTATTTTTTTCATCTGCTTTTTTATATTTGTCCATTAATATAAATAAAGAGACAAGCCTATGTTCATGAATTTTGCTGTTAAGAAGTTCTTGGATTTCTTTGAGTGTGAGTTTGTATTTTTTAGCGACTTGCCTTTGCACAGGAACTTTTATTCCAAGAAAAATATCTCCTTCTCCATATTGGCCTTTGCCTGTTTTAAAAAATCTCTGAAGGAGCTGTGCTTGTTTTGGATTTTTTAATGATTCAAGTTCTTTTTTAATTTATTTAAAGGCATAAAATTACTTCCCCAACGCCTTTCTAACTTGATGTTTTGGTTGTTTTGCTTTTGCAGCAACTTCATGCTTTGCAACTTTTTCTGCTTGTTTTGCCATTTTTTCTCCAGCTTCTTTTACAGATTCTTTTTTCTCTTTTGCTTTTTTCCTCTCTTCTTCTGTTTCTTCACCTTCTTTTTTCTTTTCAGTTTCTGCAGATTTTTTTACAGATTCTTCTGCTTTTTTCTTCACTGCTTTCTTTTTCTTTGCTTCTTCAGTTGCCTTTCTTTCTCTAGAAATTGCAAATCTTATTTTATCTGGTAAATCAACTAATTCAACAAAAACATCTCCCTCTTTTTTTACTGCTTTAACTTTAATTTTTGCAGGCGGTTTTTTAATTCCCCTAAACCAAATTTCTTGATTCAGCCATTTATTAATTTTAACTTTATTTAAATCTCTTTCTTCAATTTTCATATGCTTAGCAATGAACTGTTTAATAGTTTTAATAGCTCGAGGAGCCCTCTTATATTTTGGAACTTTAATCCAGGATTTTCTTAAGGGTATAATATATTCTCTTTCAAGTTCTAAAGCAGTTTCTTTTTTTGTTTTTTTCTTTGCCATCTTATTCTAAATTTATTTCGTCTTTTATTTTCTTAAGCGCTTCAATAGATAGTTCAAAAAATTCATCTAAATTTAATCCGACTTCTTCAATTTCTTTAATAATTTCCCTGTCGCAATTTTCAGCAAATTTCTTGTCTTTGAATTTCTTTTTTAATCCTTTAACTTCCATATCACTTATTTTCTTTCCTCTCATTAAAGCATAAGCATAAATTAATCCAGTTATTGTTTCAGCAGCTGCAAGAGCATGTTCAATTTTTTTTGTTCTTTTCTTATCTTTGAATTTCGGGATTTCATCATGTCCAAATGTATGAGATTGGACAATTTCTATAAATTCATTATCAAATCCCTTTTCTTTTAAAATTTCTACAGCTTTTGTGCCATGTTGCTCCCAATTATCCCGTGTTAGTGCCCAATCAACATCGTGCAATAAACCCAACATTGCCCAGTATTCAGGATTTTCTCCTAATTTTTCAGCTAAGGATTTCATAATCGCTTCTGATTCAAGATAGTGAATCATTTCAGATTCTTTTTGCTCCATGCTTTTAAGTAATTCAATTGCTTCTTGTCTTGTAATTGATAAAATATCTTCAGCCATTTTAATTAATTACTCTATTTTCCATTGAATTTATTTTTGAAAATGGGACTTGCATTATTAAATTATAACCGCAACCAATGACAATCATTTTATCTCTAAAATCCGCTTCAAATATTTCTGCCTCTAAATTAAAATCGTCAGTATCCATTGTTGATGTTAAATAAGGTTTAATTGGATAATTTTTTAATGCTCTTGCACAAAATATTATTCTATCTGCAAATGATTTCATTTTATTATCCTAAATGCCTCTTTTTAATTTTTCGAGGTTTTATTTTTAATTTAGTTCTTCTCCAATTTCTTCTAACTCTTGTGATTCGAGAAGGATGAACTCTTTTTCCTTGACCATATTTTCTAATTACAGCCCAAAATGGCGCCCATTTTGTTCTTTTGCCTTGCTTAGCTAAAACAACCTTTTTGTGTTTTCTCATTGGTTTTGTTTTTGCTTTTTGCAATCTTTTCTTTTTTGGGTTTTTGGGTTTTTTTCGCGGCATTTTATTTTATATCCTCCAAAAATTTTTTTCCATAATCAGTTAATTTTCTTCCACTTCTTTTTTCTTTAGCTTTTTCAGCAAATCCTGCCGCTTCTGCCTGTTGTAATATTGTTCTTATAATTTTTCCACTCCCTTTTCTAAATTTGCTTTTTCTTGCACCTCTATCTTTTTTGCCACCATATCGTGTTTTCATTCTATTAACACCAACAATTTCATGAATATATAATTGTTTGAGAATGCTGGCAGCCCGTTTATACCAAAAATCTTCATCTTGTGGAGGTCTTTCTTTAGCTACAGATGTTTTAACAAAAACAGCCCATTCAGGCATTTCGAATTCTGGAATTTGTTTTAAAGCTTCAGCTAATTTTTCATTAAATTCATTATGGGATATTTTATAAATTGACATTTTGATTTTCTAATTGACCGCGCTTTTCAGCACTAGATAATTTAAACAAAATTTAAATTTTAAGTCTAAATTTAGGGTGTTTGAGATGTTTATAAATTTATGGTTTGTTCATCTCACAACTTTCCGCCACTTCTTCACAAAAATAGTAAATCCTAATATTCTATAAGTATATTTATTGCCAAGCGCACTTATTATTTGTCCAGCAATTTTTTCCACATCTTTTTTTCCATCTTTTCCGTCGCTCCTGCCACTTTTTAGAACAACAACTTTGACATTCTTATGACCTTTAAAATGATTTTTTAAAGTAAAAATAAAATTATCTGTTACACCTTTTTTTCCAATTTGAAGTTGTGATAAATATGGCATAATAATTATTGTTTTATAATTTTATTTTTGAATTTAATTATCTCCTCTTTTTTTACTTTAATAATCTTAAATTTTCTGACACCAAAAGTTCCTGTTTTCATTGCTTTTCTTTTGTAAATCTCTTTTGTTTTGAACATATGCACTATAACGTCTTGTTTATTATCACGCCAATCTTTACTATAAGTTGCACAGAAAACTGCTGCTTGATTTATGTCTCTTGCTTTTGTTTTACTTGCTGGAACAATAATGAAAACAAAAGGGCTTCCTGGTTTAGCTGTGTGCATTACAATATAATTTTTTCCAGATTTTAAAATATCTTTAACTAATTGTTCGTTCTGTTCTGCACTTTTCCCCCCAACAATTAATTTTTTGCTAGTTGTTATGAATTGCCGGTATTTTTTGAAATCTTGTTTAATATTCATAATTTCTTTAAGGAAAAAGGGTTTTTAATCTTTAGTTTTAATTTAATTTGGCATTTAAACCCATATAACATTCATCATCAATAAAATACTTATCTTTATGTTCCACCCCATTAATTACTTCTCTGTCTACTAACATCAAACCTCTCCCTTTAATATTATTTCTACAAAAATAACAACAACAATCAAAATCTATATTATCAATTTTCAACATAATTATATTTCCATTTATAATTTTTCTTTTTAGTTTTTCTTTTGTTTCTTCATACTTAGAACCTATTTTGATTTCCATTAAGACTATTAGAAAAATCCTTTATTAAATGTTTTCTAAAATACCACAAGGCTACATTTTCCCCCAAATATTTTTCTTTCTCTATTTTCATCATATTCATAAAATAATTCTAATCTTGATATCATGCTAGATCTTACAATAGAAATTCCAGCTCCATTAAACTCTTGATTAAAATTTTCATTAAAATACAAATTTCCTGAAAAATGCCAATAAACTCCCTGTTCATTATTTTTTCTATAAGCTATTTTTCTTAATTTTTCCTTATTATTTTCTATAGAATATTCTCCATTTTTAGGAGAGCGCAAGGCATTAATTATTTTAAGTTCTGTTGTTCCATCACGGTTTAATTCAATTTTTACTTTATCTATTCTCCATTTAGTACCAAATAATCTCATATTATCTATTTTTGCATAAGCCTTTACACCTTCACTAACTAATTTTAATTTATATTCTATATTAGATTTTCTAAAAAATTCAGGAATTTTTAATTTTAATCGAGAAACTTCTTCATATTCTTGTTCATCTTTTAATAATTCATGAGCTTGTTCAGGAGAAACATTAACCCTTACATATCTTTCTCCTCCCTGCCCTGAAAATCCCACATTAATAAATCTTTTAAAACTATTTTCTATTCTATCAAGTTCAGGAGTATTATTTATAAATTGTTTACCAGATTCTGAAAAAATACTTTTAAGAAACTTTCTTAATTCTCTTTCTTCACCTTTATATAAAAAATTATCTCCAGAAAAGAAATTTTCATTATCCCTCTCTTTTCTATATTCTATTCGATTAATTAACATAAAATTATCCAGGTCTTTAAGATTTTTAGATTTTCTATCAACCTCTCTATCTAAATTATAAAAATAAAGATATAAATAATCTTTATTTATTTGAAAATCGTCCTTAATTTCAGGAAGTGTTAACTCTAATTTAACTTGATCTTTTTTTTGTTCAGAATTATTTCCTTTTTGAGCAACACAAGGATTATTAAAAACAAGACTGCTCATAATACAAGTTCCTATAAATGTTTTCTTTGTAATTTCTGCGAGCGTCATTTTGAGTTATTCACGAGAGTAAATTAGCGTTTAAAAGGATTGTGATATATAAATGCTTTATTTTTTCAAATCCATAATGTTTATATATGCTAAATCATTAATTAAATTATGAAAGGAGGTTATAATAGAAAAAAGAGGTTATATGGAAACTAAAAACATCTTAAGTAAAAAACCCTTAATTTCTTTAGTTGTAATTGTGGCTATTGCATTAACAATTTATTTCTTTGTATTGCCAGCAAATAAACAAGTAACTGGAAAAGCAGTAATTGTTAAAGGATATGGTCTTTCAGCTTATCCTTTAGAAGAATATCCAAATACTATCCAAACAAAAATTACAATTAAACCAGAGATTGTAAAAGAACTTGCTTCATCTCAATTTACTAATGTTGCTGCAGAACTTGAAAAAGCTGCAGATTTTAAAAATAATTTTGTAAATATTGTTAAAAATAGTGATGCTCCAGTTCCAATACAAGAAACTTCTTTAGATGCAGTAAAAGGAGCTGCTAGTAAGTTAGAAGGAACATTTAGCAGGAAGGCAGAATGTCTACAACTTATTGGAGATATATATTCCGAGACAAAAAAGGACATAACTTTTATTTCTGTTTCAGATATTGTTTGGCAACAATGTGAAAATCCATCTAGTTATAATGTAGCTATAATGCGTCATAGATTTTTTACTAAAAATGGAAATCATATTTGTACTCAGCATGAAACTAAAGTTCTTTCACAATCAACTTCAGGAAAATTAATGAAAGACACTACTGTTTGTTAACCTTTAATTTATTTTTATTTTTCCACTTTTTTAGAGCTTGAGCAAGAGATTTATTTCTTGATTTTGTTAGAAATTTATCCACAATTCTTAGAGATTTCTTTTGGTTTGGCCAAGTGAGTTTTTTAAGCGCTTTATCAAAACTAAACCATTTATATTTTGAATGCTCTTTTTTATCAGTTTTAATTTTCTTTTTTCTTGATTTTTCTATTTCAGCTGAATAAAGTTTAAATGTTTGGCCATCAATGTTTTCTCTATCTTTTAATCTTTTATTATATTTATACTTTCCAGAAAAATTATGTTTTTTTATTGAATTTTTTAATATTTTTTGTCCTGTTTCTTCTTTAACCTCCCTTTTAATTGTTTTTTTAATATTTTCTTTTGTCTCTAACCCCCCTTTTGGAAATTCCCAACCTTTCCAATGGAGTTTTCTTTTTAAAAGTAAATAATAAATCTTATTTTTCTTTTTTGCATAAACAACAATAAAAACTCCCCCTCTTAATTTTGATTTCATGATTTTATCTCCATTGTTTTAATGTTAATCTCAATTCTTCATGAGTTTTTGCATATTGTTTAAGACTTTGTTTTTTCATTACAGCATCAATCGCTTGTCTTGCTGCAATAGCCCCCAGCATAGTTCCTAACTTATTTCCATGTATGCCTCCCCCCATTTGCACAATTAAATCTTTTCCTAAATGTTTAATAAGAAAAGGAATATGTCCTGGATGCAGGCCCCCACTAGAAACAGGCATAACCGGTTTAATCTTCCCCCAATTTTGTGTTAATCTTTGTTTTGTTGCTTTAACTTTCTGCAAAGAAATATCTTCATTTATTTCTTCAATATCATCTATATCTCCTTCTAATTTGCCTATTCCTGTTCCAACATGGATTTGGTCAACTCCAATTAATCTGGCAAAATCTGCTATTACCATCATACTAATTCCATGTTGAGGCATTCTATCAAAAGCAGCATGCATTGCTCTGTGTGCATGAATCGCCATCTTAAAATTAGCTTCTCTCAAAGTTTGAACAGCTGCCCAACCAGCAGTTAGAATATCAACCATAATATATTTGCTTCCTAAATCTTCAGCAAGTTGTGCACGTTTCATCATCTCTTTTGTTTCTGCAGTTACATTAACTAAATAAGCTTTTTTTTCTCCTGTCTCTTCTTCTGCTTGATGAGCTTTTTCCAAAGTTCTTGCAATTCTTTCTTCAAATTTATTGAATTTTTGCGACGCTAAATTTTCATCATCTTTAACAATATCACAACCACCTATCCAAGATTCATAAGCACTTTCAGCATGGTCTTTTGTTTTTAATCCAATTTTAGGTTTTATTATTGTTCCAATAAGAGGCCTTTTTTTTATTTTCATCATTTTTCTCACACCTTTGATTCCATATTTAGGACCTTTGAAAACCTTCAAAATTTTATTTGGAAAACTTACATCTTCAAGCCTAATACTTTTAACAGCCTTCATTCCAAAAATATTTCCAGCAATACTTGAAAGAATATTTGGAACATTATCTAATTCAAATAATTCAGAAGCATAAGCAACCTTAATTAAATTCCCATGAATTGAAAAAACTTTCGCTCGAAGTTTTTTAACATAATCTTTTTTACCTCCAGCAACTTCTGTCCAAGTTCCAGTGCTACTTTCAAGAGCAACAGTATTTGCAGCTTTTTTTATGCTTATTCTGTTTGGTATAATCCTAAATAAACAAACCAAATCATTTCTTGCACTTGGTTTATATTTTAAATCAATAAATTCAAATTTTTCTTTTTTCACCATATTTTATTTTTTTCAGAGTTTCCTAACTTTCGCTCCATGTTCTGTGTCATTTATATAATATCCTTTGCTTTTAATTTTTTCTCTAAGTTTGTCAGCAGTTGTGAAATCTTTATTTTTTCTTGCAGTTTGTCTCTTTGCTATTAATTTTTTAATTTCTATTGGAATTGAAATTTTTTCTTCCTTATCTAAATCCAACCCAAATATTTTATCAAACTCAATTACAAGTTCATATTTTTCTGCATTATTTAATTTATCACTTCTTAAAACATCCCATAAAAATGATAAAGCTTTTGGAGTATTAATATCATCATTTATAATTTCTAAAAATTGTTTTTTCGCCGCCTCAACATTTTTTTTATTCTTTTTCTCTCTGCTATTTTTTATTTTTGAAATTATTTCTTTAAGTCTTTTTCTTGTGTTTCTTGCAAATTCTAAATTTTTTAATGAAAAATTCAATGGTTTGCCATATTGTTTATTAAGGCAGAAATAACGATAATCTAAAGCATCAAATCCTTTTTTTTCAAGTTCTGAAATCGTATATAATCCCCCTTTACTTTTTGAAACTTTTTCTCCTTTAAACAACAACCATGCACCATGCATCCAATATTTTACCCACGGCTTTTTTCCAAAAGCAGATTCACTTTGCGCTATTTCATTTGTATGATGCACTGGAATATGTTCTTGTCCGCCCGTATGTATATCAAATTGTTTTCCTAAATATTTAGAAGACATTGCAGAACATTCCAAGTGCCAGCCAGGATATCCAATTCCCCATGGAGATTTCCATTCTTGTTGTCTCTTGCTCGGCTGTTTTGAAAATTTCCACAAAGCAAAATCAGTTTTATTTCTTTTTTCACCTTTATCTATTCTTTTTCCTTCTTTTAATCCCTCTTTTTTTAATTTTGCAAGTTTTCCATAATCTTTAAGCTTGCTCGTATCAAAATAAATTCCATCTTTTATTTTATATGTAAATCCTTTTTTTTCAAGAATTTTTATCATATTAATTTGCTCTTTAATATGTTTGCTGGCTCTTGGCCAAACATCTGGTTCAATAATATTTAATTTTTTAAAATCATCTTTAAACACCTTGAGATAATATTTTACAATATCTTCTGCCCTCTTCTCTTCTTTTTTTGCAGCTTTCTCTATTTTGTCTTCTCCTGTATCTGCATCAGATGTTAAATGCCCGACATCTGTAATATTCATAACATGTTTAACATTAAAATTATTATATTTTAGAACTCTTTTTAAAATATCCCAAGAAAGATACATTCTCAAATTTCCTATATGCTGATACCAATAAACAGTCGGTCCGCAAGTATATAGTTTAACCTGTTTATTCTTGAGTGGCTTGAAAACCTCTTTCTTACGACTTAATGTATTATATAATCTTAAGGGCATAATATTCCAAAGAAAATTATATTTATTAATGTTTAGTCTTGTCTTATCTTGATAATAAAATTTATAATATAAAACAAAAATCCCTAATTCTAATGACACTTGTAAATTCTAATCTATTATCAGTTAAAATATAATTATTTAGTATGGAAACGAGCGAACGAAGTGAGCGAATTCTTACTCAACAAATTGCAGAACTTAAAGCACCTGCATGAACTACATCTATATAAGCAACATGTGTTTCTCCATTAGCATCTATTGTTATTTTTAATGTAATTGTAGAAACTTTTTTAGGAATATCTAATACAAGAATTGTTGCTTCTGTATCTCCTGGTTTTACCTTGCCACTCCAATCTTTATCTATTATCCAATTTTGAACTTCTGTTGTTGAAACAACATCTTCATCTAAGCTTTTAACATTTGTTTTTAATGTATACTCTTGATCTTCATCTGTTTTAATAATACATACAATATTTCTTCTACCCCCATCTGCAATTTTTATTTCCTGCCCACCTTCCCCCATACATTTGACTCCATAATCTTGTTGTCCAAAAAGACTTCTAATTTCAGTTTTAATACCTTCACCTATATCGTCTGTCATAATTAATCCAGTACACATTATTTTTCTTACTAATATTATTCCAAAAATTAACATACTCATAGCTAAGACAATTATAACAATCGTTCCTATAGATAATTCCATTGCTGCCTTTTTAGATAAAATTGATTTCATACTATCTCCTCTTCTTTATATTGATATTAACTCAAAGTTGTTTATAAAAGTTTTCATTTTCTTTAAAATTCCGATATGGACCAGCAGGGATTCGAACCCCGGACACCGTGAGCTTCAGTCACGTGCTCTCCCCCTGAGCTACTGGTCCATATAGAAAATATACATTTCTTTCTTTTTTAAATGTTTAGAAATTGTTATTAGGAAAATTTTAATTGCTTATTAATAATATAGCCCCAACTTTAAAAATCTGATAGAGATTTTTTATTATTAGTCTATTTGTTTGAAAATTATTTTCTAACTTGCAAAAAGAACAAGTTAGAAATAGGCTGCATTCTGTAGTTCATCCTCTTAAGAGGAACTGAACTTGCTAACATTCTACTAAGCGGTTTTAAACCTTGCATCAGCGAAGGTGGCTGTTTCATCAAATCTCTTGTTTCGCAGTTCCTCGCATGATTCATAACTCCACAAGAGCTGTGTCATTTCTGTTCCAGAGCTCTACTTCACAGCAGGTATTATTCAATACTCGCACGACATTTCATGTTATGTGAAATGGATGTGCAGACCTTCCTCAGAATGAGCTTTCATATTTTATTAAAGCTTGTTGATTTAACAACTCAATTCCGAAGTTAGCTATCTAACTTGCTCAAAAAAGGCAAGAAAAATGTGTTTAAAAAACTTGTGTTTTCAACAAAAAACGAATAGGATATGTCTTAATATTTAAGTGAGGCTTTTAGTAGCTGCGTGCTGAATTTCTCGTGACCTCGAAACTTACACACCAGCTCTATCAACGCCATCTTCTATAGCGGCCTTTGTTGTTTCGTTTTGCGGATGGCTTCGTGCTTAGATGCTTTCAGCACTTATCCATATAGAGCGTAGCTGCGCAGCCTGCTCATAACAACTGCTAGACCAGAGGCTCCCAATCCTGGTTCCTCTCGTACTACAGGATTGTTCCACTCAAACAACAACACATTTAGTAGATATCATACAAACTGTCTCACGACGTTCTTAACCCAGCTAACGATTCCTTTTAATATGTGAACTCCAGCACCCTTGGTAGCTTGTGCACTACCAGGATAGGAAGAGCCGACAGCGGTGTACCAAACCGCGCCGTCCGCGACCAGCCAGTTATCCTTGGGGTAACTTTTCTGTCAGACACGGGCTCCATTAAAAAGCCACGTGGGTTCGTTAGGCCCGGCTTTCACCTCTGCTTTCTTTGCTATTCAGAAAACAGTTAGACAAACTTTTGCCCTTACACTCTACTCTAGATTTCCAAGCTAGATGAGTTTGTCTTTGGGCCCTACAGATATCTTTTCTGCAGGGTGCCGCCCCAGCCAAACTGCCCGCCTGCTGTTGTCCTCTTACAAGTTAGCAACCCTATAAAAAATAAGTAGTATTACACTGGTGCTCTGCTTTCGCCGAAACTAGGCATCTACGCTCCTACTTATTCTATGTATTTTTTATAAAATTACAGCAACAAGTTGCAGTAAAGTTCCACAAGGTCTTCGCTTCCCACTAAATGTCACCGGCATTTTCACCGGTCAGTGATTTCGGAAGGGTCTAGTTAGGGACAGCGACTACCTCGTTAAACCATTCATGCAAGTCGCCATTCAGACGACAGGGTATTGCGCTACCTTAAGAGCCTCATAGTTAGGCCCGCCGTTTGATGGACCTTAGCCTTCTTGAAAAAAGGTTTTAGACACCACCACTGGGCAGGTTTCACCAAGTATACTCGTCTTTTCAGAATTGCACTTGGCTACGTTTTTGGTAAACAGTCGGGCAGTCTTTGTTACTTAGATCTACAAATGCCTCCTAATATCAAAGACAAATGTAGACACCCTTTATACCGAAGTTACAGGGCTAATATTGCCGAATTCCCTTAACTAGATTGACCTTACATGTCTTAGCCTTCTCAGCTAGAGCACTTGTGCTAGTTCTAGGTACAGCTAATTAAACTCAATCTGCAATCTTTTCACGGACTCTTGGAATCAGCAACTCGCGTCAATAAATTCATCTATTTCTTATCATTACAATCCACAGATTTCTTTATTAAAGTTCCTTTCGGAAATTCACTTATCCAAAAATAAATCACAACATAAAATTTAATCAGTTTAGGAATATTAACCTAATATCCTTCGTCATGGTCAGTTAAGACATAACTTAGGTGCTGACTAACCCTCAGCTAAACATTATTGCTGAGGAAACCGTGCTCTTTCGACATTTCTCATTCTCAGAGAAATTTGATCTTACTCCTACCAGGATTCTCTTTTCTTTTTGCTCCACTCTTTCTCTCGAAAAAACTTCTAAGCAAAAAAAATGCCTGTTTACCAGACTACTCATCTGAGTAGCTCTATGGTATCGGTATTATACTTTAGTCCTGTCCATTTTCAGGGCCCCGAGTCTTGACAGGTGAGCTGTTACGCTTTCTTTAAAGGTTGGCTGCTTCTAAGCCTACCTCCCT
The DNA here is from genome assembly GCA_017609745.1 of Candidatus Pacearchaeota archaeon. GTDB lineage: Archaea > Nanobdellota > Nanobdellia > Pacearchaeales > GW2011-AR1 > JAFCDK01. The sequence goes on from JAFCDK010000022.1 coordinate 11,763, forward strand.
GCTGTCTCAGATTCAAGACACCTTTTAAAACACTTAGTATAAATTTTGGGACCTTAACCATAGTCTCCGTTGTTCCGGTCTCGGAAATGCACCTTACGCACATACCCCCATTTTTATTCATTGCAGTCAACAAGTTCTGAGTTAGAAAGGATTCCGTAGCTTATAAGCCCTGCAAATCCTATCTGTACTTTACCTCGTTGACAAACAGAATAAAACTATACTGAGGCATATTTCAACAGGAACCAGCCATTGCCGAGTTAGAGAAGCTTTTCACCCCTATTCCCAGATCATCCGACCGCATGCTCGCAGGACCGGTTCAGGCTTCCATTCTCCTTTCGGAAAACTTCACCTTGTCCAGGAATAGATCACTCGGCTTCGGGTCTTGCTTATGTGACTCCCGCCTTTTCAGACTTGCTTTCGCTATGACTTCTTCTCAAAAAGAATTAATCTTGCCACATGAACAAACTCCCTGGTCCATTTTTCAAAACGTACGTTACAACTGTCATATCCTAAGATATAACTAGCAGTAACCAATTGTAACTATTAGATTTCAAGTCTTTTAACTCTCTGTTAAGAGTACTTTTCAGCTTTCCTTCGCAGTACTAGTGCACTATCGGACTTAGATTGATGTTTAGGGTTAGCAGTTAATTCTGCTATATTCATGCCTCCAATCCAGGAGACACTACTCTTTTGAAGAACAGCATATCAATTTCATCTACAGGACTATCACCTTCTAAGGTATTTCTTTCCAGAAAACTTTGATTCATTGACTTAGCCATTGACCTCCACCACATCTCTAACTCCTTTTCAAGAGCAGATTCAGTTTGCCCTATATCCTTTTCGCTCGCTGCTAATAAGGACATCATTATTTTATTTTCTTTTCCTGCTGGTACTAAGATGTTTCAATTCCCAGCGTGCATTTTCTTCTCAGAATAAATGTGTTGCCACATTCGGAAATCTCAGGTTCAAAGGTCGCATGCACCTCCCCTGAGCTTATCACAGCTTGCCATGTCCTTCATCACAATCTAAACCAAGCTATCCATCTAACAGTATAGTAAGTACTAAGACATATCCTATTCGTATCATAAATTGAACATGAGTTCAATCTCAACTCCGACGGAAACTTCGCATTTCCAGCTTCATTCTTGTTGAATATAATATAGAAACATTATGGACCTGCCGGGAATTGAACCCGGGCCCCCTCCGTGCAAGGGAGGAATTCTACCACTAGACTACAGGCCCTTAAAAAAATTAAGTCCTGTGCCTTTTAAATGTTTTCTATTTTTTAATTATTAAAATAACTAAGATGTAAAAACAATATTTAGTTTTAGGAGGTGATCCATCTGCAGGTTCCCCTACAGATACCTTGTGACGACTTAACCTGCCTTGTCATACAAAGGTTCGTCTCTAACGAGCCTCGCCAATACATAACTCGGTTGGTTTGACGGGCAGTGTGTGCAAGGGGCAGGGACATATTCACCGTTCTTTGATGAAGAACGATTACTACGGATTCCATCGTCATGAGGCTGAGTTGCAAACCTCAATTTGAACTGGGCTGGATATTATGGGATTAGCTCCTCTTTTCAGAGTTGCATCTCATTGAGTCCAGCATTGCCGCGCGCGTGTTGCCCAGGGGATTCGGGACATACTACCTAACGTAGCCCGTACCTTCCTCCTTGTTACCAAGGCAGTCTGTATAGTGTGCACTTAGCAACTATACATGCGGGTCTCGCCTGTTACCTGATTTAACAGGTCATCTCACGACACAGGCTGACGTCGGCCATGCATCTCCTCTCAGCGTGTCAGGTAAGCCCTTTAGACTGACCTTCATTCTGCTGTCGCTCCTGGTGAGGTTCACGGTGTAAAATCTAATTGAACCGCACGCGTCACCCGTTGTAGTGCCCCCCCGCCAATTCCTTTAAGTTTCGGCCTTGCGACTATACTTCCCAGGTAGCA
>JAFCDK010000002.1 GCA_017609745.1 Candidatus Pacearchaeota archaeon
TGGCAAAGAATTTAATGGAATTTATAATGCTATTGAGTATTGGTTGTATGAAAATCCGATCCCGTATAATGAAAGACAAATATATAAGGGTTGGAATTTTGTTGGAATAACATCAAATATGATTGGAAAAAATTTAAATGAATTAAAAGGAAATTGCAATATTGAAAAATCTTACGCATGGTGGGCAAAAAGACAAAATTGGGATTTAATTGATATGAATGATGCTCCATTTAGTCAAAATGTAATTGGACAAGGAATTGTTTTAAAAGTAACTGAAAATTGTAAGCTTGGAACATCTTCAGGAACAATACCAACAGTTCCAAATTTACCATAAATTAAAATGATAAAATCAAAAAGAGGAATGAGTGCTTGGATTTGGATTTTAATAATTTTAATTGTTTTAGCAGTTGGAATTGGTTTATACTTCCTTCTAACAAGTGGAAGTGATGGAGGATTATTAGGTGGGGGAAGTTCAATACCTCAACCACCTGCACTACCTTCTGGATAAATAAGCAATAAACAAATCGTTTCTCCCATCCCCCAAAAAATTTATTCTTCTTTTTCAGAAAAAGAAATAAAAGGTTTAAAACAAAATGTCTAAAGTCATTTTTAAGTTTGATAAAGAAAAAGATTTATGGAATCATTGGCATAAATCTAATTGGAAATCTTCTTGGGCAAATTTTAAAATTCATCCAGAAATTAAACGAATTTGCGAAGGGAAAAAGTTTGAAGAATGTAAGGGGGAGCTATCTGCTCATTTGTCAAAATTGCAAGAATCTAAAATTATCCAAATAGAGATTAATTCTTTAGAAGAATATTGGAGAGAAATTGAACAAGAATTTTTTAAAAGAATGGATAATCTAATGAATAAAGATTTTGATGAAGATATAATCGCTTACCTTACAACTCTCGGAATTTGCCCTTACGATTCTGACGAGCCTTCATTTATGTTTTCCTTATTTTATTCTCTGCCTCATCAATTGCAAACTTGTGGGCATGAAATAATGCATTTATATTTTCATAAATTCTACTGGGATGAAGTAGAATCCCAAATAGGAAAAGAAAAAACAGGAGATTTAAAAGAAGCATTAAGTGTTTTATTAAATACAGAATTTAGAGATTTATGGTTTGCTGAGGATTATGGATATGAGCCACATAAAAAGTTAAGAGATTTTATTTTAGAGGAATGGAAAAAAGAAAAAGATTTTAAAAAACTTTTAGGGAAGTGTATTGAGTATCTAAAACAAAGATAAAGTGCCCAAAATCTTCTTTTTCAGAAAAAGAAACAAAAGACGGCGACAACTCTGATTTTCGGCTTCGCAAATTTTCTTCTTAAAAACCAGAAATTAACTTATCCACTCAAACCTTCAACCCCAACACTTTGCTAATTCCATTATGCATGCTGACGCCGTATAGAATTGATGCTTCTTGGATTATGGCATCATTGTGAGTTGTGATAATATATTGTCCTTTTTCCATGTATTTTTTAATGAGGGTTGCAAGGCGTGCTGAATTTCTTTTATCAAGCGCAGCATCAATTTCATCTAAAACATAGAAATGATATGGCCTATGTTCTTGAATTGCAAAAATTAAAGAAAGAGCTACAAGTGTTTGTTCTCCACCAGAAAGAGACGCCACATCAAGATATTTTCCTTTACCAACTTTAATTGTTATATTAATTCCTCCTGTAAAGATATCTTCTTTATTTTCTATTTCAAGAAACGCCTTGCCCTTTTGACTTAATTGTGAAAAATTCCTGCTGAATAACTCATTTATTGCTTTGAACATTTTCATAAATGTTCTTTTCTTTTTTTTATCAATTTCTATAACTATTTTTAAAATTTCTTCTTTTTCATTATTAAGATTTTCAACTTTTTCTGCAATCACATCATATTCTTTTTTAATTGAATCATAAATTTCTAATGCTCTAAGATTTACATTTCCAATTCTTGCAAGAATTTCCTCACTTTTTCTCTGTCTTTGTATAAGAATTTCCTTATTCGCTTTAATTAATTCTATTCCTTCAAATTCCCTGTATTCAATTGAGAGAGCTTCTTTTTCAGCATTAATTCTTGCTCTTTCTATTTTCAAATTATTTATAGAATTTTCAACTCCACTATAAGAATTTTGTTTATTAAGAATATTTATATTATAATTTTTAATTTTTTCTCGAAGTTTTGTTTTATCATCAAATAATTTTTTGAATTTTTTTGCAATTTCTCTGGCCGCTGCTTCTTTTTCTTCCAGCAAATGTTCATTATAATCAATTTCTGAAGCAGCCGCATCAAGTTCTTGTTTTATTTCTTCTTCGTCGCTGTGACTTCTTTTTATTATATTTTTCAAGTTCTCCAACTCACGTTCCTTATACATAATACTTGCATCAATATTTTCTTCTGTCCGAGCAGAAATTTCCTCAATTTCAAACATAGCTTTATCATATTTATCTTCAACATCTTTATTATTTTCAATATAATTTTCTGCATGCTTTCTCTTTTCATTAAGTCCAAGAATTTCTGAATTTATTTCCTTATCTTCAGCAACAAATCTTTTCATTTGCTGCTTTTTATCTTCTATTTTCTCAAGTTTCAAAAATTCATTTTGTTTTTTATTAAGATTTTTAGTTAAATTATTAATTTTAGCAAGATTATTAGCCCCTTCCTTATCAATCTCTTCTAAATTATTTTTTATTTCTTTTAATTTTATATTTGCAGTTTTTATTTCATTATCTGCTTTTTCTATAACATAGCCAACATGTGCTGAAGTCATCTTGCTTTTACATAAAGGACAAACATCTATTTTAGTTATATTTTGTTTTAGTTCTTTGTTTTTATCAATTTCAGATTCTAATATTGATAATAATTTTTCAAACTTTAACCTGTCCTCTCGCCCATTCTCTACTTTTTTATTAATATTTATTATATCTTCTTTAATTTTTTTTATCTGTGCTTTGCATTCTTCTATATTTTTTGAACTTAAGTTTTCTGAAAGAACTTCAATTTCTTCAAGCAAGTCATTTGAAGATTGCTGAAGTCGTTGCAACATTCTTTTTTTATCCTCTATTCTTGACTTTATTGATTGGAGTTCTGCTTTTTTATTGTAAAATTTTTGCCTTTCTGTTTCTATTTTTGAAAATTGTTGTTTTTTAATTTTCAATTCTTCTTGTTTTTTGCTTATTGCAGGACCTTTCTTTTTTAATTCTGCAATCTCTTTCTCACAGACAGGTATATTTTTTTTCAAACCTTGTCTTTTATTTTTTAATTCCTGCAGTTTATTTTGAAAATTTGTTTGGTGTACATCAAGTCCCATTAACTCTGCCTTTAAATTTGAAATATCTTCGTTAAGTTTTTCCTGCTTCATACCTGTTGTTTCTTGAATATAATTATTAATATTTTCAATCTTACTTTCAATTTCTTTAATTTCTTGTTGAATTTTGCTAATCTCATCCCGAATTTTTGCTCTTGCATCTATTTTTTTTTGAAGTTCATTATTTATTGGAGAAAGTTGTTTTTCTTTATCTGTAATTTCACGATGAAGAATAGATGCTTTGCATTTCTTTACTGTTTGTTCAAGTTGCTTGTATCTAAGAGCTTGTTTTCTTTCATTTTCTAAATTCCTTAAGTATGCTGTCCGCTCCCGCAAAATTGTTGAAACTTCTTTAAGTTTATTATCTGTTTTCTCCAACTCTTTTAAAGATTTCTGTTTTCTTGCTTCATAAACAGAAATTCCTGAAAGTTCTTCTATTATTTGTCTTCTTTCTTCCCCCCTCATTCTTACTAATTGTCCAATTTCTCCTTGAAGAACTATATTAAAGCCATGGGGGTCAATTCCCGCACTCGCAAGTAAAGCTAAAACTTCTTGACGAGTTTTTGTTTCATTATTAATTTTATAAATACTTTGGCCCCTGTTTCTCAATATTCTTTTTATTGAAATTTCTTTTTGAGGCATATTAAATGCATCATCACTATTATCAAAAATCATTTCAACACTAGCTTCTTTACTTGGCTTGTGGGCTTTTGTTCCCATAAAAATCAAGTTTCTGGCTTTAGCAGCCCTCATACTTTTAATACTTAGTCTGCCTAGAACAAAGCAAATGCCATCTGAAATATTGCTCTTTCCAGATCCATTCGGGCCCACAATTACATTAATTTCTTTATCAAAATCAACTTCAGTTTTACTTGCAAAACTCTTGAAACCATGCATCACCAGCTTTTTTATATGGGCCATAAGAAATTTAGACGAGAAATGTATTTAAAAATTTATATAGTATTTTAAAATCTCAAAATTCCCCCAACTTTCTTTGTGCTTTCTTTGCTTTGTGGTTTTTTATTGTGCCCCAAGTATGTCTAAACATTCCATCATTTTTGTGCTTATGATAATTTTCTGTGAGAAATTTTATTGTAATAGGGTCGCTTGGGTAGCCGCTTCCAAAATCTATTTTTAGTCTTTGTTTTATTTTATGAATTTCTGCATCTCTTGTTGTCTTTGCAAGTATTGAAGCAGCTGCAACTGGAATATAATCTCTATCAGCTTTATGTTCACAGAAAAACCGCAAGTTTTCTTTTTTCTCTACTTTTGACATTAAATATCTTTGCCATGATTTTTTATTTGGGGAAGGGCAATCTACAATAACTTTAATTTTTCTCCTGGAATTATCATTTAATATGTCAATAATTTCTCCTGCTTTAATTGCTTCTATTTTATTAAGATTAAGTCCAATATGATTTCTTGAATCAATTTCATCTGGGAAAATCAAAACAACAGCAAAACTTTCAGCGATTTTTTTTATCTCTTTAGCAAGATGCTCTCTTCGTTTTGATGTAAGCAACTTTGAATCTCTAACTCCAATTTTTCTCAATTTTTCTTCATTTTCTTCTTTAATCAAACATCCAGCCAAAACCATCGGACCTATTACTGGCCCCCTTCCTGCATCATCTACACCTAATATAAATGTCATAAGAGTTAATATTCCATAAGCTTTATAAGGGTTTTTGATATGAATTTTACATAGCGGAATGGAGCAGTCTGGAGTGCTCGCGAGGCCCATAAAATTGAAATTTCATAATTTTGATTTGCTCAGAAATCTTCGATTTCGGACACCTCGAGGTCGGTGGTTCAAATCCACCTTCCGCTACTCTTTTCAATATTAAGAATTATTTAATTCAAGAGATAATGTGTGAACACCCCAATAATTAATCTCTTTCTATCTTTAATTTTAGACACTTTTAATTCTGGATTATCTTTATTATCTGAATAAAGAGTTTTAAGTATAGATTCCAATGCCCTTTCTTCAAATTTGGTAGGTAATTTACATCTTTTAGAATCATATATTCTATGGCTTTTAGCATCCAAGTAGATTTTCTCTTCTTTTATTTCTCTTCTTTTTCTTTGTCCATCATCTCTAATTACTTTTTGCTTCATGATAAATGGAATAAGTCCTTCATAAGGATGTCTTGTTTCATTTTCTCCAAGTTTCCGAGTATATTCTTCTTCAATATACCAATAACCTTTATCAAAATAATATTTATTACCTTCTCCATTTATATGATAAAAGACAGGAACTTTATATTTTTCAGGATGTTTTTTTACATGTCTAATTGATCCTTTTTTTGTTTTCGCGCCCATTAAAAATCTTTAATTTACAACATATAAAAGAATTTATGTTATAAAAAGGATATATAAAAACAATATTTAAAAACGCCTCGAGCAGGAATCGAACCTGCGTACCCCAAAGGGTCTGGCTTAGCAAGCCAGTGCAATACCATTATGCGACCGAGGCATATAGAACTAATTAATTAAAAGGTTTTAAAGGTTTTTCTTTTTACTTCTTCACATCTCCACTTCTTTGATATGGCAGATTTTTTTCTTTTAGAATCTCTATAATTCTCTGCCTTTCGTCAGCATTTTTTATCCCTTTCCAGTCTAATATTGCCATTTCTACATTTTCTGTTGTCTTGTTAATTGCTTCATCTAACATATCTTCTGTTAAGGGTAATGAATATCCTGGAATTATATGACTAATAGCAAAATCACTTGATAGTTGAATTTTGTTAAAGTTTGGACAATAATGAGGTCCTCCGATTCCTATTGTAACTCCTTCTTCTCCTGGCTCAAATTTTTCAATCATATTTGCAATTGTTTTTGCAATCACAAACCCTGCCCGTCTGTTCCGCCATTCATTTTCTGTACTTCCAATTTCTATAAATATGCATGGTTTATCTATTAAAGGCCCATGATGAGTGCACTCTAATGTTACTTCATAATTATTTAAATTAATGCTCTCAGCATTTTTCTTTAATTCTTTTAATGCTTCTTTCATGAAAAATGCAGAAGTCTTGCAAACTTTTCCTTCTTCACCACCAAGTTCTGCTCTTCTCCAATTTCCAGGAGCATGAACACTCAAAGTTTTTCTCTGCTGTTTAGATTTATGCTTGCTCGCAAAAATAATAAAATCATATGAATTGATTTTATTTAAATCAAGATTTTCTGTCAGGATTATTTCTTTTTCGATAATATATGTATTAAATTGTCCAAACTGTTGCAATTGCTGGATTATATTTATTCCAGCTGTATCTTGTTTTGATGCAACTATAAGATATTCTACCATTAAGTTTTTAAATATCTTGCGTTTAAATAAATTTAGATAATTAAATAATATTTTAAGATGGTTTACCAACTTTTACCAGAACAAATAGAGTTACTGAGGGCTCTTTGTTGGAAAGGATATACAAGAATAGAAATTTATGAGATGGTGAGATTTGGTAAGTCAACAATATCTAAGTATTGTAAAGAAATTCCTAATTTGGGAATAAGAAGAGAAAAATTAAGTAAATTAATAAATACAAATTTCAAAGGAACTTTTTCTGAATTTGTTAAATTAACCGGGTTTTCCTATGGTAAAGCTGTAGAATACAAACATGGATTTGCCTTTCCATCAGATGAAAAAGATTTAAGAAAAATATATGCTGTATTGAATGTAGAAAATGAATTTCAAACTAAGAAAGATTTATTAGAAAAAGTTGAACTAAGTTAACAAACTTTTAAAAATCTGATTTCTTATTCTATTTAATGATAAAAATAACGCTTTCATTATTAGTCTTATTATCAGCAGTATTTTTTGGTCATATATTAACTAAATCAACAAAAGAAGAATTGCGTGATGGTAGGAAATGGTTCAAGTGGATAATTATAATTTCAATTGTGCTGACTATTTTATTTACGATTGTTAATAATTGGGTTGCAGTTTTAACTCTAATATATATAACAATAGTCTGTCTGATTTCTGTTAGAAAGAAATAGATAATCACAAATAAAAAAATAAAAAATAAAAAAATTCAAAAAAGAATTTTATGCTTTAAAATCTTGTATAATCATTAATATACCTATAACTAAAACTCCTAAGCCGATTACCCAGTCTGTTACAGCCCCCTGTAATTGGGTTACCTTAATTAAAGGCAATACTAAAAGTAAACCAATAATAGTTACAAGCCATGAAATTATTTTTTTCATATTACTAACCTCCTTTTTATTTAAATTTGATTTATGATACAGAAAATAAATTAAAATATTCCTTTTTATTTTCTGTCCCAAAAAGCCCAAACAAACAAGGACTTTTTGATATTAATTATAGGAAATTTGGGTTTTTAAACTTTTTTTATTTTGTTAATTCTTCAATTTCTTTTTTTCCTTTTTCAAGTTCTTTCACTTGTTCAGAATCAAGTTGAAGTAACAAGGTCTGAAATTCCCCTATATGTGTTTTTTCTTCCCGCGCAATATCTAATAAAACTTTCTTTATATCTTCATTTTCAGCCATTACTGAAAGTTGCTCATATAGATTTACTGCATCTAATTCAGCAATCATGCCAACTCTTAAAATCTCTTTATCTAAATCCTCTTTATTCACTTTATTCAAATTTTTAGGTATATCTGATAACATTTTATTTAATCATGATTTAGAATTTGTTTTCAAAACATTTCTTTTTAAATAAAACCATGTTCCCCCAATAACTGCACCAAGAATTATTAAATAAATTCCAAAATTTGCTGCTTCCGGAGTTCTTAAAGTAGTTAATCCTGTAATCTTTAAACCTCTGAAAAAACTAAAAAGCCCAATTAAAATTCCTATAAAAACAATAAGAATTAAAGTTCTCTCTATATTTTTCTTTTTGGAAAACTCTTGTTTTTGCTGAATCTCTTGTTTATTTTCTATAGTATCCATTATACTCAAAAGAAATAAAGGTTTATAAAATTTTGTAAAATTTTATATTTCCCCGATACCCTTTCTTTTTTTAAATAAAATAAACAAAGAAAAAAATAAAAAAAAGAAAAAGTAAATAAAAAATTAAAAAATTTAGTAGTAACTTTCACTGAGTTCTTCTTCAGTTTCTGGTTTCTTTGTAAGCAAAACAATAAGCACAATTAAAAGTACTACGAAGATTACTGCTAATACAATGCTCAAAACAACAACAGGATTTGTTATTGATTTTCCTTCTACTCTTGCACTTAAATTTGCTGTTCCTATAATTTCATCATCAGAAACTACATTAACAACTAAATTATATGTGCCTTCTTCTGTAGCAACTGCACTTAATTCTACTGTCTCACTTGAGCCTGCTTCAACAACAACAATTGAGGGTGCGTCAACACTAAGACCTTCACCATCAACATCAAGGCTATATACTTTCACTTCATTACCTTTATTTACAATTGTTAATTTGTAAATTGCCTTTTCATTAGCAGAAACTGTTTTTGAAGCATCTAGAACATAAACTTCACTTGCTCCAGTACTTGCAACAACAATATTTCTTACTTCCCTAACTTCTGAGTCATCATTGTAAGCAATTATTTCAAGTTCATAGATTCCTTCTTCAGCGTCTGTTGGAATTTTCAAAGTAGTTTCTCCAGATTTTGCATCTTCCCAATCATCGTCATCAACATCTGAACATCCGCCAGGATATAAATCCCAACACTCATCTGTTTCATCTAAATCACTAAGCCAGATTGTTTTCTCAAGACCAAGTTCAGGAATTCTTACTAAAGCAAATACATCATCTAATTCATGTCTTCCTGTATTTTTAACAACAACTTCAACTTCAGCTTTTTCTCCAGCTTCAACTCTATTGTCAACATCTACAGAAACAATCTCTAAGTTATATGGTGTTCTTTGAACTTCAACAAAGTATTCAAGTTCCTTGCTTCCTGCATCTGAATCAATTTCTACATAAAGTCTAAGTTTTTCTTCGGGTTCTACATCACTTGGAACTTCTAATGCTAAAGCAGGGTAGTAAGTTCTGTTTTCCCTTAAATCAACAAGTTCTTTTACAGCTTTATCACTTTTGTGTCCTGAAAACCATGCTGAAATTTCAACATCTTCAGCATCAGTCAGAGATAAAAATCTTACTTTTATAGGTACTGTATCTCCAGCAGCTAATGAAATCTTTGTAATTCCTCCACCTCTACTAGCTTCCATACCATCAATATAAACTTCCTTTACATTAATAATGTTCGGAGCTGCACTTACAAAACTAGCTGCTAAAACAACTACTAGAATTGCTAACAAAGAAACAAACATTAAGTTTGTTTTCATTTTTGTTTCCATTTTAAATTTAATTAATTTTGCAAGCGATTTCCCCCTTATAAACTTTATGGTGGTAACTTATATGTCACTGCATATTGGTAGTAAAAAGAAAAAATGAGATTAGAATTTTGTTACTTACATTAGTGAAAATAAAATTCGTCTTCGAAAAAATTATTATTTCTTGTTACTTATGCTGGTTACAATTTATTTTATTTATTTTATGATATATATTCAATGACATAATTGAATCTTTAATAGGTTGTGGAGATTCATTAATAATTATTATATTTTTATTTTTCGGCAATCTTTCTAAAAGTTCTTTTATTTCTCTTGTTTTTGTTTTTATATGTCTTTTTTCTCCTTTTTCTCCATACTCAATTCCAGAAAAATGAATATGCCAATTTTTATATTTTGAGAATTTTTTAATAATTTCTTTATAATTAATTCTTTTATATCTTGCTCTTATATGCGCAAAATCCAGGCAAAAATTCCCCCCAGTTTCATCCACTAATTTTTTTATTTCATCAATACTTCCAAAAACATTTTTCTTTCCAGTTGTTTCAGGACAAATTTTCATTTTCCAATTATTTTTCCTAATTGTTTTTTGCATATTAATTATTTCTTTTTTTATATTTTCATAAGTTTCTTCTGCATTCATCTTATTATAATATCCAGGATGAAATACAATACATGTTGCTTTTAACCAATTTGCAACTTCACAGCATTTTAATATTCTTTGTTTGCTTTTTTCAACTTTCTCTTTATCAGCAGAATTAAGATTTATCCAATAAGGTGCGTGAATGCTTAAACTAATCCCTAATTTCTTAGCCTCTTTTCCAATTTTTACAGCATCTTCTTTCTTTTTTATATAAATTTGATATGTAAATGCGATTTCACATGCCTTTAAGCCTAATTTATGATATTTTTCTAAATTATTAACAGCATCTTTAACTGCTCCAAGCCCAGCAGGTCCGAATTTAATTGTCATTTTACTATAAACGTAATTTAATATATAAATTTATATAAATTCTGTAATATTATATTGAGAATGATAGTCTTATAATTGGACCATATCTCAAAAATCCAGTAATAAATTTACCAAAAGATTATCATAAAAGAAAATTTCCAATTCCTTTAAAAAATATAGTCGGCTATAAAAAAGAAGTCTCTCAACTATAATAGTTTAAAAAACTTTGATTAATTCTTCTTCAATTGTTCCGAGATTATTCACTATATATTGATGAAATTTATTGATTATCATTGTCTGTATTTTTTCTTTTAATAAACCATTGCATTTTTCAAGGTCATTTTCTGGCTTAACAACCAAACCAAGAGGCACATAACAAGTCATTTTTTTACCAACAAGTTCTTCAACTTCTTTTATACCTGATTTTGCCTGTGCAACTTCAACTTCAACTTTGCATGTGTCTTTAGCTTCTCCAAATAAAGGACTTCCTTTTATTGTATAAAGCCATATAACATTTTTATCATTAGATAAATAATTAACTTTTTTACATCCTCTTAAAGCATCATTAAAACAAGACTCTTCGTTACATTTTCTTGTAAAATAAAAACTAAAATACAAAGTAGCTAAAGCTACTATAACAAAAATTACGAAGACAATTTTCAACGTCAGCCCTTTTCCTCTTTTATTCATAAATTAAGAAAGCAGAAGAAGTTTAAAAAACTTAGTATTGAGTTTTTAAACACAACCAAAAACATAGAAAATCAAAGATTTTCTTGCATTTAAACTTGCAAAGAAAAAAAGCAAGTTTAAAAACTCAATAAATTAATTTTTGTATCAACATAGGCGAAATTGCTTGCAACAACAAATCTACACTTATTTTTTTCTGCTGCTTTAATTATATTTATTGTTGCAGTTCCTTTAATTACCACAGCATAAATTTTTTCTTTTGATTTTGTTAAACTAATTGCTGCTCCTTTTGTGCTTGTTTTCCTGATTATATTTAAATTTTTATCTAATAAATATACTTGATTTTTATCAAGCTCATTAAATAATTTTTCTAATTTTTCTTGATTAATTTCGCTTCCATCATCTGCTGATTCTGGCCGTGATGCAAGCCTGCTCCTTCCACGACCTCTAGTTCTTATAGAACTTAAAAATTCTTTTGTATCAACTTCTTTTCGCAGGCTTGCTAAAATTTCTTTGCCTCTCAGCTCTTCAACTTCCTTTCCATCTGGAGCTGTAACAACTGATTTTATATTTGCATTATCAATAACATTCTTTGCTATTAATTTTCCACCCCTGTCTCCATCAATAAATAAAACCAATTCTTTTTCTTTACCTAATTCTTTTATCGCTTTAGGAAGTTTTGTTCCATCCATTCCAATTACATTATAAACCCCATTTTTCAACAAATTTATAACATCTGCTCTGCCCTCTACAACAATAATTTCATTATTATTTTCTATATCTCCTGCCGGCAATTTTTCATCACCATATTCTTGCAGTTTAGAAATTCTTGCAGAATCTTTTAAAGTTTTAGAAATTTCTCTTGAATCTGCACTGCCCTCAATAGAAGCCATTAGTTTTTTAGCTCTATCTATTATATATTCTCGTTTATTTCCTCTAACATCTTCTATTTTTTCAACTTCAATTTTAGATTCAGTCGGACCTATTTTTTCAATAGTTTCTATTGCTGCTGCTATTAATGTAGTTTCTGACTTATCTAAAGCAGAAGGAATTTCTATTTCTCCCGTAGTTTTTCCTTTTTCTGATTCTAATTCTACTTCAATTCTTCCTATTTTTCCTTCTTTTTGCAAATCTCTTAGTTCTAAATCAGCACCGAGCAAACCTTCTGTTTGGCCAAACAAAGCACCGATAACATCTGGCTTTTCTACAGCACCTTCAGCTTTGAAATTTGCAAATACCATATATTTTATTGATACTGGACTTATTTTTGCCATATTACTTTTTCTCCTATTTCATTTATTTCTTTCGAAATTTCGAAATTTATTATTTAATTTAATCAATAGAAAAATATTAGAATATGCTCAAGGCATTTCTGCCCGTGTTTATCAAACATCAAAAATATCAAAAATGATAATAATCTGATTGTGAACTGTGATTGTGATAATCTAATAATATTTTCTATTATATTAATACATAAAGAATTGGGTTTTTAAAGGTTAAAATGCCTTTTTATCAAATCTCTCATCATGCATCTTATGCATTTCCTTAATTTTCTTTTTCCCCATAAAAGGATGCCATTTATCTTCTGCTCTTTTGACATCTCGTTTATATGCTGTTTTTGTTCTTACTGTAAATTGGAAGACCACTATTTTGTAATTATATTTTTTAATGTATTGGTTAATATATTTTCTAAGAGTTTCCTCTGACATCTCTTCAATAATAATATCTTTTTTTGAAGGCATCACAACTTTTAAAACCGCGAATAAGGATTTTTTCCCTAAATCTTTTCCTAGATTGGTTTTAAGATTAGCGTGATCAACAAAAAGCCAACATTTCATAACTTTCCTTTTTTTCAACATAGCATAAGCTGTTGATTTTCCACGTAAAATTACAAGTTTTGGTTGTTTCATCTCAACCTCAAAACCAGAAAACTTGCAATTAATAATAAAACACCTGACAAAATTCCTAGAGAATTATTCAACTGACTTCCTATAACATTCCCAGTAATATTTGCTCCAGAAAGCACTAAAATTCCAACTCCCACAATCCCAAAAATTCCAGCTGCAACTTTTTCTGGCATAAAATATTTTGTTAAAACCTCTTCTGTAGTTTTTACTCCTTGTTTAGTTCTTTCTCTAATTGCTCTCTTAAATGCTTTATATTTTCCTTTATTCATTAATCCATTTTCATAAAGAATATTTACTGCAGCATCTGTAAATCCCATATCATAGACTGTTGCAACAGCAGAAGCTAATTCAGGCATTCTTTCAGCATAATCTCCTGATTTAAATAAAGAATATAACTCCCTAAAAGAGCCCATAACATCATCTAAATATTTTTCTCCACTAAGAATATCTCTTGCTGTTCCTCCACCAAACCATTTTTTAGCATCTCTTTCCCAGCTTTTTCTTAAAACAAGTTCTTTTCCTTTATCTGTGAATAATTCTCCTGAAGCAATATAACCTGCAGTATTTTCATATAATTTTTTAATAGCCTCAATCTGTTGTGTTTCAGTTTCATATTCTTGAAGCTCTTCAATTGCTTCTCCAACATGTTCTTTTAACTTCTTTTTGTCAATATGACTAACAAGAAAATCTTCTTGAGCTTTAAATCTCGGATGATGTTCAATAATTGCTTCAATTCCTTCTTCAACAGCTGAATTAATAACTTTTCCTAAATCAATCTTTTTCTGTTCTCTTTGCCCTCTTTTTGCCATATTAATATTAAGAAAATATAGTTAATAAAGTTTGCTTTCATGAAACATCTTTAAACACTTACAGCATCATGCATTGCTCTAGCAGCACTTCTATAAGTCCCCTTTGCTAATTGATTATGTCTAGGAATTGTTGTTATTCTTTTTGAACCTTGATAAACACTTACATGTTTCCACCTTCTTTAATATCAAAACCTAATCTTCTTGCATATCTTCTTAATTCTTTAGAATCTCCAACTTTTCCAGTTTGAAGTGTATGTTCTAATTCTCTTATTGTTCTTTGTTCAACACCAGCCCCCCACAACAACACAACACCAACCACAAAAAACAAAAATCCAAGCCAAAAATTAACAGGAATTTCAAAAGTTTCTGTAATTGTAAATCCTGTTATCCCCTTAGAAACTAAGAACATAAAAACAAAACTCTTTAATACAAAATAAACTCCAGCAATCTTTTTCCAGTTCTTTT
Organism: Candidatus Pacearchaeota archaeon; assembly: GCA_017609745.1. Lineage (GTDB taxonomy): Archaea > Nanobdellota > Nanobdellia > Pacearchaeales > GW2011-AR1 > JAFCDK01. The sequence continues at coordinate 14,410 of JAFCDK010000002.1, forward strand.
TTGTTTTTTTCCAGAATCTGCCCCTTTTCATAAAAATAAAGAGAAAAAGAGATTAATAAAATTATCTAATTATAATAATATTTAATAATAGAAATACATTAATATTAAATCTAGATAGGGGTAGCTTAATGAATAAAGCAACTCACCGACTCAGAGTTAGAGGTGGTTTGAATCTCGCCTCCCCAGAGAAACAATAGTATTACATACTTGTTTCATACAAATATTATAGGCTCTTATCTTTAAATATCTCTCTATTCACTCCTTTTCAAATCAACAGCTTCTTTGATTTTGCCCATGCGTTCATAAAGTTTAATCAATTTTTGTTTTATTTCAGATTTTTGATTTTCATCTTTTACAAGTTGCCGGAGTTTTTCATAAATCCGCACAGCATGAACTCTTTTGTCTTGTTTTTCAAAATTTTCTGCCTGCTCCCAGTAATATCTTATTATTTCTCCTTCTACTTGTTTTTTCTGTTCTATATTTCCACAAGCAAGTGATTTTCTATAACAAATATCAGCATCATTTAACATTCCAGCTTTAACATATAATTTTGCCGCCTTTAGATAATTTTCTATCTTGTCAATATATCTTACAGAAATTTCAGAATTACTAACAGCATATTTAGCAGCTTGAGAATACATTTTCCTCTGCAAATAAATTTCAATTAGCATATCCTGAACAAATTTCTTAATATCGAATGTTATGGGAGTCTTCAAACACTCTTCTAAATATTCTATTTTAAGAAAATCACTCATAGAGTCAGCTCTCTCCTGAATTTGTTTTTTTGTTCTCTCTTTAATCTGCATACAGAAAAAAACAAAATTCTATATTTAAGGATTATTGAGATAAGTTGATACCTTGTTCTCTTAATTCTTTTACTTCTAATATTTTTGTAATATGCTCCAAGCCCCCAGTTACTAATAAATTTCTTATTTTTTTTATTGCTCTTTTTTTACTATTAGTATATATACTAACACTATGTTTCTTTCTCTCAATAAATTCTTTTTCTTCTTTGTCTATTTTACCAAACATAACTTTTAAAGAATAATGTGGAACATATTGATTTTCATTAACTACTGGAAGAATTTCAAAAACACAAGTATCATATCTTCTATCAATTTTTCTAAAAAAATTTACATGATTTTTAGGAAGAGTGTCTCTCATATATAAACAAAGAATTAGTTTTATTTATATTTTATTGTATTTAAATTTCTATAAATTTTGTAATATTTTCTAATTCACTATAATTTTTTAAGTATTTTTTTATTTGTTTTTTTAATCTATATCTTTTTAATTGGCCTTTTTTATTTTTATCTAAAGGAACTGAATATTTTTTTACATTTGCACCTTTGATAGAATAAAATTTCCCATTCATTACATCAATTTTTCCAACTTCAATAATAGCATGATAATTGCCTACTGTATCTTTTACAATCTGATATCTACATGCAGTATATTTTACTTTTTTATCTTCTTCAGCTTTTTTCTTTTTTAACTTATCAATTGCCATGATATTTAAAGAAAACTTTTGTTTTTATGTTTTATTGTAGAAAAAGATAAGTCTATTTCCCAACTTTCTCTGATTTCTATCTTCTTTTTGATATAGCCCTCATTACTTCATCGTGTCTTTGATGGAAACTTACATATTCTGATTCTTTTACATCTCCATACAGAGGATCATCTACAGGAGCTCTTATTCTTCTCTCATCACCAGTTTCTGGGTGTGTGAATACTAATTCTACTTGTTTTTCTATTCCTTCTCCTACTGCCATTCTTGAACAATCAACTGCTCCACTAAATTGAGTATAACCTTCTTCTATAACATCATTAACTTGTGCATAAGCTCGTTCCCCTTCAGCTTCTTCATATTTTGATTTTGTTATAGATATACCCTCAGACAAAATATATCCATTTCCAAAATGTTTGCCCATTCTACTTTTTCTTTCATCTGCCATCTTAATTTCTCCTTAGTCTTGTTTTGGCCTCTTATTTCCCAACTTTCTTCTCAACTAAATCAGTGCAGACTCCTGCAGCAACTGTAACTCCAGCGTCTCTAATTGCAAATCTCGCCATATGTGGATTGTCAGCTTGTTTTTCAATAACTAAGTTTCCCTGTGGTTTGATTTTTACAATTCCTACATCTCCGTTTTTTAAGAAATCAGGATTTTCTTGTGAAATTTCTCCTGTCTTAGGATCTAGTTTTCCTACTAATTCAATAAATTGGCAAGGAACTTGAGCTGTGTGTACATGAAATACAGGTGTATAACCTTTAGCAATCACAGTTGGGTGATTAATTACAGCAATTCTAGCTGTAAATTCTTCTGCTATTGATGCAGGTTTAGATGCATCACAAATAACATCTCCTCTTGCAACATCTTTTTTACCTATTCCTCTAACATTAATTCCAACATTATCTCCTGCTACTGCTTCATTCATTGATTCATGATGCATTTCTATTGTTTTAACTTCTCCTTCAATACCTGTGCCACTTCTTCCTGGAAGTGCAATAACTTTTTGACCTATTTTCATAATTCCTGTTTCTATTTTCCCAACAGGTATTGTGCCTACTCCAGTAATTGTATAAACATCTTGAATAGACATTCTTAATGGTAAATCTGTAGGTTTCTTAGGTTCATCAAATTTATCAAATTGTTCAAGTATTGTGGGCCCTTTATACCAAGGCATGTTTTCTGATTTTTTAGCAATATTATCACCCTTTAATCCAGAAGCTGCAATAAATTCAACTTCATCTACTTTATAACCTACTGTTTGAAGTAATTTTGAAATATCTTCTTTTACTTTATTAAATGCATCTTCTTTATAATCTACTGTATCCATTTTATTTACAATAACTGCAACTTGGCTAACACCCATTGTTTTTAATAACCATAAATGTTCTTGAGTTTGTGGCTGAACACCTTCTTTTGCAGCAACTGTTAAAAAAGCAGCATCTGCTTGAGATGCTCCAGTAATCATATTCTTAACAAAGTCCTTATGACCTGGTGCATCAATTATTGTTATCTGGAATTTCTGAGTCATTAATTTCTGATAAGCAAGATCAATAGTAACTCCTCTTTCTCTTTCTTCTTTAATTTTATCCATTATGTAAGCAAACTCAAAACCAACTTTGCCCTGTTTTTCAGCCTCCTCTTTCAATTTCTTCATCTGCTGTTCTGGAATTATTCCACTCTGGAACATCAGTTGCCCTATACATGTTGATTTTCCGTGGTCAACATGTCCCACAAACACTACATTTAAATTTGGTTTTTCATGAGCCATTTTTCTATAATTTGATAAAAAATAAGGTTTATAAATGTTTTGGGGCTTTTTTAATTAAATTAAATAAGGGAAGTTTTAAGCAGCAAGATTCTCTAATAATTTATTTACATTATGAACAATCTGACTGCAAATTTTGTCTTTATATTCTGGATTCATATTCTTCAATCTCTCTGTTTTTCCAAAACCAAATCCTGTGTTGTCTGCTGTGGCTATAATAAAATCTTTAAACATTATCTCAGTTCTTTCAAATCCTAAACCATTATGCCAATAATGAATCTTAGCAATTTTTTTAGAATCAGACATTATTCCACCTCGAGTTTCAACTGTATAAAACCAATGAGAAGTTTCTGGATTATCTCCTACTTTACGATTAATATCTCTATTTTCTAATTTAATATCAACCTTTACTTTAAGCATATAAAAAAATATTTTCAGAATTTATAAGAATTATTGCGATTACTGATTCTCTTCCAATCCCTTTCTATCTCTAATTTTTTTGATTACATTTTCTTGCATTTCCTTCGGCATTTTTTCAAAAGCCTGATTAAGCAGAGATGAAACTCCACGTCCTTCTGTTGCACTTCGTAAATCACTGCTCCATCCAATCATCTCAGCAACAGGAAGTTTAGCATTTATTACTGACATCCCTCCTTCTTGTTTCATATCAAGCAGCTGACCCCTTTTCTTTGTAATTAATTTTGTAACTTCACTCATAAACTGAACAGGACATTCAATAACATAAGTTTGAATTGGTTCATAAATTACAGGTAATGTTTTTCTCATAGCCTGGTAAATAGCATTTCTTACAGCAGGATAAACTTGTGCAGGGCCTCTATGAATTGCATCTTCATGTAATTTTGTGTCCATTAAAGAAACTTTCATTTTCATACATCTTTCCCTTGCCATTGGACCAGCATCAATAACTTGTTCAAAAGCATCCATAACCATTTCTATAACTTCTCCAATATGAACTTCCCCCCTTGTCTGGTCAAGCAAAACATTGTCTTTGTAAATTTCTCTGTAATTTCTTATTTCATCCCCGTTGATTCCTAATTCAGAAAGTTTTTCAGCTAATTGCCTATCTTTTTTCTTTACTCTACCTTCACTAATTTCCCCACTTCTTATTGCCTGATATACTTCTTCCTCTAAAGGTTCTACTTTCATAAAAAATATATTGTGCTTATTTGGCGACCTTCCTTCAACTGTCGGAGATTCTTTTATAACTGTTTCTCTATAAACAACAATCGGCGGTGAAGTTTTAACATCAACACCCTTTTCTGTTTTAATTCTATTTTCTATAATCTCTAAATGTAATTCACCCATACCAGATATTAAATTTTCTCCAGTCTCTTCATTAATTTCTATTTTAATACTTGGGTCTTCTTTATTTACTTCCCTAAGAACTTCAACTAATTTAGGCAAATCAGCAGCTTTATTCGCTTCAATAGATTTTGTAACAACCGGTTCAAATATATGCTTGATAGCTTCAAAAGGTTCTATAGGCGAGGTGCTTATTGTTTCACCAGCATAAACATTTTTTAATCCAGTAATTCCAATTATATTTCCAGCAGGAACTTCATTTATTTGAATTCTCTGAATACCTTTGTAAATCGAGATTTGCTGAAGCCTGCTTGTTTTTTTCGCAAGATTCATATAAACCTCATCTCCTTGTTTTAAGGTGCCTGAAAATAATCTTCCAGCCGCAACTTCTCCCGCATTTTTATCAATAACAATTTTTGTACAAACAAAAGCGAGTTTTCCATTTGCATCACATTTAAGTAAATTTTTTCCTAATTCAGAATCAATATCTCCATGCCAGATTTTTGGGATTCTATATTCTTGAGCTTCTATGGGGGTGGGGTGGTGTTTTACAACCATGTCAAGAACAACTTTATGCAAGGGCGCTTTTTTTGCTAATTCTTTATATTCTTCTCCACCTGAAGAATAAGCATCAATTATATCTTTAAAACTAATTTTGTTTTTTTCCATAAAAGCCATACTCAATGCCCAGTTATGAAACGCACTTCCGAAAGCAACACTGCCGTCTTTAACATTAACTTTCCATTTTTGTTTATATCCTGGTTCAGCAATATTTTCTATAAGCTGATTTACAGAATCAATTATTTTAATAAATCTATTCTGTATTTGTTCTGGAGTTAATTTTATTTCTTTGATTAATCTATCAACTTTATTAATAAAAAGAACTGGTTTTACTCTTTCTTTTAAAGCCTGTCTAAGAACAGTTTCTGTTTGAGGCATACAGCCCTCACTTGCACAAACCAAAACAATAGCACCATCTACTGCTCTCATAGCTCTTGTTACATCGCCGCCAAAATCTACATGTCCTGGTGTATCAATCAAATTAATAAGATAATCCGTGTTTTCAACATCATGAACCATAGAAACATTAGCAGCATCTATTGTAATTCCTCTTGAAGTTTCATCTTCATGAAAATCAAGAATAAGTTGCTTGCCAGCAAGTTCTTCAGACATCATGCCAGCACCAGCCAAAAGATTGTCGCTGAATGTAGTTTTGCCGTGGTCAATGTGTGCAGCAATAGCTATGTTTCTAATTTTATCCTGTTGTTTCATTAATTCTTTGATTTTTTGAAGTTTTGTATCACTCGCCATTTTTTATTTTATCTTGCTGAGTCAGCCTGCTTTTCACTCTCATTTTTCTTTTGAAAAGCATAACTTTCATTGCTGGATTCTGACGCTAATTTTATTTCTTCAGCAAGTCCCTGAATAATATTCTTTTTTTTATTAAATGCCTTATCATAACCACCATGAACTAAATATCTTAAAGCTAAATCAATTCTTTTTATAGGAGACATGTCAGCTGCTTGAGGATAACGCGCCCCACCATATTCGATTACAGTTATTCCATCTCTTGGAGCTGCATTTTCAATTGCTTTTACAAGAATTTGAATAGGATTTTCATCGTTGTTCTTTCCAAGCAATTCTAAAACACCTAAAACAATTTTCATGTTTTTCTTATATTTACCTGTTGCTTGTTTTGTCATGATTTTATGTTTTTTCCCTCGGTGTCCAGGTACAGCAATATGATTTGCAAATCTTTCTATAATATTCATTTCTGCTTTTTCAAATCTATTTCTTTTTCTACCTCTGCTTTTTAAAACCAAGCGCGGCTGTAAATTAATATAAGCACGAAGTGCTGGGTCTTCAACTTTCACATCTTGAGTTTCATATATATCAAAGATTTTGAATTCTTGATTTTCAGATTTCTCAGATTTTGTTTGAATTTCAGTTTTTGTTCCATTTGATAATGCCCCATATTTATTTGTTTTTTCTTCTCTCATTTTACCTCCTCCCTTTTTCAATCTTGCCACTGACTAATCTATGCAATGGCTGGTCATTTACTTTAATAATTTGAAATCTAACACCCGGAATATCTCCTTTACTTCTTCCCTGTTTCCCTCCAATTCTTTCAATCATAACTTCATCATGCTCATCAATAAATTTTTGCGCAAGGTTTCCAGGAATAAAAGCAGTAATTATTTTTGCATTTTTAATCAACTGAACTCTGCAACATTTTCTCATAGCAGAATTTGGCTGTTTTGCCTCTTTTTGAACTTTTTCAGTTACAATTCCTTTTGCCTGGTTCTTGCCTTCAAGAGGGTCTGATTTTTCATATAATCCGAGATTTCTAATTTTATATTTTCTATCGCTCCATCTAAATTTCTGCCTTTTTTTTGCAAGTTTTCTCGCACTCATTAATCCCATAATACCCACAATAAAAATTGCTTTTTAAAGATTGCGTTGTAAATTGATAATTTTTATAAAGAAGAATTTATAGGGTATTATATGAAATACAGATTTAGTAGAAACTTAACTAAGAGAATTACAGATGAGAGTTATGAATCTTTGAGTTCTGAATTATTAAATATAGGGGTGAGGAATATAGTTCGGGGAGGTTACATTGAAGGTCAAGTTAAAGGATTAGAATTATATGTATCATTATCTCCAACTTTTTTATGCGATTTCTTAAAAAGAAGAACTTCAGAAAAACCAATAAGGATAAAAAAATCTTAATTTTATTTTCAAACAACTCGAAATCCTTTATTAAAATATTGCTTGATTATTTTTTGCATTTCAATAAGTCGAACTTTATTTCTGCCAATTAACATTGCCTTGCATTGGGGTCCTCCGCTAACAATTACTTCGTCTGGTTTTATTTCTATATTTCTGAATTTTGTAGGGTATATCATATTCAATATAAACTCCTCAATATCTTGTTCTGTTTCAGGTTTTGCAATAACTTTGACCCGCTTTCCTATAATAGAACTAATTTTCTTGACGTTTTTCCCATCTTCACCAATTGCTTTAGAAACTTTGGACTTATTAATAATAAAAATTATATTATTATAATATTCAAAACAATGATTAGGTCTAATTCTACTTATTTTTTCAAATAAGTTAAGATATCTCATAAATTTCATATCAAGAGTTTTTACCATGCTAAAATTTTCATCACCTTTAATAGTCTCTTATAAAAAAGTGGTTTTATAAATCTGTTGGTTTTACTAAACATTCATCTGTTGGGCGGGGAGTTTGTTGCAACATTTTTATTTTCTCTTCTCAACCTTTTTCACAACTTTTTTAACTGCATTCTTTGTTTCCCTTTTTATTTTTTTCTTTTTGGTCTTTGCCTCAGCCTTTTCAATCTTTTTCCTTTCACTCCTCATATCTTCTTTTTTTGCCAGTGGTCCAGTTACTTTAACTAAAAGTCCTGGAAGTCCGGTTCCAATTGGAACTGGCTGATTTAAAATTATATTTTCAATTACACTTGACAATTTATCTTTACTTGCTTTAATTGTTGCATTTACAAATTGTTTAATTGGGGTCTCAAAACTTGCTCTGGCTAAAATACTGCTTTTTTCAGAAATAATCCCCATTCTTGTGACCCCCTTTATACTTCCAGACATACAAATAGCATCTGATATAAGTTCAAGATGTCGCTCGTCTATATCAAGTCCTTGAGATCCAATAACTTTTCTAATTTCATTAACAATAATTTGTCTTGCAACTTCAATTCCAAAGACTTCTTGAGTTTCATATAAATCATTTGTAATTGTTTTTGCAGGATTAACTCCTTTGAATTTAATAATCTCTTTGAGATTGCTTCCAGCAGTAAGAATAATAAAATCTCTATCTCTCTTAACAATCAAAACCTGTTCTATTCCTTTAACACCAGAAATTATTGTATCTTTCAACCTTTCTTTTAATTTATAAATTTCTTTAAAATCCATATCACTTGCCTTAATAATTATTGATTTATCTTTTGTTTTTACATCAAATCCTTTATCTTTTAATTTGCTTGTAATGGTTCCGATAGAAGTATGTATTCGCCTTATCATTGCGAGGTCTAAAACAATCTCCAATTTCTTGCTTGCAAAATCAATATTTATTTCTGAAGTTACATCTTTAATTTTGACTTCTCTTATTTTTTCTGCAATTATTTTAGCATCTTTTTCATTATTTGATTGTTTATTAAGACAAATTTCCATATAAGGTGTTGAAGGTTTTTTTCTTGCATCAAAAATTTCAATTAATCTAGGAAGACCTTGGGTGATTTGCATTTCTTGAACACCTGCAAAGTGAAATACATTTAATGCCATTTGAGTTGACGGTTCTCCAAAACTTTGAGCAGTAATAATTCCGATAGCCTCTCCTGGCTCTATTTTTTTCTTTAAATGCAAATTAGAAACATCGATTCCATCTCCCCCATATTTAAACTGGACAATATGTCCTGAAGCATCTCTAACAGTTCTATCATATTCAACTTTTAAATCTTGCAATGCATTTGCTAATCTTCTATATAAATATCCTGATTTTGGAGTTCTTAAAGCAGTATCCATTAGTGCGTCTCTTCCGGTTATTGCTCCAAAAAAGAATTCATATGGATTAAGTCCCTCTATAAAAGAATTATAAATAAATCCTCTTGCTCTTGGCGAAAGGTCTCCTTTTTTGAAAAATGATAATGTTCTTCCTCTATAACCCAATTCAATTCTTTTAGACCATAAAGCCTGCTGACCAATACAACAAGCAATTTGAGTTATATTAAGAATATTCCCCCCCGCACCTGACAATATCATTGTATTAACTGGATTTTTTTTAGGGAATTCTCTTTTTACAATTCTTCCTATTTTTGTTCTAACTTCATTCAAAACTTTCAAAATCTTTATTTCTCGAGATTCTTCTAATGTTTTTCCAGGAATTATTTCAAGAGTATTATTATTATAAGATTCAATTACTTCTTCTGTTTTTATTTCAGCATCTTTAATTACTTCTTTTGTTAATTCCTTTATTTTTTCATTAACATTTAAATCATTTAAAGAAATTGTAAATCCTCTTCTTGAAAGATATTTTGTTCCTAAACTAAACGCTTCTTTAATTGTTTCAAATACAATATCTCTTCCTTTCACTTGATCTATTAATTTTATTAAAACTCCGTCTTCAACCCCAAATGCATATTTATTTACAGTGCCACTTACAATTTCTCCATTTTTAATCTTCAAATTTTTTGTCCCTTCTATTTTTGTTTTTATTTCATAATCAATATTTGGTAAAATCTTTGAAAATATTTCATTACCTTCAAGTTCTTTTTTATTAAAAGCAACCTCTTTTCCTGCTTCAAATAAAAGCTGTTGAGAATCTCCTTTGCTGAGTTTATCATTACTTAATAAATAACCACCAGTAATTGCATCAGAAATACATCCAATTAAATTTGAATTATTTTTAGGACTCATTAAATTTTGCTTTACATCCATAAGGTTTTTTGCTTCTATTCTCGCTTCTTCATTTTGTGGAGAGTGAATATTCATTTCATCTCCATCAAAATCAGCATTATAAGGTGTTGTTGCCGCTGGGTGAAGCCTGAATGTTTTATATGGCAGGACCTTTACGAAATGAGCCATTAAACTTAATTTATGCAGACTTGGATGTCTATTAAATAAAACAATATCGCTATCCTGAAGATGGCGCTCAACAAAATATCCTGGTTCTAATTCTTCAATTATTTCTGATTTTAAATCAACAGATATTCTTTTTCTTTTTCCATCTGGTCTTATAATATAATTTGCACGAGGGTAAACTTCAGATAAAATTAATTTCTTAATTGATTCTATGTTTTTAGATGTAACTTCTTCTTTTACTGTAATAACTTCTGCAACTTCATATGGAATCCCTATCTCATTAATATGGAGGGAAGGGTCTGGAGAAATTACAGTTCTTGCAGAATAATTTACTCTTTTTCCTGTAAGATTATGTCTTATTCTTCCTTCTTTTCCTTTTATTCTTTCTGTAATTGTCTTTAAAGGTTGCCCGCTTCTGTGTCTTGCAGGAGGAATTCTAGTGATTGCATTATCAAAAAAAGTTGTAATATGATATTGTAACAAATCCCATAAATCTTCAATAATAACTTCTGGAGCACCAGCATTTAAATTTTCCCATAATCTTTGATTTGCTCTAATTATATCAGAAAGTTTATGAGTTAAATCATCCTCGCTTCTTTCTCCTGATTCTAAAGTTATACTTGGTCTGGTTGTTACAGACGGCACGAGCAGTAAAGTTAAAATAGCCCATTCTGGTCTGCATGTTTTTGGATTTACTCCAACTAACCTGCAATCTTCATCAGGAATTTTAGTAAGAAGATCTCTTATTTCTGTTGGGAATATTCTTCTTTTTCCAAGATAAAAAGTTGTCGGTTTTTCAAGTTTAACTTTTTCTTGTGGCGCTTTACAATAAGGGCATTTCTTAACATCTTTTGCTTTTTTCAATCTTTGTAGAGGTTTCCTAATTTTTTTAATTTGTTCTTCTGTTATTAAAATTTTCCCACATTCACTGCAAAAACCCCTTAAAAAACCATAAATCATCTGAATGTATTTTATATGTATAACTGCTCTAGCGAGCTCAATACTTCCGGGATGTCCCGGGCATTCTTTAAGTCTGCCCCCACAAGTTCTGCATCTAACTCCTGGATCTATAGCCCCCATCCTTAAATCCATTAATCCGCCATCAACAGGATACCCATCTATATCATAAAGTTCAGGAGTTACAATCTTGGCTCGAGAAATTTTTTTAATATTCTCAGGACTAAGCAAACCAAACTTCAGTGCTTTAACCTGTTTTCTTATTGCTTCCATTTTTTATTTTGATTCGTAAAAACCTGAACCAAACATTTTATCTATCTGATATAATAGACAAATTTCATAATTTCTGCTACAAGTTGATTCAAAATTTTTTTTATCTTTAGCTTTTTCACACCCTTGTTTAGCTAATGGGCAAATTTCTACATACCCATTTACTAAAACTGGTTTTTTTGTTCTTTGTTCTAATGATTGTGCCATTCTATTCATATTTATTTTTTAGGATTTAGAGGCGCCCTGGCCGAGATTTGAACTCGGATATCTTTTCAGATCCTGCTTATTAGGCAGGTGTCTTAACCATTCGACAACCAGGGCACTTTCTCCACCCTTAACCAAAAAGTTTATATAGCTCTTTAGATTATTATTACTAAGTCCGAGAATCGGATGTCTTAACCAATTCGACAACTTTATTTTTTCTTTATTTTTATTATTTTCCATCTCATTCATATTTATTTTTTAAATCATATTTAGTTGCAATGTGCAGACCGAGCAATTCATCTGTCAAGAGTTTGAAAGCATATGATACTTCAATAGGTTCAACATCATTACTCCCACAAATTGAACATGTAATTTTATTTCTTATTGTATCTTTTATTGCTACTGACCCACATTCTGTGCAAATATGAAGCACAGTTTTATCTGAATCATATCTTTCTTTCAGCAACAGCGAAGCTCCATGAGCAACTAATGCCTGCTGTTCCATTTCTCCTAATCTTAATGCTCCCCCCTTTGCTCTTCCTTCAACAGGCTGTCGTGTGAGCAGAGTAACTTTTCCAGAAGCTCTTGCATGCATTTTATTTGAAACCATATATTTTAATTTAAGATAATACATATTTCCAATGTAAATCTTAGCTTTCATCATTTTCCCAGTTATTCCATCATACATTGTCTCTTTTCCGTCAGGTCTAAACCCAAGATTTCTCAAAAATTCTTCTATATCTTCTATTTTTTGATTTCCAAATGAAGTCCCATTTATTATTTTTCCTGACAAGCATCCAACTTTGCCGGAAAGTAATTCAAATAAATATCCAACAGTCATTCTACTTGGAATTCCATGCGGATTAAAAATTAAATCAGGACGTATTCCTCTAACAGTAAATGGAATATCATTTTCTTCAACAAGTAAACCAACAACCCCTTTTTGTCCGTGAGATGTTGAGAATTTATCTCCAAGTTCAGGAATTCTTTGATCTCTTGTTCTTACCTGCACAACTTTATTTCCTTCATTATCCTCTGTCACAAAAACAGCGTCAATTACTGCTTTTTCTTCCTGCCTTACAATCGTGCTATTTTCTTTTTTTGTTTTAATACTAAGATCTTTTGCTTCAGAAAGGAATTTTGGAGGAGAGACTTTTCCTATAACAACTTCCCCTGAATTTAAATAAGCTTCTGGATAAACAATGCCGTCATTTTCCAAAAATCTGTAGGATTCTTCTGTTTTATACCCAGATGTATCTTTGCTAGGCACTGTTATTTCATCTGTTAAACCACCTGCATAATGAATTTCTTTTGAGGTATATGGCCTAAAATATGTGCTTCTACCCAGCCCCCTATCTACACTTGCTTTGTTTAATATAATTGCATCCTCCATATTATATCCTTCATAAGTCATAACTGCAACAACTAAATTTTGTCCAGCAGGATAAACATTTAAAGTATCATAAACAAAACTTCTAACAATTGGCTTTTGCGGATAATGTAATATACTTACATCTGTATCAATTCTGCATAAGAAATTTGCACAATACAACCCCAAAGCCTGTTTTTGTGTCTTGCTCCCCCTCATTAATCTCGATGCCTGATCATGATTACCATATGGAACCAAGCTAGTAACCAGCCCTAAAAATGCAACCCTATCAACCTCCATATGTGTATTTTCTTCTGTAATATTTGTATTAGATAAAGCAATAAAAGCATTTTCTTCTTCAGATGCATCCAGATATTCAATTATTCCTTGCTTTATTAAATTATCCCACTTTATTTTTCCTTGCTCAAGTAAAACAAGATGTTCGTCTTTTAATTTTGATTTCCCCTTATCTACTATTATTAAAGGTCTTAAAACTCTTCCAGTGTCTGTAAATACTGTAATTTCTCCTGCTTCTTTATTGTTTCTTATACTTAATTCAATTGGAAATTCACTTGCTCTTCTTCTCTCTCTCACATTCTCTACAAATTTATCTGGCTCTTCACAACTTCCAATATAAATTCCATTCATAAAAACATCTGTTTCTCCTTCGTCCTCTAATCCCATACCTTTAAATTCTTTTATAATATCTTCATCTTGTAAAGAAATTTTTGTAGATATTCTACTTAATAATGATAGGTTTTTTCTAAGTCCTATTTCACTTCCTTCTGGAGTTTCTATTGGGCAGAATCTTCCAAAATGTGTTGGGTGGGCTGTTCTTGCTAAGAAATTTTCCTGTTCTCCTGGAAGCATACTAGAAACTCTTTGCAATTGAGATATAATAGCAAAACAGTTTGTTTTATCCATATTTTGGGTAACTCCTGTTCTTTCTCCTATCCAGCTTCCTGTTGCAATTGCAGATTCTACTCTATGAGAAAATAAAGTTGATTTAGCAATAGTTTTAATACTGAAGAATTTCTTTCTCTTCAAAGTTTTTTGCAGTGAATATTGCATATCTCTTACAAGAATGTTTAAATTAACTCTAAATAAATCAGAAAGCAAGTCACCAGAAAGTCTCACTCTTTTATTTTCATAATGGTCTTTATCTGTTTTTATTTTCGGATTTTCTTTTGCATTTAAAAATCGTTTAATTAGTTTACACAAAGTTATTGCTTTTTTCATTCTTGCATTTTTATCAAGCCCAATGTGAGGCAAACAATAAGAATCTATTCTTTGCTTAACCCTATCTAAAATTTCTTTTTTTGTTCCTTGCAAAGAAGTCTCCTTCGCAATCTCCATCATTGCTTCTTCTGTTGTTCCGAGTTTTGCATATTCATAAAGATTAACAATCAAAGAATCTGTTTCTTTCTCAATATATTTTACAATATCAGATTCTTTTGTCATTCCAAGAGCCTTTAATACCACAACTGCCGGAATATTTTTAAATCTGCTAAAAGACAATTCTATAATTCCATCTTTTGTTTCAAGAATAGAAAGAGGAATTCTATAAGCCCCCCTTGAAGAAAAAAGTCTTAACATTAATTTTCCTTTAGAATTTTCAATAAACGGCTTGTTTGCTGCTAAGTCCTCAGTCATTATCATAACTCTCTCATTGCCATTAATTATAAAATATCCTCCTGTATCTTGCGGGTCAATAAATTCTTTTTCAAGTTCTTCTTTAGACATATCAACTATATTACATATCTTGCTCTTTATCATAATAGGAATTCTTCCAATTTCAACTTCATTTGTTTCTATTTGATTTCCTTGCTTTGTTGTAATCTCAAGATATATTGGAGCAGAATAAGTCATTCCCCTTATTCTCGCTTCTGCAGGTGTAATCATATTGATAGAGCCATCAGCTTCAATTATATTTGGTCTGCCTGTTCTTATTTTACCTAATTGAATTTCAACTTCTGCATCTTTTGAAATATTTTTAGAAAGACCATCAACAATTTCTTGCATTCTTATGTCAATAAAATTATTAAAAGAAATAATATTTGATTCTACAAGCGAGTGTTCATTCAAGTATTTTTCCACTATAAGGTGTTCTTTTTTGTCTTGCATTTTGCACATTTACTCCTAATAGTTTAATTCAATTTAATATTTATTTTAAACTACAACCCGATAATAAATTATCTCATTATCTTCTTGTTTTCTTATTATTTTGATTATATCTCCCAATTGGCAATCCAAATTAGCAATACCATAGTCCTCTAAACTTATTTTAGGCAACTGAGCTTTAGAAATATTTAACTGAGATAGTAATCTCTCAGCTTCTTCTGGTTTTAATTTAGAATGTTTTGGTTGTAGAATATGCATTTGGGACTTATTTTGAAAGGATATAGCTTATTAGCTTCTACCTATCTAATTTTTTGACGACTTATGAATACTAAAATTATAGAGAAAGGAGTTTATAAATTTTTTGGTGGGAAAATTATAGATAATAGAACAGAAAATTAAAGGCCGAGTTTAAAATCTTCTAAAAATCTTTTAAATTCGTTTCTATGTTTACGAGGGATTATATATCCTTTACTACCTATATCATATTTAAATCCTTCATGTTCATTAATACAAGCATATCCTATAATTGGTCCGAGTTTTTTTATTCTATTGCCTATACCAATAGTAATCCATCCATCTTCAGATTTAGATATATCATATTTTCTTCCAATAATTCTCCCCCATAACCCCCTATTACTTAACTTTCCCGCAATTTCTTCTAAACCTTGCTGTACTTTTTCAAGAACTTCTTCATTAAATTTATTTGACATTTTCCCTTCAAATCTCTATTCACGAAGTGGCCCCGGAGGGATTTGAACCCACGACACCTTGGTTAAAAGCCAAGTGCTCTGCCAGACTGAGCTACGGAGCCATATCTGACATAGGATTTTTTGTTTTTTAAATGTTTCATTACATATTTTTGAGAACTATAATATATTTAAATTATAATAATTTAAGTTTCTCATGAATGAACAAAGAGGTTTTCATAGGACATTTATTGAGGCAACAGATATTTCAGATGCTTGGTTTCAGGGTCTACATAAAATAATAAGGGAACCTGTCCATGAATATACCATTACGCGGGGGAGTTATGCAGGTCAAAAAAGAAGAGAATTTGATTTTATAGATATCCAAATAAATCATCCAGGTCACAGACCTTTAGCTCCGATAATGCCTGAAGGAATTAATATTCCGCCACCAACAACTGATAAGAAAATTGAACAAAATTATCTTCTATATCTTTTAACAGATGAAAAACAGCCAGAAGAAGAATATACTTATGGAGAACGATTAGTTAATCCAAAAGTAATAATTGACGGAAAAGAATTTGCTTTAGGTATAAATCCTTTAGAAGAATTAGTTAAAATGTATAATAGAGACGGATATGGAACAAATCAAGCAACATTAGAAATTGCAATGCCCTCTGATATTTTATTATCTGACCCCCCTTGCTGTAGGATAGTAGATACAAGAGTAAGATATGGAGCATTACATTTTTTTCTTTATTTTAGGTCTTGGGATTTATTTGGGGGTTTGCCAGAAAATTTAGGAGGATATCAATTAGTTAAAGAACATATTGCAGATAGAATTGGAGTAAAAGATGGAAAATTATTTGCTTCAAGTAAAGGTCTTCATCTCTACGACCATTACTGGGAATTAGCAGAAATTTTAACCCAGACAAAAAAAATTCAATAAAAATAAAATAATTCGCAAGATAAAAAATCATTAAAATGTCCTATAAATCCCTCTTCATTGTATTTGAAGGAATTGATGGAAGTGGCACATCTACACAAACGACATTATTTGGAGAAAAAATTTTTCAAGCAGATAAATCTCATCATGTTCTGCTAACACGGGAACCTTATGATAATGAATATACAAAAAAAATAAGAGAAAAATTAAGGATTGATGGTGATGCTTATTTAGATGCAGAACAAATGGCTGATTTGTATATTGAAGACAGAAAAAAACATATTAAAGATTTAATTAAACCAAATTTAAGAAAAGGAATTTATGTTGTTTCTGATAGATATAAACTTTCAACACTTGCTTATCAATCAGCACAAGGATTGAATATAGACAAATTAATTACAAAACATAATAATTTTCCAATTCCTGATTTAACTTTTTTTATTGATACATCAGTAGAAGTTGCTTTACAGAGAAGCAAACAAGATGAACCTAAATTTGAAAATCAAGAATTTCAAGAAAAAACAAGAGAAAAATATTTGCAAACAATAGAAAAATTAAGAGCAAAAGGAGAAATAATTTATAGAATTAATGGAAACAAAAATATCTCAGAAGTTTCAAATTCAATTTTCCAAGTATTTTCTCAAGGGCTCCAAAACAATTTTTGACCAACTTTCAACATTACAATTTTTACAAGTTTCATTTAATTCTTCAAATCCTTTAAATCCTCCATATGTTATTTCAGAATCTTTTGGAATAACATCCCCCAAAGTTTTAACAACATATAAAATTCCAAAATGAACTTCTCCTACTGAATTTGAATCATCATTAATATAACCTAAAATATTAATATTCTCTATTTCTCCTTTTAATTGAATCTCCTCCTTTAGCACTTCTCTTTCTAAACTTTCTCTAAGCAGGTTTTCATTTTTTGTATCTAAAGGTTCTATATGTCCTCCCAAACCCCAAGACCATTTTCCCTGCAGTCTTTTTTCATGATAATTTTTATCTTGTTTAGAACGTTGATAAGTAAAAACTTGTTTAGTTGTTGGATTGACAATTGAAGTATAAGCAATTGGTTGTTTATAATTAGAGTCATGTTCTGCATCTCCTCTTCTCATATTTTCAAAATTTTGAAGAATTACGCTTTCATAGTCAAATTCTTCGTGAGACTTAAAACCTTGAAAATTATTTCTTCCATATTCAAAAAGAATTTTTCTTTCAACTACAATTATTTTTTGATTTTCTTTTTGCATTTTTAATTATTCTCCACAACCTGATAAATTCACAAAATTGCATTTTGGATTAATACATTTTTCTTCACAATGCCCTCTTACCATCATTCTTGAGCCACAAATAGGACAAAAACCGCCTAATTGTTCTATAATTCCTTGAGAATCTTTTTCATTTTCTTTAGTTGCTACTTCAATAACTTCTATTTTATCTGGCTCTTTGTCTTCTTGATTACAAAACTGTTTTTCAAGTGCAGTAAAAATATAATCTATAATTGATGTAGCTGTTTTAATATCTTCTCTACCTTCCCAAATAATTCCATAAGGTTCAAATCTCTGATTTTTGAATTTTTTGACAAGAGTTTCTAAAGGCACACCATGTTGTAATGCTAAAGATGTTAAAGTTCCAACAGTATCCATTAACCCTCCGATAGTGCTTCCTTCTTTAGACATGGTAATAAATAATTCTCCTGGTTGTCCATCTTCATATAATCCAATATGAAAATATCCTTCATGGTGGCCAATGTCAAACTTATGTCTTATAGCTGGCGCAGTTGTAGGTAATTTCCTTCTTACAATCTCTTGCCCAACCTTTGATTCTAAATTTTTTTTAAAACTTAAAGGTTGTCCTCTTTTGCTTCCATCTCTATATAATGCAACTGCTTTTAATCCTAATTTCCATGATTTTACATATATGTTTTCTATTTCTTCAACTGTTACTTCTTTTGGTAAATTCACTGTTTTAGAGATACTGCCAGATAAAAATGGTTGAACAGCAGCCATCATTTTTATATGCCCTATCGGAGAAATTGTTCTAGTTCCATTTTCAGGTTTGTTCGCACAATCAAAAATAGCAAGATGTTCTTCCATTAAATCAGGAGAGCCTTCAACTGTTTCATTTTCTTCTATGTATTTCATAATAGAATCTTTCTGTTTTTCAGTATAACCTAAATTTTCTAAAGCAGCACCAACAGAATAATTTACTATTTTTAATGTTCCTCCTTCAGCTAAAAGTTTGTATTGGACTAATCCAAGTTCAGGTTCAACACCTTTTGTTGCACAATCCATCATAAATCCTATTGTTCCAGTAGGTGCAAGAACTGTTGCCTGAGCATTTCTAAAACCATAAATTTCCCCTCTTTTTATTACATTATCCCATGTTGTTTCTGCTTCATCTAAAACTTTTTCTAATCCTTTTGGTAATTTATTTCTATCAATATTTTCTAAAGCAGACCTGTGCTTTTCTATTATTTTTAACATCGGCTCTTTATTATTTTCAAATTCTTCAAAAACTCCAATTTTTTCAGCCATTTCTGTAGAAGTTTCATAAACTTTTCCAGTCATAAGAGCAGTTATTGTTGCAGCACTTGCTCTTGCTTCATCACTATCATAAGGCAATCCCAAATACATCAATAATGCTCCTAAATTTGCATAACCAATTCCAAGAGGCCTAAACTTATAAGAATTTTCTGCAATTTTTTTAGTAGGAAAACTTGAATTATCAATATTTAAATCCATGGCAAAAGCAGTTATTCTAATAGCTTTTCCAAAATCTTTAACATTAAATATTTTATCAGGACCCATAAATCCCATTAAATTAAATGAAGCTAAATTACAAGAACTATCATCTATAAACATATATTCTGAACAAGGATTTGATGCATTAATTCTTTCTGCATTAGGACAGGTATGCCAGTTATTTATTGTTGTATCAAACTGCAATCCAGGATCTCCACAAGCCCAAGTGCCTTCTGCAATTAATCTTATTAATTCTCTTGCTTTGTATTTTGGCATATCATCTGCCAACTCTTTATTATTAACAGGAACAGTTTGCCATTCTTCATCATTTTCATAAGCACTCATAAATTCATCATTAACTCTGACAGAAAAATTTGCATTTTGATAAGAAACTGTTTCAGCAGCTTCATCATATGTGAGTCCTGCGTAATCCATTAAACATTCTAAATTTTTCTGCTCCTTTGTTTTAGCAACAATAAATTCTTTTATATCTGGATGTGTTACTTTTAAGGAATTCATTTTTGCAGCTCTTCTTGTTTTTCCTCCAGATTTTACAATTCCTGCAACATCACTATAAAATATTTCATAAGCTAAAGGTCCTGAAGGTGTCCCTCCACCAGATAATTTTTCTCTGGAACTTCTTAATGTTGATAAATCTGTTCCAGTTCCAGAGCCATATCTAAATAATAAAGCTTCTTTTTTAGCTAAATCCATAATTTCTTCCAGTGTATCACCAACGCTTTGTATAAAACAAGCAGAAGTTTGGGGATATTCATGAATTTTTTCATAAGGGATTAAATCTATTTTTCCATCAACAATTCCATATTCTTCCCTCTGTTCTTCAGTTCTTCTTGATTTATATTTATCAGTGCCAACATTAAACCATACAGGAGAATTAAATGCCATCATCTGATTTAGAGTTAGATAAGCAATTTCATTTCTAAAATTCTCTGCACTCTCTTTATCCATATATTCTTGTTTTCTTGCCCATTCAGGATATTTATCACTAACTCTTTTAATTAAAGTTCTTATAGAACCTTCTCTTTCTTCTGTTCCTCCCTCCCCATAAAAATATCTAGAAGCAATTATTTTTATACCTAATTCACTATAAAATTCAGGAACTTCAATACCTTCTTGAATAAAAAGAGTTTCTCCATTTTCATCACTTATTTCTATATTAGTTTTTCTCCAACCAACATTTTCATAAACGTCTCCTTTTTCATGAAAATATTTTTCAACATTTAATTTTTCCACCATCTTTTTTATTTCGCAGATTTGAAACCACAAAACTATTTAAATTCTTTTCTATGATAAAAAATATACTTTACAATTTCTTTTTATTAAAAATTATTTACCGAAGAGTTTTTAAATAAGTTTTTCTTTAAATAAACATCAATGAATATCACACATAATTTAATTAAATAAAAGGAGGTGAATAAAGTGTTAAAAAACACAAGAGATAAAAGAGGAATTTCAGGTGTTGTAGTAACTATCTTATTAATTCTATTAGCTTTAGTAGCTATTTTAATTATTTGGCAGGTTATCAAACCTCTTATACAAGGAACAGCTGAAAAAGTTAGTGCAGAATGTATTACAATTGATTTAGAAATACTAAGTGCATCTTATGACTCAACACTGGGAGATCTTAGTGTTGAAGTTAAAAGAAATCCAGGTATAGGAGATATAAAAGGAATAAGAATTCTTTTAAATGATGCTTCAGAAACAATATGGACAAGTGATAATTTAGATGAAGGAGAATTAGCAAATGAACTTGGTTTAGAGACTTTTGATGCAAATACAGGAAGTCTTACTACAGATCCAACACAAGTTCAAGTAGCCGCACTTATTGAATCTGGAGAAGGGACATTATCTCCATGTAGTCCAGTAGTTCATTCAGTAACTGTAACCACCTAAAGAGTCTTATTTTTTATTTTTTTACTTTTTTTTGATTTAAAATTTTATATTTTTAATTATGTCAGAAATGCTAATGCGAAAACCACACATCATCATCCCCCCCCATTGTCAAGTTCTCTTTACTATATTATTAGTTTTCTTAATTTAATCTCTTAACCATATAATTTCCCTTTAATTTATATCCAAGTTTTTTATAATATTCCCTAACACCTACACCAGAAATAACAGCAATTTTCTGGAATTTTTTTCCTTGCTTGTTTTTATTATTTTCTTTTTCTACAATTTTTTCAGCTTTTTGCATTAACATCTTGCCAATTCCAATATGCTGGCTTTGTTTGCCAGATTTGCCAATCTCAATTGCTTTGCCATAAACATGCAACTCACGAATAATTACAGCATCTTTTAATTCATCAATAAAAACTTTATCAGGAAACCGAAGTCTAAGCAAGCCAAACAAAATCTTATTTTTATTAACAGCTTCAATAAAATATTCCTCTCCTTCACTTGCTTTATATTTTGTAATTTTAATTTTTACTTTTCTATCAATATTTTCTTTATTTTTTTGCCTGCCAATTTCACGAAAACGAATCTCGTTTATTTTTATTTTATTTTTTCCTTCTGTATCTCTAATTTCTTTTTCAAATTCACTTCTTAAATCAATATTAATAACACCAGCAATTAAATATGCTGGCGGAATTTCTCGCATTATTCTCATAACTCTGCAATAATTTGGAATAATCTTTAACATTCTAATTAGAAGTTTTTTTAATTCTTGTTTATTATATGGTTTATATTTTTCCTGCCAATACCATTTTTCTAACTCTGCACCGCGAATAACTTGACATGGATAAATTTTTAGTTGGTCTGGTTTAAATCTCTGGTCGTTGAATAATTTTCTAAACATTTTCAAATCTTTTGCAGTCGTCATTCCAGGTAAACCAGGCATTATGTGATAGCCAACTTTAAATCCAGAATCTTTTAACAGCTTTGTAGCGTCTATTACATCTTTAACAGTATGACCTCTCTTAACTTTCTCATATATTTTATTATCAATTGCCTGCACCCCCAACTCTACACGCGTGCATCCATAATTTAATATTCTCTGAATTTCCTGCTTGCCACAAACATCTGGCCGAGTTTCAATACATAAAGCAACACAGCGATGTTTTGCAGTTTCATTTTTTTTCTTTGCCTCACTTAAATTTCGACTTTTCTTATTATTAAGTGCATCATAACAATCTTTTACAAATTTCTCTTGATATTTAATAGGATAATCTAAAAATGTTCCTCCCATTATAATAAGTTCAATTTTATCTGTTGGATGATTCATAACACTATATGCTCTAAGTCTAGCTTTAACTTGTTTATATGCATTATAATCAAGCATCATTGCTCTCATAATAGCAGGAGATTTGGGAGTATAACTTTGAGGAACATGCAAACTCGGGCAATATAAACATATTCCATGATTGCATGCCTTCGGCTTCAGAACAACTGCGAGAGGAGTTACACCCGAGAGGGTTTTGCTCGGCTTTCGAATTTCATGAGGTTTTGGTTTTAACATGTTATAAATTGAAACCTTTCTTTTTTAAATTTAGCTGTTTCAATTTTTAATCATCCAAAAGTTCAGGTAGGAACACAAGGACTTTTTGATATACATCCCATCACAAAAATCTATTTAAAATCTTTTTGATTTTTATGAAGATGAATGAATTTACAGAATTTTTAAAAGACATAGATTCAGGAAGATTTAAAGTTATTGGTTATAACTTATCGGGCGATTATTATTTTACAGCTAGAAACAATATATTATCTGAAAATGAAGCCATAGTTTTTGCTAAGGAAAGACAAAGAATAGAGGATGAAATTGAAGGAAAAAAAGTAATAACAAGAGTTTTTTATGTTGTTAATAGTAAAGGAAAAAAAATTTATTCTACTGTTTGTAGAGCTGCTAATACCATTATAATAGGAGAAGAACAAAAATGAAAATTGGAATCATCGGAGGTTCAGGTTTAGAAGATTTAAAAATTCTTTCTGATGCCAGAGAAATTTTTTTTGATACACCTTATGGAAGGCCGAGTTCTCCACTAATTCTTGGAAAAATAAATGATATTGAAGTTATAATTATTTCTAGGCACGGAAAAAACCACGCAATTCCACCAACTTTTGTTAATAACAGAGCAAATATTTGGGCTTTAAAAGAACAAGGATGCACACATATAATTGCAACAACAGCCTGTGGCTCTCTGCGAGAAGAAATAGGCAGAGGAGATTTTGTTATTTTAAATCAGTTTATTGATTTTACAAGACACAGAACAATAACATATTTTGAAGAATTTAATAAAGGCCCAAAACATACAGCAATGGCCAAGCCTTTTTCAGAAGAATTAAGAGAAATATTAATTAAAACTTGCAAAGAATTAGATTTTGCTTGTCATGAAAAAGGAACCATAGTTACAATTGAAGGCCCAAGGTTTTCAACAATAGCAGAGAGTAATATGTTTCGTTCATGGGGTGCAGATGTTATTAATATGTCAACAGCACCTGAAGCTGTGCTTGCGAATGAACTTCAGATTCCTTATGCAGTAATTGCAATGTCAACAGATTATGACTGCTGGAAGCAAGATGAATCTCCTGTTACATGGGAAATGATTGAAAATATTTTTAAACAAAATGCAGAAAAAGTTAAGCAATTAATAATTAAAACAATTTCAAAATTTAGTAAATCAGATTCTGATTTTATTAAAGACAAAATCAGAACAATCCCAGACTGGCCAAAACCAGGAATAATGTTTCGCGATATTACAACTCTTCTGAAGGAAAAAGAGGCAATGGAAAAAACAATAGAAATTTTTTATGAAAGATATAAAGATAAACAAATAGACATTATTGCAGGAATTGAAGCAAGAGGTTTTATTTTTGGTTCTCTTCTTGCTCAAAAACTGAATATTCCTTTTGTGCCTATAAGAAAAAAAGGAAAATTACCCGCAGAAACTATTAGCCAAGAATATGAATTAGAATATGGAATTGATAGTGTGGAAATACATAAAGATGCAATTAAACAAAATAGTAAAGTTTTAATTATAGATGATTTATTGGCAACTGGAGGAACAGCAACAGCTTCGTGCCAATTAATTGAAAAATTAGGGGGCCAAGTAGTTGAATGCGCTTTTGTAATAGAATTAGAAAATCTTAAAGGAAGACAAAAACTTCAGGAAAAAAATTTCTCAATGTTTTCTATTGTTCAATTTGAAGGAGAATAATTTTTAAACTATCTTTCCCTTTTTGATTCATGAACCAAAAAAGAGTGTGGGATGAAATTTCATTTTTATGGACAATTTATAGAAATAAACCTATACGAGAAGTAGTTGTTTTTCTTAGCAAGCAAAAAGGAAGAATTCTTGATTTAGGTTGTGGGAGTGGAAGGAATTTTATAAAATTAGATAAAAAATCTACAATTTATGGTGTTGATTTTTCAGACAAACAAGTAGAACAGGCAAGACAAAAAGTTCTCAAAAACAAAATTAGGGCTAAAGTTTTTAAAGCAAAGGCAACAAAAATTCCTTTTCAAAATAATTTTTTTGATAGTGCAGTATTTATTGCAACATTGCACTGTATTCCAACAAAAAGAAAAAGACAAAAAGCTATAGCTGAACTTTTTCGAGTTCTCAAACCTGGAAAACAAGCCTTAATTTCTGTATGGGATAAAAATCATCCAAAATTCAGAAACGCAAAAAAGAAAATTAAAATGAAATGGCAAGTTGGAGATAAAGAATATAAAAGATTTTATTATTTATATGAAGAGCCAGAACTTATTGAACTTCTCAAAAAAATTGGTTTTAAGATTATAAAAACTTTCAAAAGCAAAAGAAGGGATAAATATGCTCACAGAAATATAATGATTATAGTGAGAAAGCCGAGGGCGAGGGTAAAGAAGAAAAAGTTTAAACTAAAATTTCCAAATTTTAGGAAAAAGAAAAAATAATTAATAATATATTAACTACTAATTCTCAGGTATTTGTTCTATGTTTAATTAATAGCCATATTATTTACATCTCAAAGGTTGACTATGATTTATATTATTAGTTAATGATTTAATTTCTTAACTTTTTCACGCAACTCTAAACCCCCCAAAATCCATTTTTTCATTTTTGAGGATTTTCCCGCTCCAGTCTTCTATATCAATTTTCTGAATATCAAAAACACCAGTAAAACATGTTAAATTCCAAGTAATCTGATTGTTTAGTTTTCTAAGTATTGCTATAATCCTATTTGGTTTTTTACCAATAATTTTTTCTGCAAGAATTGCAATTTCATCTAAACTTATTCTTACTGTTTCATGTTTTAATTCATTTGATTGCTCAACAATATTTTCAGAAATTTTGCTTTCTATTGTTGGGTCTTCATTAATTTCAAATTGCATAATTCTCATTTGATTTGGCATATAAAAATCAAGTTGATAAATGCTCTTGCCTCCAGAAAAATCTAAAATAAAAAATCCAGCACTTAGAAACGCTCCTGGATT
Organism: Candidatus Pacearchaeota archaeon; assembly: GCA_017609745.1. Lineage (GTDB taxonomy): Archaea > Nanobdellota > Nanobdellia > Pacearchaeales > GW2011-AR1 > JAFCDK01. The sequence continues at coordinate 40,363 of JAFCDK010000002.1, forward strand.
TTTTTCTTGAAAGTCCTTAAATTCTTGAGAAGATTGGAGTTTTTGAAAAAGTGATTGGATTGAGGTCATGATAAGATAAAGAAAAAAGGATATAAAAAATTAATTATAGTCAATAAAAAATACTTTATTCTAAGTAATAACTTATTCCCTCCCACAAAGTTCTTTTTTCAGTTTTTTTGTGAAATCACCAATCTTAATACCATATTCTACTTTTCCTTTATGTCGTATGGATATTGTCTTATTTTTTTCTTCTTTATCACCGACCATTACTATATAAGGAATTTTTGCTAATTCAGCTTCTTTAACTTTCGCAGAAACAGTTGTATCCCTGGTATCTGTTTCTATTCTTAAACTTGGAATTGCTTTTTTCAAATCTTTAACAGATTTTTCAGTTGCTTTTTTATTTCTATCTGTAAATGAAATAATTTTAACTTGAACAGGCGCCAACCATGTCGGTAAACGACCATTTGTATGTTCTAAAAGAATTCCAATAAACCTTTCAATACTTCCAAAAATAGCTCTATGAATCATAACAGGTCTTTTTTCTTTATTATCTTTATCCTTATAAACTAAATTAAATCTTTCTGGCATTGAAAAATCAAGTTGTATTGTTCCACACTGCCAGCTTCTTGCTAAAGAATCTTTAATATGAAAATCAATTTTAGGGCCATAAAAAACTCCTTCTCCTTTATTTATTTTAAATTTCTTCTTGCTTTTATTTAAAATTTTTTTAAGAATTTTTTCAGATTTATCCCACCTCTTTTCACTTCCAATTCTTTTTTTAGGCCGAGTTGATAATTCAATATCATATTTAAATTTAAATTTTTTATAGATTTTATCAACAAATTTAATTAATTTAAGCAATTCACTTTCTAATTGTTTTTCTGTGCAATAAACATGCGCATCATCTTGTGTAAATTCAATAACTCTAAACAAACCTGCAAGCACTCCACTTAATTCCTGTCTGTGCACAACTCCAAATTCTCCAACTCTTAATGGTAGGTCTTTATATGATTTTGGTTTGAGTTTATAAATTAATGCCCCACCAGGACAATTCATTGGTTTTGCTGCAAAATCCCTATTTTCATATTTTGTTAAGAATATATTATCTCTATATTTTTCCCAATGCCCCGAAATTTGCCAAAGTTTTTTATCTAAAATTTCAGGTGTTTTGACCTCTTCATAATTTTCTTTTTTTAATTCTTCTCTAATAAATTTAATAATTTCATTATAAATAATCAAACCATTATTATGCCAAAAAACCATTCCAGGAGCAACATCATTAAAAGAAAAAAGATTCATTTCTTGCCCAATAATTCTATGGTCATTTTTCTTTAGTTTTGATCTGTCAAGAGTTGTTTTGCCTATTGATTTTAATAATTGTTTAATATCATACAGTTCTTCAACTTTTTTAACATCTCCCTCTTTTCCAACAACTATCTCTCTACTTAATTCAGAAAGTGGGTGCCCTTTAACTTTTAATTCAAATTCTTTATAATATCCAAAAGGAGCTCGATGTGCCTCTAACTTTTGTCTCTTTAATTCCTTCAAAGCATCTGCCAATAATTTCTTTGCAACAGCTGGTTTTGCAAGATTACTTGATAAATGTGCATAAGGATAAAGAACAACATTTTTTGCTTTAACTTGTTTTGCAACATCTTTAATATTGCTGACTAAAGGTTTTATAGAATTTGAACTGTCCCCAGATTCAATGGCTGTCAATATTACAAGAGGCTCCTTAATTTCAATTCCTTTTTTATCTGTTGCGCTAATTTCTTCAGGTTCTTTGATTGCTTTTTTCAATGCCTTAAATCTAATATAATCGCAGTGTAATATCAGTATTTTCATAATTAATAAAGAAAAAATATGTTTATAAAATTAGTGATTTAATTAAGTTTTTATATACTAATCAAAATATTTACTAATCTGATTTTTTGTTCCTTTCAGTTTTTTCTGATGCTGTTTTAAAAAACAATTAATTTTTTTTATTGTATATTCTTTGAGCTGGCCAGTCGTTAGTTTTCCACTTTTGTAATCTTTTTCAATTTGTGCAAGTTTTCTGTCATTAGGTTCAAAAAACATTTTTAAATATTGAAATGAAACATCAACATCTGGATTTCCTCCTTTTTCTTTATGCTCTTTCAAAGTTTTTCTTCCTCCTGAAAAAGCATATTTTTTTATTTTTCTTTCAACAATTTTTGGAGAGTCAGTAAGTGAAATATATGAGTTTGCGTCAGAAGCAGACATTTTAGCTTTAGCTCCTCCTAAACCAGGAGAAAATAAGTGATATGTTGAACTGAGTTGTATAAATTTCGGCTGCTTAATTCGTCGAGAGATATCGCGAGCAAGCCGAATATGGGGGTCTTGGTCAATTCCTACTGGAATAAGTGTGGGAATTGGTTTTCCTTCAAATTCAGGAAGCTGAGGGTGTAGCATATCTGCTCCTTGTAATAAAGAAGACATAATTTTTCCAGGACTTATCTGTCCATAAACAGCTTTAAACTCATTAAAACTTGCATGTTTTGCCAGCAGATTCTGCAATCTATAAAATGCGTTTGCTTTTTTTGCATCTTTGCTTCTATTGCTCTGAAAATAAATTTCACAATTTTTAGATTCTAATCCAAGAGCAATATAATTATTAATATATTCATCTATTGCAATCTTCCTACTTTCCTCTAAACTCTGACCTCTTATATTATAAGATTCAATATCTGCAACTGCAATATAAATTTTAGCTCCAAGTTTTTGATAAAAAATTATTTGTTGAACAAGAAGCATGTGCCCAATATGGAATTTTCCAGTTGGCATTAATCCCGTCATTATTGCAAAAGGTTTTTTATCACGCGCTGCTTCTAAAATTCTTTGAAAATCTCTGTGTGCAAAAACAATCTTCCGTCTAAATAAAACATTATTTCTAAATACTCTTGGCAGTTGCTTAATAGGAGAGACTCCAAATCTTTTCACAAGTTTTGAATAATCTACTTCCCCTTTAACTTCCCATGGACTAAATTTAATTCTGTCTGCACCTTTTTTTACCATGTCATAAATAAAGCAAAGTTGTTTATAAAGATTGCTCTCAATAAACTTTAAATATCCTAATCTCCTTAGAAAAACATGAAAAAAGAAGTGGAATTACTAACTATTGTAATCTTATCATTCATATTATTTATAACTTTTGTATCAGCTGAAATTTCTTTTAATGAACAGCCAGAAGAAACTTATAATCTCGGAGACGACCTTTATTTTTCTTTTTTAATAGCAGGTAAAGGAGTAATGGATATAGATTTAATATGTGGAGAAAATACAGAAAAAATTTATTTAAATTATGTAGATTCAGAATATGGAAAAGATGTTCCGATTATGTGGCCTTTAGACGCCCCTGATTTAATGGGCACATGCAAGGTTTCTGCATTATTTAATGAACAAGTTGTAGAAAGTTCTGAATTTTTCATAAGCAACCAATCTTTTATTGAACTCAGTCTTAAAGATATGAATTTTGATCCAGGAAAATTAATTGAATTTGAAGGAACAGCTGTAAAAGAAAACGAAAAACCATTAGAAGGTTTTGCAGAAATATATATAGAAGAGCCCAAAATTAGTGTAATACAAGAAGTAGCAAACGGCTCTTTTTCAGGAACTCTTAAACTGCCAGATAATATTGCTTCAGGAATGAATAAATTAAATGTAAGGGCCTATGAAAAAAATTCTCAAGATCAAATCATAAACAAAGGTTTTTATGAAGTTTTTATTAATATCAATCAAATTCCTAATTTTATAGAAATAAGAACAAATGACCTTAACCTTAAACCAGGAGAAAACCTATTATTTACTCCAATAGTTTATGACCAAGGTGGGCAAGAAGTGTATAATCAGACTCTTAATATTATAATAAGAGATTCTCAAGGAGCAAGAATAAAAGAATTTATTTCAGATACAGGTCAAGAAAATATATTTCCTTTAACAACAAGAGCTATTTCTGGATATTGGCAAATTGAAGTTTCTTTAAATAAACTCAGTGAAAAAAAAGAATTTTATGTAAAACTAAATCAACAAGCAAAATTTGAAATGATGAATAATACCTTAATTGTCACAAATATCGGAAATATACCTTATACAAAAACTATAGAAGTCGGAATCGGTGATGAAACAAGATTAGAAAAATTAGACTTAGAATTAAATGAAACAATTAAATTTAAACTATCTGCCCCAAAAGGAAACTATGACATTAAAGTTAATGATGGCAGCGACGATGAATTCTCAAATAAAGGGGTTGCTCTTACAGGTCGCACTATTGGAGTGTCAAAAATAACCGGAATGGCAATTTCAAAAACATCTGTTAAGAGTATTATTTGGGTATTTATTATAGTTGTCTTGGGTTTTTTTATTTTAATATTATTTAAGAAAAAGAAAAAAGGGAAGTTTACTTTATCTTTAGGAAAAATAAAAGAAAAATTAAAAAATAAAAAATTAAGAAAAAGTAAATTAAAATCAGACAAAAAAATTGAAGGAAAAGAAACAGATGCTGAAGAGAATGCAACTGCTCCTAAAATTATTTCTAAAGGAGCAAATGCTATTCATTCTCTTGTTTTAAAAGGCCACAAACAAAATTCTGCTGTTGTTGTTTTGAAATTAAAAAATCGGGAGGAATTATTAAAATCTAAAAGTAATGCCTGGCAGACAATTAAAAAAGCAATTGATGAGATTAAAGATAACAAAGGAAAAATATATTTCACAGAAGGTTATATCATCGGAATCTTTTCTCCTATAATAACAAGAACTTTCAAAAATGATAAAATAGCTGTAGATGTTGCTTCTGAAATAGGAAAAAATCTTACGCAACATAATAAAAAATTTGTTCAGAAAATTAATTTTGGATTAAGTGTAAATACCGGAGAATTAATAGTACAAAAAAAAGATGATAATCTTCTTTTTACTCCAATAGGAAATACAATTACTCTTGGAAAAAAAATAGCAAAAATAGCAAATAAAGAATTGTTTTTGAGTAAGCCAACACATCAAAAACTTCTTTCAGATGTAAAAACAACAAAATTAACAAAACAAGGAACAGAAGTTTATTCAATAAACAGAATGACAGACAGAACAAAGCAGGCAAAGTTCATTCAAGAATTTATGAAAAGGCAGGAAGCTGAGAAGAAAAGGAAGAAGAAGTGAACTTAAGTATAGAAAGTATACTTTCCATATTCTTTACTCCAACTTCTTCAAAACCCAGCAGGTTTTACATTTTCCAGTAGAAGTTGGTTCGCTGCAAATTTCACAATAATTTATTTTTCTGTCTTTAAATTTTAATTTAAGAAGAGGCATTATTTTTAAATAACTATTTACAATAGCCCTTTTAACTTCTGGATGCTGTTTTTCAAGCCCACTTAAAAATTTTCTAATTTTTATTCTCAATGTATCACTTCTTATAGGACAAATTTTTGAATCATATTTTATATTCATTAATCTAGCAAATAAAACTATTTCTTTAGTAGTGCATAAATATAATGGCTTTATTCGTGCTGCAAATTTTCTGTTGTGCAGCACTCCAGCAATTGGTCCAAGTTTAGCAAGTAGTTTTATGTCTCCTTTGACTAAATTTAAAATTATGGTTTCAGCTTCATCATCTAAAGAATGTCCTGTTGCAAGTTTTGTTATTCCTTTACTGCGCGCAATTTTATTCAACAGCGCACGCTTTAAAATAGAACAAACAAAACAATTACTAATTTTAATTTTCTTAATTTGACTAAGTTTTTTATTTAATGTCAATTTATATTCTTTTTCAAAACTTGTTTCTATAAATTCAATATTATTATCTTTACAGAATTTTTCAATATACTTCTTTCCTTTATCTCTATAATTTTTTCCAGAACATTTTATTCCTTCATCAATAAAAAGAGCAATTAATTCACTTCTGTTTTTCTTGCAAAAATCATTAAGAACAAATAAGGTTGCCATTGAATCTTTTCCTCCAGAAACCGCCACCCCCACTTTATCTCCTTTCTCTATTAAGCAAAACTTGCGAATAGTATAATTAATTTTTCTGCGGAAATATTTTGCAAAGCAAGTTTTGCAAAGCTTGCGTTTATTAGTAAATTCCCATACTGGATTTATTTCACATTGCCTGCACATTTTCTTTTATAGAAAATGTGGTTTTTAAAATAAACTACTAATCTAAAATCAAGACCCAATTAAAATTATACTACATACTCAAATATGGGGTTTTAATTTCTAACATAAGACCACATAAACTAGCTTATTGATTATTATTTATCAACACTAAACTTCTCAAACTTCCTTCTACTATCCACTACACTTCCTTTTGAGTATACTCTGATTAATTCATTAATTTTCTTTTCTAATTTCTTATCAGTTCCCCCTATTATTATAGCACTTGGACCAGGAATTTTTGGAACTATCAATTTATTTTTCCCTTTTAATTTTTCAAGTATATTATTTTCTTTTTCATTTCTTCCTAAAATTATCCATTTATTATCTATCCAAAAATGTCTGCCTAGTTTTAGAAGATTTACTTTATTTTTATCTAATCTAATTTTTTTCTTGAATATAAATTTTAATCTTTTGCTGAAAATTCTTTCGCAGAGAAGACAGCCCCCTGCAGGAGAGGGGTAGTTTATTTTAAATTTTTTTGCAAGTTTAATTTGTGGTTTTCTGCTTCTTCCTGTAATATCTAACCAGTCTGTTAAAGGACGAATAATTTTTCCTTTAAGTTTAGATTCTTTTTCAATAATTTCAATAGCTTTGCGATGTTGTGACATTGGTCTTTCACCAAGAACTTCACCAGTTGCAATTAAATTAAATTTGTGTTTTTTCATAAACTGCTTTGCTTTTTTTAATATATAGATTCTGCAATCAATACAAGGATTTATTCCAGCACCATAACCATGTTTTGGTTTCTTAATAATATCTAAATATTCTCGCAATAATTTTCCTTTACTAATATCAATAATATGTTGCTTTACTTTTTGTTTTTTTAGAAATTCTATATCTTGTTTTTCATTACTATTATTTACAAAAGCCAATCTAAAATAAATTGCCTCTATTTTATACTTCTTCTCCTGCAAAAGTTTCACTACAAGTCTTGAATCTAATCCGCCTGAAAACATAATCAGAATTTTTGGTTTCTTTATCATTATTTATTAAGAAAAAGTTATATTTTAAAATTAACTAATCACTCAATACAAACTAATTTTCTGTTGACTTATAGAAACAAGATTTATAAATAATATAATATAAGTATAATTATGAAAATAAATATTTGAAAAATCAAAGTATCTATTAATTAAACCCACTTTAAAAATAAAATGATAGATTTTGCATGCAAAACATTTGATTTAAGAGAAGTAATTAGATGTAGTCTGAATTTAACAAAAACAGAATTTAGAATATTTGAATATTTAATGGAAAATTCTAATAAAGAATTTACAACACAACACTTGGCCAAAATATTTAAAATTGGATTGTCAACTTCTCAAAAAGCTATAAATAATATTAATAAAATAGGATTAATAAAAAAGAGTCAAAAAAATCTTAGAAAAGGAGGATACATTTTTATATATTCTATCAAAGAAAAATTAATTTTAAAACAAAAGATTTTAGAGATAATACATAATTGGATAAAAAAAGTTGAAAATGAAATAGAAAGATGGTAAGAGTATTTCATTTTTATAGAAGTATTATTAGATACTCCAATTCATTTAAATACCCTTTTAATTATAAAAATCCAACTAAATTTAATAGAAGATAAAAATGTCAAAAACAATCGAGATAACAAATAGCAATTTTGAAGAAGAAGTTATTAATTCAAAAATTCCTATTTTAGTAGATTTTTGGGCGCCCTGGTGTCAACCTTGTTTAATGATGGCTCCAGCATTACAGGAATTATCAGAAGAATTAGAAGGTAAATTAAAAATAGGAAAATTGGACACTGAAATTCCTGAAAATCAAATTCTCGCAATGACTTATCAAATCCAAAGCATACCAAATATGAAACTTTTTAAAGATGGAAAAGTTATTAAGGAATTTATTGGTTTGCGTCCAAAAGAGACGCTAAAATCTGAGTTAGCACAAGTAATTGATTTATCTTAAAATAAAACCAAAACAAAAATGAAAAAATATGATTTAATAATAATTGGAAGTGGTCCTGCTGGTTTAACCGCAGGAATTTATGCAGCAAGATATAATCTAAACTTTTTAATTATTGGAAATTTTTTAGGAGGAACAGTTTCTGAAGCACATAAAATTTGTAATTTTCCAACTCAAAATAATATAACAGGCGCTAAATTAACCCAACAATTAATAAATCATGTAAAAGAATTAAATGGAGAAATTAAACAAGAAGAAGTAAAAAAGATAACAGGTTCAGATAATAATTTTATAATTAAAACAAATAAACAAACATATCTAACAAAAAAAATAATTTTAGCAACAGGAAGAAAAAAGCAGAAATTAAATATTAAAGGAGAAAACGAATTTTTAGGAAAAGGGGCAAGTTATTGTGCAACATGTGATGCTGCTTTTTTTAAAAATAAGATCGTTGCAATAATTGGGGGGGGCAATGCTGCAGTAACTTCTGCATTATTATTAGCAGAATATGCAAAAAAAGTTTACATCATTTATAGGAAAAACAAATTTTTTAGAGCAGAACCTATGTGGGTAAATCAATTAGAAAAAAATAAAAAAATAAAGAGTTTATTTAATTTAGAAATCAAAGAAATCTATGGAGACAATTCTGTAAAAGGAGTTAAGTTGAGTAATGAAGATTCATTAGAATTAGATGGAGTTTTCATAGAAATTGGTTTTATCCCAAATAGAATATTTTCAAAACAACTTGGATTAAAGACAGAAAAAGGATACATAATCACAGATAAAGAACAAAAAACAAATATTAAAGGGATTTATGCTGCAGGTGATATAACAAATAATTCTTTAAAACAAGTTATAACTGCTTGTGGAGAAGGCGCTATTGCAGCTACTTTTGTATATAATAAATTAAAATTACAAAGAAATTAAAATGACAGACAAACCAACAAATTTAAAGAAATTAATTCAAATGAACTACGCATATATAGCTAAGCTTCCAGAAAAAAATAATTTCTCAATAGAGAGACTAGATAACTTAGATGCTTATGTAGTTCCTTTAATTGCTCATGATTATGGAGCTAAAACTCCTGTTATGTGGAATACACTATATGAGAAACTTGGATTAAATATAAGGAATATAATGGTGGTTGCTAACCCAAAGAATGAAGAAATTGTAATAAATGCTTTAAAATCAGACCCAAAATATTTAGGGGGAGGTTTTGGAGTTGGCTGGAAAGAAAGACTGGATTTACTTGATGAGGTAAAGCCAGCAGATTTAGATTCTGTTAATATTGTTGTTAAAGATAATGAGAAGTTAATAGGATATAATACTGATGCTATTGGATTTGTCAGAAGTTTAGAAGAAAAATTTGATTCTATTGGAAAAAAATTAAAAGGGAGTAATGCAATTATATTTGGTGCAGGCGGAGTAGCAAAAGAGGTTGCAAGATTAATAGCAAGTAAGAAATCTAATAGAATAACTATTTTAAATAGGACATTTTCCAAGGCAGTCTCTATAGCAGAAAAGCTTAATAAAGAATATGGGCAAATAGCAGTTGCTGGAGGAGAAGATATAATAAGAGGATATTTATTAAATTCTTTTACAGTACCTGATGTTGCAATTAATTTAACAGATAAAGGTTCTGATGGTCCATTAGAAAAATATTCTGCATTTGCAGCTGCGGATATCAAGTGTGATAAAAATGCTGGGGTTAATAATAATCAGGCACGAACAATTGCAAGAGAATTGAGAAGATTAAATCCTGAAATTGTAATCGCAGACATTGTTCTTCCTAAAAATCCTCCTTCAAAAACTTTAGTAATAGCTGAAAATGAAGGACTTAAAAATTTAGTTGATGGATTAGGAATGGTTGTTTACCAGGCAGTTCCTGCTTATCTTAAAATTCAGGAAGCTAATCCAGCTAAACACAAGAAAAAAGTTTCTGAAAAACAAGCTTTAAAGATTTTCAAAAAAGCTGCTAGCATTTAGAATGAAAAAAATAAAAATTTAAATATGAGATAAGCTGTTTATATTATAGATATAAAAAGAATATTAGATACGAAATAAATATTTAAAAAAAAGAGATGGAAAACAAAGTAGAAAAAATTCTTAATCCAAAAACAATTGCGGTTATAGGTGCATCTAATCATAAAGAAAAAGTTGGACACATAATATTTAAAAATCTGGTTGCAAATAAAAAATTAAAAATTTTTCCTGTAAATCCAAAAACCAAAAAAATTCTTGGAAAAATTTGTTATAAAAATATCAAAGATATAAAACAAAATATTGACTTATCAATAATTGTTGTTAAAGCGAAAATTGTTCCTATGATTCTACAAGATATTGTAGAAGCACACTTAAAAAATGTAATTATAATTTCATCTGGTTTCAGTGAAGTCGGAAATAAAAAACTTCAAGAAAAAATAATAAACATTACAAAAAAAAATAAAATTAATCTTTTAGGTCCTAATGTTTTAGGAATTATTAATCCAATAAAACAAATTAACGCCAGTTTTTTTAAATATATGCCAAAAAAAGGACACATAGCCTTAATAAGTCAGTCAGGAGCATTAGGCGTTGGAATTTTAGATATGGGTCTGCCATTGTCTGGTTTTATTTCTTTAGGAAATATGGATGATTTAGATTTTAGTGATTTCATTAAATATTATTGCAAGGATAAAAATACAAAAACTATAATTCTTTACATAGAATCTTTTAAACCAGAAACAGGAAAAAAGTTCATAGAGGTATGTAAAAAATGTAAAAAAATTATTATAGCACTTAAAGCAGGAAGAACAGAACAAGGGGGGAAAGCAGCTGCTCTTCATACAGCTTCTCTTGCTTCAGATGCAAGAATTTATTCAGGAGTTTTCAAACAATTAGGAATAAAAGAAGTTCATAGTATTAATGAAATGATAAACACCGCATTAGGAAAAAAACAACAACGAAAACCAATAAATATTTTAGAAAAAAGAAAAATAGGCAATCGAGCATGTATTATAACAAATGCGGGAGGTTTAGGTGTATTAGCTACAGATTATTGTAAAGAAAATAATATCAAAGTTCCAGAACTTCCAGAAAATATAAAACAAAAACTAAATAAAGTTCTTCCAGAAGCTTGGAGTCATAATAATCCTATAGATATAATGGGAGATGCTTTGCCAGAAAGATATAATAAAACTATTTCTCTTCTTGAAAAAGAAAAGTTTTTTGATTTCTTTTTAATACTTTTAACACCTCAAGAAATGACTCAGCCACTATCGACAGCAAAGATTTTAGTTTCAAGGAAAAAACCAATTTTCACAGGTTTTGTTGGAGGAAGAAGTGTAGAAGCAGCAAATAAATTTCTAAAAGAAAAAGGAATAATAAATTCTGTAGAAATTAGGGATTTGATTGAGGGGGTTGGGGAGATTAATGTTAATAATATTTTCTTTACATGCAAAAAAGAGGCTAAAAGAAAGAACTATTAAAGAAAAAGAAGTACATGAAATTATAGAGATTCCAGAATACACTATAAGAAGAGGCAAAATAATAGAAGCTTTTAAAAAGATAAATAATAGATTAATTAAAGTAGTTTATATTAAAAAAGAAAATTATATAAAGGTTATAACAGTTTATCCAATAGGTTAAAATGAAAATAGATTTTGATAAAGATGCTGATGCAGTATATATTTATGTTAAAGATAGAATTGAAGAAGGAGAGGTAGATAAAACTGTAAGTGTTAATGGAGATATTGTTTTAGATTTTGATAAAGAAGATAAACTTTTGGGCATAGAAGTTCTTAATGCAAGTAAAAATGTTTCTAAAGAATTTATTAAAGAAACTGTAGCTTAAACAACCATAAGAATTATTTCTTTTTCCTAATAGCCCAGATAATAAAGAATATAATAAGAATGAGGATTACTATTTCTACAAACCAATAAAGAGGATTACATATTAACTTACTAACAAATCTCTTTGAAAATGGCTGACAAGTTGGGTGTCCAATTGAAGGTCCATAAGGTTTTAAACCTTTACAACATTCTTCAAATTGCGAAAATACAAATTCTCCTTCTTTTCTACATGGAATTTCTTTTACATACTCCAGACCACAGTTCCCTTTATAAAATTCATCCATATCACACTTATCCTCATCATTAAAAACACAAAAATAATAAGCAGAACCATTTTCATAAAAACCCCAATCAACTGTATAACCTTGATCTTTACAGAATGCTGGAGCAGGGGGCGCTATAGCCCCTACTATTGGAACTATTATTAATAATAGAATTAAGATTATTAATCCCCTCTTCATATTTTTAAAAAGAGAGAAATAGTATATAAAATTATTGTTTTATAATAATATCCTCGCATCCACAATAATCGCTTCTTTGTTGTTGACTATCACAGGATTTAAATCTATTTCTTGAACTTGTAGTTTTGAAACTTTTTCTGCAAGAGAAATTAATTTGTCTGATTTTAATTTCAGAACTTGATGTTGGCGCTGTTCTAAACACTACATTTTTAGTTTCTTCAACTTGGCTGCCGCCAAAACCCAACATTAACATCTTGCCAAAAACTTCATCTGTTTTTATTCCAATAATAAATTCCTCGCCCTTTACCTCTTCTTGAATGATGAAGTTTTTGTCCGGAAACTTAGTTTTCATTTTCTCAAATTCTTGTTCAATCTGTTTTTTATCCTTGCATCTAACAATACCTCCAAGAATTAATTTATGCCCCCCTATAGAAATTTTTAGATAAACTGGAAAATCTAGTTTGATATTCTCTAAATCTTTTTCATTCTTTATAATTTTATAATTAGCAATAGGAAAATCTTTTAAAAATTCAAATGATTTTTCTAAATTTAGAATCTTGTCCTCTTTCATATATACTTAACATACTTAAACATTTATAAACCTTAATATACACTTTAATATAGAAATATGGTGAGGGTAAATATTCTTTTTGGAGGTCAAGCAGGACAAGGAGCAAATGAATTAGCAGAAACAATATCTAATATTTTAGTTAAAGCAGGATATTATGTTTTTAATTATAGAGATTACGGCAGTTTTGTAAGGGGGGAGCACAATTTTAATATTCTTTGTATTTCAGAAAAACCAGTTTATTCTTATGATAATGAAATTGATATTTTAGTTGCACTTGATAAAAAAACTCTTGATTTGCATTCAAAAAAACTTAAAAAAACAGGAGCAATAATTTCTAAAGAACAAGGACTAAAAATAGACACAGCAAAAATCATAGAACAGCACAAATTAGATAAAAGAATAGAAAACATGATTTTTGCAGCAGTATTAGTAAAACTTTTAGGTCTTAATATAAATGAATTAAATAATTATATTGATAAAAAATTCAGAGGAAAATCTCTTTATGAGGATGATATTAAAGCAGCAAAAATAGGTTATGATTTAACAAATAAAAAACTAAATATTCTTCCTAAATCAGACAGCAAGGAAAAAATTATTTTAACTGGTTCAGAAGGAATATCTATTAGTGCAATTGATTCTGGATTAGATATTTATTTTGCATATCCCATGACCCCCGCAACCCCTGTAATGCATATTTTAGCAAAATATGAAACTAAAAAAGACAGCAAGTTTATGATGTTTCAGCCTGAAAATGAAATTGCAGTTGCTAATATGGCTTTAGGAGCAAGTTTTGCAGGTGCCCGCTCAATGGTTGGAACATCTGGAGGTGGTTTTGATTTAATGTCAGAAGCACTTAGTCTTCAGGGAATTTCAGAAATTCCTTTAGTTGTTTATTTAGCTTCTCGACCTGGACCAGGAACTGGTATTCCAACTTATAGTATGCAGCAGGATATTAATATTGCACTTTACAGCAGTCATGGAGAATTTCCAAGAGCTGTTATAATTCCAGGAGATGCAGAAGAATGTATTCAAGCAACTAATAGCTCGTTTTATTTAAGCCAAAAATATAGAACCTTAAGTATTATACTTTCAGATAAACATGTTGCAGAAAGCAAATTCACTTTAACCTCTGTCCCAAAAGTCAATGAGATTAAAACAAATTTTGCAAAAACAGATAAAAATTATGCAGGAGCAAGATGTTTACCAGGAATAAATATCTGCAAAGCATCTTCTTATACACATGATGAATATGGTATTGTAAGTGAACTAAGCAGTGTGAATATTTCAATGCTTGATAAACTTAATAAAAAAACAGAAATAATGAATAAAGAAATTCTCAGTAAATTCGAAACAATTAAAATTTATGGAAAAAATAATGCAAAAAATCTTATTATAGGAGCAGGAAGTGTTAAAGGAGTTATCTTAGATAGTTTAGATGAAATAAATTCCCGGTTTTTACAAATCATTTATCTTGCCCCGCTTGATATTGAAAAAATTAAAAAAGAAATTAAAAATTGTAAAGGCAAGATTTATGTTGTTGAATATAACTCTACTGGCCAGCTTGCTCAAATTATTGAAGATAAATGCAGAGTAAAGGTTGAAAAAATTTTAAAATATGATGCAAGACCATTTACTCCTAAAGATATTATAAAAAGAGTGCACTGAAAGGAGGAAAAGAAGTTGCAGAATTTTATATTAATATATTAAACAAAAGACTTCAAAGAGAAGAAATAGATGAGGAGCAGCGTGATAATATATTAAGAAAATATAATGGGGGCTTATTAGCATGAAACTAGCAGATATAACTTGGTGTCCAGGATGTTCGAATTTTAGTATACTGGCAAGTGTGCAAAATACTATTAAAGAACTTGGAATAGAAAAAAATTTAGCTATTACAACAGGAATTGGTTGTCATGGAAAAATATTTGATTATTTGCCTTATTCAGGAGTTTATTGCTTGCATGGACGGGCTATTCCTACAGGAATTGGCATTAAAATAGGAAACCCAAATTTAAAAGTAATATGCTTTACAGGAGATGGAGATACATATGCAGAAGGAATAGGACATTTTATTCACGCCTGCAGATATAATATTGATATGACTTTAATTGTTCATAATAACCAGACATTCTCATTAACAACTGGTCAGCCAACTCCAACTTCAGAACCAACTTATAAAGATAAAACAATGTTAATAGGAAGTTTTGGTCAGCCACTAAATCCAATTAAACTCGCTTTATCAGCAGGAGCAAGTTTTGTAGCAAGGACATATGCTAATGATATTAAACATACAACAGAAATTTTAAAACAAGCAATAAAACATAAAGGATTTTCTTTTGTTGAAATTTTACAACCATGCATTATTTTTCATGATACAAGAAAAATTTTAAGTGAGAATATTTATAAAATAAATACTTCAAAAAATCTCGATGAAGCAATGAAAAAAGCAAGTGAATATAATTATAATTTAAAAGGAAAAATTCCTGTTGGAATTTTCTGGCAAGAAGAAAAACAAACTTTAGAAGAACAATGGCCTCAGCTTAAAAATTTGATGGACAAAAATTTGATGTGGAAGGATTTGTGAAAAAGAGATTAAATTTTTATAAATAGATTTATTCTATAATATTTATTTCACATCCGCTCTAAAACTTCAATTCTCTTATCTATTGGCGGATGAGTGCTTCTTAAATTTTTCATCGCATCTTTTTTAAATGGATTTGCAAAGAAAAGAGGCGCTACTGCACCCGGAACTTGTCCTTTTTTCATTCCTGTTTCATATTTAATTTTTTTTAATGCTCTTGTCAAGCCAGGAGGATATCTTGTAAGCTTAACTGCTGTAGCGTCAGCACTGAACTCTCGTTTCCTAGAAATTGTAAGTTGCACTAGCTTAACTAAAATTGGTGCAATAATTGCCATTGAAATACCTAATATAAGAAAAATTACTCCTGCTTTATCATCACGCCTTCCACGCCCCCCACCAAACCACAAACTTCTAAGAAAAATCTCTGAAGCAATTGCAATCATACCAACTAAAATAGCAGCTAAAGTCATAAATCTAATATCATAATTTGCAATATGGCTCAATTCATGGCCTATTACTCCTTCTAATTCCTGTTTATCAAGTTTTTCTATTGCACCTGTTGTAACACAAATAATAGCATGCTGGGGATCTCTTCCAGAGGCAAATGCATTTATCTGATTGTTTTCCATAATATAAACTTTTGGCATGGGCAAACCAGATGCAATTGTTAATCCTTCTACAGCGTGATAAAGTTGGCGATATTTTATTTTGTCAGCTCTTTTTGCTTTAACAGACGCTAAAGCTATTTTATCACTTTTATAATAACCAATAACAATATATGAGATTGAAATAATTATAGAAATAATCATTATGATAAAGAAAAAACCAGGGTCTACTGCAAGAGAAATAATATAACCAAATAAAAGAAAAACTAAAAAAATTGCGATAATTAGAAAAAAACTTTGACGTTTATTTTTTGCAATTTGATCATAAAATACAATTCTTCTTTTCAGTTCTTTTTCTGCCATGTTATTTTTTTTCAAAACTTAACTTTAGGAACTGCTCTGGATTCTGCTGGAATTTCTAAATATGGTTTTACTTTAACACCATATAATGAAGCAAACATCTTTCCAGGAAATACTTTTACAGAATTATTATAACTTAAAATACTATCATTATAAAATTGTCTTGCATAAGCAACTTTATCTTCTATTGCACTTAATTCTTTTTGAAGATGTAAAAAGTTTTCATTTGCTTTTAATTGCGGATAATTTTCTGCAATTGCAAAAATACTCTTTAATGCTCGTTGTAATTGATTTCCAGCTTTAACTCTCCCTTTAATATCTTTAGCGCCAAGCAAATTTTTTCTAGCATTCGTAACATCTGCCATTATTGACTTTTCATGCTTAGCATAACCTTTAACTGTCTTAATCAAATTAGGAACAAGGTCTGCTCTTTTTCTAAGTTGAACATCTATTTGTGAAAGAGAATTATCTATTCTATTCCCTAAAAGAACAAATTTATTATAATAAACTATAAATATAATTACTATTAAAGCTACAATTCCACCAATTATCCATGCCCATACCATGCTAAAACTATACGATTTTAGTTTATAAAACTTTTTAAACCCCTGATTTTTTATATATCTATAAAATGGGTGAATATAAAATATTAATTGATAAAGAGAAGTGCATTGGATGTGGGGCATGCTCAGCTATTTTGCCTGATTTTTTTGAAATTGAGGGCGGAAAAGCAAGAACAAAAAAAAGCGAAATAAAAGAAAACGAAAAACAAAAAATAAAAGATGCTGTTAGTGGTTGCCCTGTAAATGCAATAAAAGTTATAAAAAAATAAATATATTATAAACTAAGAATATTTATATATTCGGTTTTTCTTTATTTTTAATGCAGAAAAAGAAATATCTTGCTGTATTAGTAGTGCTGGTTCTTTTATTATCTATTGGTTTAGCTAATGCACTCGTTTATGGAAGTGAAAGTTATGGAGAAAATTATGTAACAAATAATGAAAAATGGGCGTATAAAGAGGATTTACACGGCCACAATAAAGGATTTACATTAACACACACTTGGAATTCTCCAAGATATGAATATGAAACACATTATAATTCATTGGATTTTTTAGATTCATCAAGATATTACGCTCCACGTTCTAGATTTTATACTGGATATAATAGAGTCCAAAATTCGAGAGGATATGATTATTTAGATTCTGCAATGAACACATATAGACTTAATAAAATTCCAAAATACTATGGATATCAGTATTATAGACCTAATTACAATAGATATGGTGGGAGATATTATAGTGGCTATGGCTATTCTGGGTCTAGGTATTATTATTAAAAATGAAAGAACTTGATGATTATAAAGAACTTGAAGAATATTTAGCTCAATTATCTGAATCTTCTAAACCTTTTAATTGTCCAAATTTGAGAATTCTTTCTGAAGATTTAAAAGTTACTAATGTTGATTTAACAGAAGGATATTTATACAAAAAAAGCACATTAATTTGTTGTTTACCAAAAGGGTCGTGGGAAACTCATGAATGTAAATTAAAAGGAAGTGAAATTAGTTTAAATGAACAAGGAGAATTAGAAATATTATGTGCTAAAAATCACGGCAAATTTAAATTAAAAATAATAGATTTTAAAGCATCTTAAAATAGTATTTTCTTAATTCTATACTTCACTTCCAAAACATTTATAAATAAAAGTTTACTATTGTTAACTATTATGGCTAACTATTCTTTGCCGCAAGAAATTGAAGTATGGTATATAATTCCCGCAATCAGGAGTGAATTATCTAAAATTTTTACTAAAAAATATAAACTCACTTTTGAGAAGACAGGGAAGATTTTAGGTATAAGCAAGGCAGCTGTTTCACAATATATTAATAAAAAAAGAGCAGTTAAATTCAAACTGCCTGCAGATGTGAAGCGAGAAATTGAAAAATCTGCTGATAAAATAAATGAAAACAATAAAAATGCAGTAAATGAAATCATGCGATTGTTAAAATTAATAAAAATTAGTGGATATGAATGTGCTGTTTGTCGTAAGTTTAATAAAGGAATTATAAAACAATGCCATATGAATCCAATAGAGAGAAAATAAAACAAAAATGAAAAAAATCTATCTTGATAATGCTGCAACAACTGCTGTAGATGAAAGCGTGATTAAAGCTATGGTGCCTTATTTCAACGAGAAATATGGTAATGCATCATCTCAGCATTTGTTTGGTCAAGAAGCAAAAAGAGCGATGGAAGAATCAAGAGTCATAATTGCTAAAGCGATAGGTGCAAGATATGATGAAATATATTTTACATCTGGAGGAACAGAAGCAAATAACTGGGTAATAAAAGAAATTGGTTTTGCAAATCAGGCGAACGATAAAAATCATATTATAACAACAAAAATTGAACATGATTGTGTTTTAAATTCCTGCAACTTAATGGAAAAATTAGGTTTTAATGTAACTTATTTAGACGTAGATAAACAAGGTTTTGTAAATCCTAAAGATGTTGAAAATGCTATTACAGATAAAACACTTTTAGTTTCTGTTATTCATGGAAATAATGAAATAGGAACAATTCAAGATTTACAATCTATTGGTAGAATATGTAAAGAAAAAGGAGTTTATTTTCATACAGATGCCTGCCAGTCATTTACAAAAGTTAAAATTAATGTTAAAAAAATTCCAATTGATTTAATCACACTTAATGCCCACAAAATTCATGGACCAAAAGGTATTGGAGCATTATATATTAGAAAAGGCACAAAGATTGGAGCATTACTTCATGGTGGTGGGCACGAACAAGGATTAAGAAGCGGCACAGAAAATATTCCAGGTATTATAGGATTTGCTCGAGCTGTCAAAATTGCGAATTTTCGAGATATAAAGAAAATGCAAGAACTTAGAGACAAACTTATTAATGGAATTTTAAAGTCAATTCCAGATGCAAAATTAAATGGTCCTAAAGGAAATAAAAGACTTTGTAATAATATTAATATATTATTTAAAGGTGTAGAAGCAGAAGCAATTGGGGGCTATTTAGATGCAAAAGCCATCTGCAGTTCAACTGGTTCTGCATGTTCATCTCATACATTAGACCCAAGCCATGTACTAATAGCTATAGGCCTTTCTCCAGAACAAGCAAATAGTTCAATAAGATTAAGTTTAAGTAAATTTAATACTAAAGAAGAAATAAATTATATACTTAAAATATTGCCTAAAATCATAAAAAAATTAAGGAAAATAAGTGTGTTCAGGTAAAATAATAATGGCAGATAAAAAAATAACAAAAAAAACAAAAATTAGTGACTTAATAACACAAAACTCAGAAGTAGTTGAGATTTTATTTCAGCGAGGTCTTGGTTGCATAGGTTGTCCTATGGCAATGATGGAAACTTTAGAACAAGGACTAAAAGCCCACGGCATGAATAACAAAGAAATTGAGAAAATTATTAAAGAATTAAATAAAAAAATAGAAAAATCAAGACCCAATTGAAAAATGACTTATTCAAAAAAGTTAATAAAAATTTTTGAAAATCCAAAAAATGTAGGAGAAATTAAAGACGCAAATGCTAAAGCAAGAGTAAAAAGCTCGATTTGTGGGGATATAATGGATATCTATTTAAAAATTGGAGATAATAAAATTGAAGATATAAAATTCCAAACATTCGGATGTATTGCAAGTATAATTTCAGGTTCAGTATTAACTGAAATTGTTAAAGGAAAAAAAATAAATGATGTCAAAAAAATAAATCAAAAACATATTCTAAGAAAATTAAATGGATTACCTCCAATAAAATTCCATTGCGCAGATTTAGCGTTATCTACTCTTAAAAAAGCAATTAAAGATTATGAGAAGAAGAAAGGAAAATAATAAATTAAATAAAATCAAAAACAAAGGGGGAAAAATGAAAAAAGATATTATTGAAAAATAATCACCGCTTTTTCTTTTTTTTCTTACTAATTCTTTTTAATATAATAATAAAAATAACCAATATTATTAAAGCTATTAATAAATTAACAAATATATCTATAGTTATTTTTTCTTCTGGGACGCAAACTCTTTTTTCTGTTTTTTCAAATTTATCTGTGCATTGATTTATATCAGTGCATTTTCTTGTTCTAATAAATTTCTCACATTTAGACCATTCCGCACATTTCCATTGCGACTCGCAAAGAATTTTTTCTTCAAGTGTTTCAAACTCATCTCTTGGTTCTTCAGATTTTTTAGGACTAATATCTCTTCCTCCACCCCCATTAGATTGCTGGGCTCCCCCTTCTTTAGGAACTGTAAATTGTCCAGGAATACTAAAACCATAAACTAAATAAATTAAATTAAGGAAAATCAATATAAACACCACATAAGCAAAGATGCCCCTCATTTTCTAAATAATCCAAACAAATTTTTAAAAAAATCTTTAATTGCTTTTACTAATTTATTTTTTGATTCTTGTTGTTTTTGAGTTTGAATATCTTGTTCATAAGTTTTATTAGTTTCATCAATAGACTTAGCAGTTATACTAAAACTGCCGGTTACTTTTCCTGCCCCATTATCTGCAGAAACTATAGAAATAAAAGCGATACTGCTTATTAATATAAAACACACCAAACATATTATAGTTTTCATGATTATGTTAAGATTAAGAACTTTTTAAATTCATCTCCTTCTTTTTACTAAAACAAGAATTATTATTGCTAAGATTATAATTGCAGCTACAAGAAGAGTTATCCATACAAAGACTCCTAACCCTTCTTCTTCAAACATATTTGGTCTGGTTCTTTCAGAAACAACATTAGCAGTTACAGGTAAATTGCAAACTTTAGGAATAATCTTACTTCCTGAAA
>JAFCDK010000003.1 GCA_017609745.1 Candidatus Pacearchaeota archaeon
AATTGGAACAAATACCTGGGGTGGAAAATATTCAAATTATTTTAATGGTTCAATAGATGAATTAAGAATTTATAATAAGGCTTTGAGTGAAGAGGAAATTAAGGAGATTTATGAAGAGGAGGCTGGTATTGCAATTTGTGAGGATAGTGATGGTAATTTAAGTTTGGAAGAGAGTTATTATGTAAGGGGATATATTGATCAAACATATAGTCCTTCAGGAAGACATAATGATGCTTGCAATGGGGATGAGTTAACAGAATGGTCTTGTGTTCCTGGAACTTTTAGATATGATATATATAATTGCCCAAATGGTTGCAAAGACGGGGCTTGTTTGCCTGTAACAGATTTTGAGTTTTATACTGTTGGATCTTCTTCTGTATATGTTAAAGTTCCAATCGAAAGTGGGATAGCATCAATTCCTTTACTTTATGGGGATGGAACTTTTTATTATATGGTCGGATATGACAATGATGATATATTAGTAGTAGAGGAAAGTAATGTATTGTTTTATAATTATTCTAATAATGATAGACAATTTGTTGCTTCATGGAATTCTACAGCAGGTGCAGAATCTTATTTATTATCTTTAAAGAGGTGGACTGAGAGGGATGGAGGTAATTACACAGATGTATATGATGAAGTTACAGGAAAAGTGCTTTATTCTGATCGAACATCAGGTGATATATGTACTCTTGGAAGTCTTGAACTAACTTTTGCAAAAGTAAATGGGAAAGATAAATCTTGTGAAGTAAAACTTAATGCTGGTGGAAGGTTTGATAGAATATATGATTCAAATGGAAATTATATTATTTTGCCTTATTCTTGGCAAGTTCCTACCATAGAGCATATTTTTAATGTTTATGATTTATCTGCAGATATAATTGAACAATGGAATGTTTATTGGGAAAATGGGTTTGCGCAAGTAGAAAAAATATCCTAAAAACATAATTTTATATAATCTCTTTCTTTTTGTTTTTTCTATGCTAACTTCTAATCAAATCAAAGAAATCCGCGAACATCTGAGCAGGGCTCAAAATCCTCTTTTCTTTTTTGATAATGATGTTGATGGACTTTGTTCTTACTTATTACTTCGTCGGTTTATTGGAAGAGGCAAAGGAATTGCAATAAAAAGTTATCCTGGATTAAATATAGGTTATGCAAGACGAATAACTGAACTAAATGCAGATTATGTTTTTGTTTTAGATAAACCTGAAATTGACGAAGAGTTTATGAAAAAAGTTCAGGAAATTGGAGTGCCTTTTGTTTGGATTGACCACCACGATATGGATGTTACTGGCATTGTTAAAAAATATGGAATTTATTATTTTAATCCTATGAATAATAAAGATAAGAAAAATGAGCCGGTTTGTTATCTTTGTTATAAAATTGCTAAAGAAAAAAAACAAGATATGTGGATAGCTATGATTGGTTGTATTGGTGATGCTTATATGCCTGAGTTTGTTCCAGAGTTTAAGAAACAATATCCTGAATTATGGGGAGATGTAAATACTACTTTGCAGGCTGTTTATTCTACTGATATAGGTAAGGTTGTTAGAATCTTAAATTTTGCTTTAAAAGACAGAACAAGCAGTGTTGTAAGAATGTTGAAAACATTAGTTAAGACAAGAACCCCTCATGAAATTCTTGCTGAAGATAAGAAAAACCAAATATATCAAAGATTTAAACAGATTGATAAACGATATCAAAAATATATTAAAAATGCAGAAACTATAGGTAAAAAGTCTGACAAATCATTATTTTTTATTTATGCTGGGCAGTTTAGTTTAAGTGCGGATATTGCAAATGAACTTTTTTTTAAATTTCCTGATAAATTAATTGTTGTTTGTTATAGAAATAATGAAAAAATTAATGTTTCTATGAGGTGGAAAAAAGATGTTCGGAAATTGACATTAAAAGTTGTCAAGCAGATTGAGGGGGCGCGGGGTGGGGGACACAAACATGCTACAGGTGCTACAATTCCTTCAGAAGATTTAGAAAAATTTAAGAGATTAGTTCAGAAGGAAGTTTAAATTGCTTCTATAATTGCTTTAATTATTATATATCCAATTATTGCTATGATTGCTATTTTTATTAAATTGAGCATGTCTTTATCTGAAAATCCTCTTTTATTCATTTTTTAAATACCTCTCTTTTTAATTCTCTAATATCTATCATTTAAGTCTTCTATAGTTTTAAATCTTTTGTCTAAATCCTCTAACTCTCTATTTTGTTTTTCTAATTTAGTAGTATATCTTGATAAAATTGTTACTAAGAAGCCAAAGATAACTGCACTTATTATAAATAATCTATACTCATCTTTAATAGGTAAAGGAATTAAAAGTGTCATTAATAATCCTGTAAAAAACAATAGATAACTAATAATATCTTCTGAGTTACTCATTTATTTATTAATTATTCTCTTTTAATAAACATTTATGTAATTTAATACAGAGAATAAAAATTAATAACTCTTAGCAATATAAACAATGTGTTTTGCTTTTTTATTGCAGATTATACATTTTCCTTTTGGTTTTTCTTTTTTGTTTGCAAGAATTCCGCGGACTTCTGCGCCGATATTTTTTTCAACAATTTCTGCACATTTTTCACCTGATTTATCTATTGAACAAAAATTGCATCTTGCAATTTTTTTGTCATTGATTACTTTTTTAATTTGTTCTTTTGTTTTACAATCAATAATTTTTCCTTTTATTAATTTATCTGCTTTTTGCTTTAATCTTTTGTCAAATTGATTGCCTATTGAGATTAATTTTGATAATTGACTGATAGAAATAATCTGGCGTTTTTTTGTATCTCTAATAAAAAGAACTGCTTTTTTTGATTTAATTTCTTTTTCACCTATTTCTAATCTTAAAGGAACTCCTTTTAATTCCCATTCATAATATTTTTCTCCTGGTCTTTTATCACTAAAATCTATATCTGCTCTGAGATTTAGTTGTTTTATTTTTTTGAGTATTTTTTTTGATTCATTTATTATTTTCTTTTTGTTTTTACTTGTATATATGGGCACAATTATTATTTGAATTGGAGAAATGCAAAAAGGCATTATTAATCCACTGTTGTCTCCATGTATTGCAATTACAGAAGCTAAAATTCTTGACATTGCCGGACCATAACAAGTTTGCCAAACATATTGTTCTCTTTCTTTTTCATCTTTAAATTTTACATTAAAAACTTTTGCAAAATTCTGTCCAAGCATGTGGGTTGATGGTTGCTGAATTACTTTCCCATCTGGCATTAATACATCGGAACCTATTGTATAAATAGCTCCTGCAAACTTATCCCATTCAGGTCTTTTTAATGCTAAAAAAGGAATTCCAAGTTTTTGATACATTATTTTTTCTGTTATTTTAATATCTTCTTGAACTTGTTTTTCTGCTTGGTTTTTTGTTTCAAAACTATTATGGGTTTCTATCCAGTAAAATTCTCTTGCTCTTATTAATGGGCGCGTTGCTTTAGTTTCATATCTAAATATATTTGCTCTTTGATATAATTTAAGAGGAAGGTCTCTATGCCCTCTAATCCATAAACTATACATTTGAAAAAAAGCTGTTTCACTTGTTGGTCTAAGAGCGAGTTTTCCTTCACCTTTTATTTTTTCCAGCCAAAAAACTTGTGGAGAAAATCCTTTAATATGAGAAGCTTCTTTTTTAAAATTTTTTTCAGGAATTACAGTTGGAAAAAAACAAGGCTTGTGCCCAAGTTTTTGAAGTTCTTTTTCATATAAATCATATATATTTTCTATAGCAATTGCCCCCCACGGACGAACAACAACAAATCCTTTAACAGCATATCTTAAATCAGTAACTTCTGCTTTTTCAATAATCTGGCTATACCATTCAGAAAAATTCTCTTTTTTAACACTTAATCCACCACCTTTTTTATTTTTTGCTTTTTTTTGCTTTTTTATTTTGTTCTTCATTTTTAATTGCTGTTTATTATTTCATTTATTTTTGCTTTTATATAATTTGATTCAAGTGCAAACCCTAAATTTTCAGAACCTTTTATTTTTAAACTATTTATACCAATAACTTTTCCTTGTGTATCTATTAAAGGTCCTCCAGAATTCCCGGGATTTAATGGCGTATCTGTTTGTATATAACCTTCTAAACCCTGAGGTCCGACTCTATGCACCCCACTTATAATTCCTTCTGTGACTGAAAAAGAAAGTCCTAAAGGGTTTCCAATTGCAATTACTTTTTCTCCTAAATTTACTTCATTTGAATCAGCAAATTCTAAAAAATCAAATTCTCCACTTATTTTTAGAACAGCCAAATCTAAAGTGTCATCATAACCTATTAATTCTGCATCATATATTTTATTATTATATGTAATTACTTTTACATATTTCCCCATATTTAAGATATGAACATTTGTTGCTATATACCCATTTTCTGTTATAATAAATCCAGAGCCTTGAGCTAAGTCTGTTCTGATTGTAACAACTGATTTTGCTACATTTGAAACAATTCCCGAGAAATCTGCACTTGTTTCTGCCTTTAATATACTAAATTGCTGATTTAAACTTTTTTCTGTTTCTGCTAATGTTTCTGATAATTCTTTTATTTGAGATTGTGATTCTATTTTATATAAACTGATTGTATTTGTTATTTCTTGTTTTGTTTGATTTAATTCATATCTCAGTAAGCCAATTTCCTGACTTAAAAATATAACTGAAGTTATAACAACTATCTGAATTATTAAGATTGTAACTACAAGACTAACTTTATGAACTGTTCTCATTTTTTGTATTAAGTTAATGGGTTTATTAAATGTTTTGCTAAATTATTTTATTAACGTGAATTCTTTAATTATTATTTCTTTATTTAATTTATTTAATATATCTATAGTCCTTTTTTCATCTTTTTTATTAAAGTTCTTTGAACGATTTTTAA
Source organism: Candidatus Pacearchaeota archaeon (assembly GCA_017609745.1). Classification (GTDB taxonomy): domain Archaea; phylum Nanobdellota; class Nanobdellia; order Pacearchaeales; family GW2011-AR1; genus JAFCDK01. The sequence continues at coordinate 4,914 of JAFCDK010000003.1, forward strand.
GTTTTTTATTGAGATTTAATAAAAATTTTCTTTCTTCTTTGTTTAAAATATCTTTATTTAATTGAATATTTTTTCCTATTTTCCATATTAATTTATGTTTTCTTATATAAGTTAATAATTGCAATCTTTTTCTAATTGAAGGTAATGCCCATTTTACTGCTTTAAATCCTTTACGTTTTTTTAACTCCTTTCTTTCATACTGATATTTATATTCTATCCCAGCAATATCAATTAATTCTTCAAAAAGATTTTTTTTCTTTAATTTTTTTAAGAATTTTTTAAATCCCTTTGTTGTATATAAAATTCTTCCACCCTTTAATAGTGTTATATAGCTTGTCCAATGTCCAAAATGTGTGTTGTTAAGTAATTCTTCAGTTGTCATAAAATATTGGATTGCAATCTTTGGAAATTTTCTTTTTATTTCTGCTTTTCCTCTTGGCACTTTGTCTTTGAAAATAATAAAGAGATCATAATCGCTTCTTCTTTTATTAAAATATCCCAAAGAATATGAACCATAAATTACAATTGCAGTAAGATTTTTTCCAAATTTATTTTTACAATATTTAATAAATTTTTTTAAATAAGGGTCTAAGCGGATTTTTCTTGTAAATAACATTATCTATAATTCCTCTTTATTTATAAAACTTCTTTAAGTTTAAAATAGGCTTGGAGGGATTCGAACCCCCATTTTTCGGGCCGAAACCGAAGAGTCTATCCATTAACTTACAAGCCTATATAATTTCCTTAAGAACTTAATATTTAAATATGTTCTTTTTTTAATTTAATATAATAAGAAGAGGTTTAAATGGACAAAAAATTATTTGCAGCAATTGCGACTTTAACAGGAACAATTATGGGTGCAGGGTTTCTCGGCATTCCATATGTTGTGAGTAAGTCTGGATTTGCTATAGGTGCTGGGTATATACTTATTATTGGAATATTAATGTTATTTGTAAGACTTTATTTTGGAGAAGTTATATTAAGAACAAAAGGAATACATCATCTTACAGGCTATGCCAAAATGTATCTTGGAAAAACTTGGCAGTGGCTAATGTTTTTTTCAATGTTTTTTGGTATTTATTCTGCTTTACTTGCTTATTTAATTGGTGAGGGTCAGAGTCTGAGTTTTTTATTTTTTGGACATATTAATTATACTCTTTTATTTGGTATTTTATTTTGGCTGTCTTTAGCTTTTTTAACATATGAAGGATTAAGAGCTTTAAGAAAATGTGAATCTATTGCTCTTATTATTATAATTTTTTTAGTATTGCTAATTTCTGTTATTTATGGACCTAATGTAAGTTTAGAAAATTTAAATTATATTAATTATCAGAACTTTTTTGTTCCTTTTGGTGTTATTCTTTTTTCTTTATTAGGATTATCTGTTATTACTGAAATGAAGAGAGAAATGAAAGGAGATATAAGAAAATTCAAAAAAGCTATTTTTTATGGAAGTATTATTCCTGTTGTTTTTTATTTAATTTTTGTATTTGTTGTTTTAGGTAGTTTTACCAAGGTTCCTGAAATTGCAACATTAGCTTTAGGAAAAATCTTTGTTTTATTAGGTGTGCTTACAATGTTTACTGCGTTTTTTGCTTTATCAATTGTTATAAGAGATATGTATCGGTTTGATTTTGGGCTGAGCAAAAGAAAGAGCTGGTTTTTATCTTCTTTTATTCCTTTAATATTGTTTTTAGTTATTCAATATTTTAATTTAGCAACCTTTACTCAGATTTTGGGGGCTGCAGGAATTATTGGGGGTGGAATTGCAATTTTAGGTATTTTGATTATGTTTGAAAAAGCCAAAATTCTTGGCAAAAGACAGCCAGAATATTCCATGCCACAATCTTGGCTAATTATTGTTCTGATAATTTTAATGTATTTTATTGGAGCAATAAGTAGTTTTTTGTTTTGAAAACAGAAAATTTCAGAGGAAAAGTTTTATATATATTTTCTATGTAATTATATGAAAAGAATAAGTTTAGTATTGGGATTGATTATGTTGATTGGATTAGTGGTTTTTGTGAGTGCTTCTATGACTAAAATGGATACTGGGCAGTATATGGTTGAAATGCCTATTGAAAAAGGATGGAATATTCTTCCTTGTTTCTTCCCACAATATGAAGATCTTGAAATAAGTGAAATAAAAAAAGAAGATATTAAAGTAGTTTGGATATACCCTCCCCAAATAAAAGAGTATGTACAAGTTTTCCCAAAAAATAATCTTGATAATGTTCCTGAAAATGTTGGGAGATTTTTAGATGATGAACAGATGTTATCAGTAACTTCTTGTTGGGTTTATTCAAGTAAAATAGGAACTATAAGATATTCAACACCAGAAAATGTCCCTAATTTAAATGATAGAAAATTATTTAGTGGTTGGAATTTTATTGTAATTACTCCAAACATGATTAATCCGGGAGATGTTCTTCCTAAAGATGTTATTAAAATAGAAGATTTTTCTAGTGATTGTAATATCTTAAAATCTTATATTTGGGATTCTGAACATCAAGGATGGCAAGATATTTCAAATCAAGGTCAATTTTATAGTCGATCAGAGGGTATGGGTTGGGTAATTAAAGTCTCAGATGATTGTACTTTAGGTTCATCAGAAGAGGTAGGAGATGAAACCACCCCACCAACATTACCTTAATTAAATTAAAAAATAAAAAAGAGGAAAACAAAATGAAAACATGGATATGGATTATAATAATTCTAATTATGATAGCAATTGCAATAGGAATTTATTTTTGGTTAAGTGGAAGTGGTGGTGGAATTCTTGGAGGGGGAAGTTCAATTCCAACACCACCTGCTTTACCTTCTGGATAAAATATAAATTCTTTTGAAATTATTTTTTTAATTTCTTGTCTTATTCTATCTCTTTTAGATATTTTTCTAAATCTTTATAATCTTTTTTTCTGTCAAGAAAGCAGATAAGGATTATACTTGGCTCAATAACCACATAAATAAGACGTGTTTCTTTTGAATGAATATTTAACCTAACTCTAAAAACTTTGGAATAGGATTTTGAGTAAATCCTTTTATATCTATAAGGATTTTGTTTTATTAGTTGGATTTTTTCATAAATAATTCTTTTTGATTTTTCATCGAATTCTGAAAGTTGTTTATTAAAGTTATTTAAAGGGATTATTTTAAATTTCATCCTAATAGAATTTTGTTCATCTCTTCTTCTGTAGAAAATTCTTTGTTTTTAATACTATGAGTTATTAAAGCGTCAATTAACTCAATTTCTTTCTCATTAAATGTTTCATCAAACTCACTTTCATTAAATATTTTTTCTCTCATACACTCTGCTGCTAATTCTTGGATATTTCTGTAGCCATAATTCTTTGCAAACCTTGTTGCAGCTTCAGCTAATTCTTTGGATATTTTAAGATTAATTTGTTGATTGCTCATAGTATCTATAGATATTTATAGATATTTAAACTTTTCTATTGTTAATATAATATTTAATTTCACTTCCCCAACTCCCCCAAAATAATTTCTCTGGTTGTCTTGTAATCTGCTCTTCTGTTGCTTTCTCTCATAACTTGGCCGATTAAGAAGTTTAGTGCAGATTGTTTTCCCTCTAAATAATCTGCAACAGCTTTTTTGTTTTTCTTTAGCACTTTATCAACGATGTTTTGTATTTCAGCTGTTGCTTTAATTGTTTCCTGGCCATTTGCTGTTGGTTTAAATGATTTCGGTATAAATTTATTGAGGATTTGTTTTGCTTTTAATTCTGTTATTTTTTTTGTTTGGACAAGTTTAATGAGCTCAATAAAATGTTCTGGCTTGATATCAACTTGGTCTAAAGTTGTCTTGTTATAGTTGAGAATTCTTAGAAGTTCAACTAAAACCCATTTACTGGCTATTTTAGCATCAACTTTTTCGCATATTTTTTCAAAAAACTCTGCAATTTCTAAATTACTAATTAATATCTTTGCTTGTCTTTCTTTTATTTTATGTTTTTTGATTATTTTTATTAATTTTTCTTGGGGTGTTTCTGGAAGATGAGATTTTAATTTATTTGCTAATTTATTCTGTACTTTTATAACAGGCAAGTCTGGGTCTGGTATAAATCTATAATCTGCTGCCTGTTCTTTTTCTCGCATTGGCTGGGTTTTTTGTTTTCGAGAATCATATCTTCTGGTTTCTCTTTTAATTATTTTTTCTTTATTCTGCCTTTTTATCTCATATTCTATTGCCTGTTTGATGTTTGCAAGAGAATTCATATTTTTTATCTCAACCCTTTCCCCGTGTGTAGAAACATTAACATCAACTTTAATGCCTGCTGCTTTTTTTACTGCTTTAATATAAGATAAAGCAAGAAGCAGTTGTTTTATCCAGTTGATAACCTGCTCGCTGCTAGTGAATTCTGGTTCTGTAACTATTTCAATTAGGGGGTGTCCTGAACGATTATAATCTATTGTTCCGGTTTCTGGATTCCAGGCAGCAGGGTCTTCTTCTAAATGCATTTCTGTTATTTCAATACCTAAAAATTCTCCTTGCTCAGCAACTGGAATAGAATAACTGCCAGACATAGTATCTTGGTATCCTTTTGGCAAATCAGGCCAATTATAATGTTTTCTTTGCCAAATCAATTTTTTGTTATTTTGTAAGGTGTTTATTTTGGAATTTAACATAGCTGCTACTTGAAGAGTTTTTTTGAGTGCCTCTTTATTAGGTAGCATTGGTTTTGCTCCTGGAAGCCCAAGACAAACTGGACAAATATTTATATTTGGCCTGGTATTTTCACTGCTTGCTTTACATCTGCAGAATAATTTTTCTTTAGTTTTTAGATATCCGTGCACCTCTAAACCTATTTTTACCATAAATAAAGGTGGTTTTGAAAATATTTAAAGGTATTGAAAAAATCAATAATTTATAGAACAAAGTTTTGAGAAATTAGATAAATATAATTAAAGAGCGAGTGAAACGAGCGAGTTGTCTCTTTCTGTTTTCTATAGTAGTCAGAAACATATATATACTTGTTTGACTTTAGAAATTTCAGCGAATTTAGAAAGTGAGATGTAAAAATGGAGGATATAATAAAAGAAAAAACTAGTGCAGATCATTTGCTTTATGTTAGCTTGAAGTATACTAAAACCTGTGATGTTATTATTAATTTGCTCTTGCGCTGGGCAAATCTAATTTCTCTTTCTATTGATAAATTACTCCAATATTCTAAAAAAAAGAAAAAAATCAAATCTATACCAACCACCCCCCTTCAAAAAGAAGAAGCAATTCGTAAGCTTTATAAAAAAAATGAGATTATATTAGAAACTTTAGATGTTTATGATATGTTTAAAAAAATTGACCATCTTTCTAAAACTCGTGAAGGTGAATTTAGAAAAAATGTTGCTTTAAGAGTAGAATATAAAGGAAAAGAAATAGTAATTAATATGGACCAGTTAAAAGAATATTCTCAACTTATGGATAAATTTGTTGAAGAAGTTAGGCAGGTTATTAGTGTTTGAGGAGTAATTAGCAAATCTTACACCCCAATTCAATATCTTTTTCTGGAGAAATTAAGACAACTTTTTCTTCTTTGCCGTCTTTTTCAACGACTGCTGCAAGTAACATGCCCTGACTTTCAACCCCCCGCATTGTTCTTGGCTTAAGATTTACAAAGAGGATAATTAGTTTGTCTTGAAGTTCATCTTTAGTATAAAATTCTTTAATTCCTGCGCAGATTGTTTGTGTTTTATCTCCAATATCTACTGTTATTTTATAGAGTTGGTCTGCTCCTTCAATATCTTCAGCTTTAATTATTTTTCCAACTCGTAAGTCAAGTTTCTGCCAATCTTTGAATTCTATTATTCCTTCAGCCATTTTTAGTTATCTATATAATTTATTATGCATTATTTGTTTCATAAATCTAATTCCTTCTTTATATCCTTCTAAATAACCATCCCCAATTGGTTCTGGCATTCCTTTAACTAGTAGTTTTCTTTTTTGAAAATCTTCTTCTATTCTTTTTTTAGCTTCTGAGTATAATCCTTCTTGGTCTAATTTATTTCTTAAATTTTCGTGAGTCATTTTATTTTCTTAAATAATATTTCACTTTTCTTGATATTTTTTATTATTAAGGGTTTTTTAATATTATTGTAATTTATTGTAATGTTTAGGATTTTTGCGATTTTCTCGGATGTTGTTGGAATAAATGGGTAAAGAAGAATTGCAATTGCTTTGATTGAGTCTGCGAGTTCATAGAGAACTTTTTTGTCTTTTGTTTTCCAAGGCTTGTTTTTTTGAATATATTCATTGCATTTGTCAATAAAAGCAAAGATTTGATGAAGAGATTTATCTAATTCATAGTTATTAAGATGGTTTTTTATTTGTTTTAATTCTAATTTTTTTAGAAGTTTGTTTGGTGTTTTTTGTATTCCATGTTTTTCTGCTAAAGCAGTTGTTCTGCTTACCAAGTTTCCAAGTTTATTTGCAAGTTCGTTGTTGTGCCTTTCTATTAAATTTTTTTCACTAAAATCTCCATCATCTCCAAAAGGGATATTTCTTATTAAGAAATATCTGAGAGAGTCTGCAGAATATTTTTCTAATAATTCTAAAGGGTCAATTGCATTACCTAAAGATTTTGACATTTTTTTGCCATCAATTGTAAAATAACCATGTATAAATAGTGTTTTAGGCAATTTATAATTTAATGCTAATAAAATAGCTGGCCAAATTGTTGCATGCACTCTAAAAATATCTTTTGCCATTAATTGAACATTTGCAGGCCAAAATTCTTTGAATTGATTTTTTATTTGTAACCCCGTAATATAATTCCAAAATGCATCTACCCAAACAAAACAAGTATGTTTTTTGTCAAATGGCAATTCAATCCCCCAAGATACTTTTTGTTTTAATCTTGAAAAAGAAATATCTTGAAGGCCAGAATCTATAAAAGTTAAAATTTCTTTTCTTCTTTTTTTAGGGAGAATTTTATATTTTCCTGTTTTGATTAAAGTTGAAAGTTTTTTTTGAAATTTTGAAAGTCTGAAAAGATAAGCTTCTTCTTTTCTTAATTCTGGTTTTCTATTATGCAATGGGCATTTACCATCTACTAAATCGCTTTTTGTTAAATATTGCTCGCAACCTACACAATAATATGCTTCATAACTTCCTTTATATATTAATTTTTTATCATAAAGTTCTTGCAGAATTCTTTTTACTTCTTTTTCATGTTTGGGATTTGTGGTCCTAAGAAAAAAATCATTAGAAATATTTAATAATTTAAAGAGCTCTTTGTATTTATCTGCTATATTATCTACAAATTTCTGAGGTTTAATGCCTTTTTTTTCAGCAATTTCTTGTATTTTTTGACCATGTTCATCTGTTCCTGTTAAAAAAAATGTTTTATTTCCTTGAAGCTTATTCCATCTCGCTAAAACATCGGCTGCTATTGTTGTATATGCACTGCCAAGATGAGGTTCTGCATTTGCATAATATATTGGAGTAGTTATGTAAAATTTATTTTTTACCATATGGAAAATAGAAAAAACGATTATAAAAAACTAACTAAAGTTTGCTCTTATATAATTTTCTAAGCCATCAGGATCCTGTCTTTCATATAAGTCTCTATCTCTGTATATTTTTTTGCTTCTATATATTTTTCTTTTTTTTATTTTAATTTTTGGAGAATCAAATGAAATTAATTTAAATTTTAATCCATCTATTCTTACACCTTTAATTTGTTTTCTTTCATTTATAATTTGTTCTAATTCCCGATATATTTTATTTTCAATTCTTGCTATTTCTCTTGACTCGTTTATTATTAAGAAAAACCAAGTCAACATATCTGGGTTATCTTTGGATCTTTGCCAATTATATCTTATTTGTCTTTGCATTTTTCTACTTATTGAATATATTATATAAGAATTTATTAAGTTTAATATCTATTTTAAATTATGCAGCTTTGGTTTAGTGGTAGAATACAAGCTTCCCAAGCTTGTGATGCGGGTTCAATTCCCGCAAGCTGCATTAAACCAAATTAAAAAATCCTAAAGTTCCTATAAGTATTGCAATTCCTGCAATACAAACTCCTGTAGCAACAGCAGGAATTGCTTTTTTTCTGTCTAAATCAAGAAGCCATATAATTATTGAACCTGTCCAAGCGCCGGTTCCTGGAAGAGGAACTCCGACAAAAAGTGCAAGAGAAAGATAGCCCCAAGAACCCATTTGATGTTCTACTTTATCTGCTTTTTTTTGAGCATGTTCTAAGTATTTTCCTATTGTTTTTTTATAAGGTTTGAAATTCATTAAATTTTCATGAAAAAAATCAAGAAAGAAAAGTATTGGAAAAATTACAAGAATATTTAGTGCAAGAATAATCAAGAAAATTGGAAAAATAGAATAATTATTACTTAAAGCATATTGTATTGCGATTGGCAATCCTCCACGAAGTTCAAATACTGGCGCGATGGTCAGAAAGATTGCGATAATTAATTGGGTGTCCATAAATCTTGAGAGGAAATTTGAGGTTATAAATATTAGCAAAGACAAGCTTTTTATACTCAAACTTCTTTAATAAGTTATGGTTGAAAAGAAGAAAGCAAAATCTAAAACAAAGAAAAAACCAAAAAAGGCTAAGGTAAAAGTTGAAAAAGAAGAAGTTAAAGGCAAAGAAGTTGGAAAAATCTTTAGTTACTTTACCCATATAAGTGTAGCAGCAATAGAAGTTACTGCACCATTAAAAGTAGGAGACAAAATCAGAATTAAAGGAGCCACAACTGATTTTGAACAAAAAGTAGACAGTATGCAAATAGAAGGAAAAGACGTAAAAGCAGCGAAAAAAGGCGATAGTATTGGAATTAAGGTTAAAGATAGAGTAAGACCTCATGATACTGTTTATGTGATATAGTTCTAATTGACTAATGGCAATTATGGATAGGTTTTTAAATAATTTTAATTAGGTTTCTTTATAGGTTGTTTATCACTCTTGAAACAATTTTAAGGGAAAGTTTGCCCCTGTAGTCTAGGAGCCAAGGACGCAGCCCTCTCGCGGCTGAAACTCGGGTGCGAATCCCGGCAGGGGCATTTTCTTTTCTTTTTGATATAAAGTTTTTTATAATATAATTCTCATTTTATTTTATGAAAAAGAGGAGTATGAAAAAAAAGAATGTGGGAAGTTCTGCAACTTTTGTAAAATCCAGAAATTTAAGTGTTAAAGAAGGAGCTGCAGCTGCTGTTATGGATGGAGCAGGACATTCTTATATAACTCCTTTTGCAATTGCTCTTAATGCTAATAATCTTCAGATAGGTTTTCTTTCTTCTTTTATTGGTTTAATGGGCCCATTATCACAACTCTACGGTTCAAAATTAATGGAAAAATACGATAGAAAAACAATAGTTGTAAAAAGTGTTTTTATTCAATCTCTATTATGGTTGCCAGTAATAATCTTAGCATTTCTTTATTATTTTAATATTTGGCGAGGCTTGATTCCAATTTTACTTATAATTATTTATTCAATTGTAAAAATTGCCGGCGGGTTTCCATTTCCCGCGTGGTTTTCTTGGATGGGAGATTTAGTTCCACAGAATATAAGGGGCAAATTTTTCAGCAAAAGAAACAGAATTAAAGGAATTGTAACTTTAATTGCATTTTTATCTGGAGCTTTGTTGCTTGATTTTTTTAAAACTAAAGGATTTGTATTATTAGGTTTTGCGATTTTGTTTTTTGTTGCCATGATTGCAAGATTAATTTCTGCAAAACTTCTTGCAAAAAAACATTCTATTAAATTAAAATTAAAAAAAGGATATTATTTTTCTATCTGGCAGTTTATGAAAATCATGCCAAAAAATAATTTCGGAAGATTTGTGATTTTTGTTAGTTTAATTAATTTTGCTGTCGCTATTGCAGGACCATTTTTTGCTGTTTATATTTTGAGATATTTGGGATTTAGTTATTTATGGTTTATGTTAATTAATGCTAGTTCCACTGTTTTTGCTTTTTTTATTTTGCCTTTTTGGGGAAAGTTTTCTGATAAATATGGAAATTTAAAAACCTTAAGAATTTCTAGTTTTTTAATTCCCTTTGTGCCCATTTTATGGATTTTTTCTGCATCTAAAATTTACTTGCTTTTGGTTCCTGGATTATTGGGTGGAATTGCCTGGTCTGCTTTTCAGCTTGCTTCAAGAAATTTTATTTATGATGCTGTAAGCAAACAGCGACGGGCGCTTTGTATAACTTATTATGATATCTTTATTGGAATAGGGATTTTTGTTGGAGCAGCATTAGGGGGATTAATTGCAACTTTTGCTAAAATAAGTTTTATGAATATTTACTTATTTATATTTTTGATTTCAGGATTATTGAGATTTGTTTTTTTACTTTATATTCTTCCTACTATTAAGGAAGTGAGAAAAACAAAATCTCCTGATATTTTATTTAAGGGATTTGGATTTATGGAAAATTTAGAAGACCAGGTAGTTTGGTATAAAGATGCTTACTGGAAAAATAATCCAAAAAATATTTATTACAATCTTCCTAAAAAATAGAAGCTTTTTTAAATTAAGTTTTATACAATATAACTATGTTAAGAAAAAAATGTCCAAAATGTGGAAAGCGGATTAAGAAGGATTTTTCTTTTTGTCCTAATTGTGGTTTTAATTTTAGAGAAGAATTTGATGAAAGGGATTATGGTTTGCTTGGTAAAAATGATGATTTTGAGGATTTAGGTATTAAACTGCCGATGGGATTTAATATGCTTTTTAAAAATCTTGTTAAAGGATTAGACAAACAATTTAGAGAACTTGATAAAATGTCAAAACAAGATATAGGAGATATACGAGATTTAAATGAATTTGGAAAGTTTAAACCTATTAGAAAAGGATTTAGTATTAGTATTAATTCTAGTGGAGAAAAACCATTTATCAAAATTAATGAAATAGGAAAAGAAGCCAAAGTTAAAGAAATTAGAGAAGAAATTTCAAAAGCAAATATAAAAAAGAGGCAGAAAAGTATTAAAAAAATGGCTGGCCTTCCGCGTGAAGAAGCAGAGACAAAAGTCAGGAGATTGAGCAATAAAATTGTTTATGAAATAGAACTCCCAGGAGTTAAATCTATTAATGATATTATAATAAACAAGCTTGAAAATAGTATAGAAATTAAAGCTCTTGCAAAAAACAAAGTTCTTGTAAAATTACTTCCAGTTAATTTTCCGATAATTGGTTATAATCTTGATAAAGAACTACTTGTTCTTGAGTTGAAGAATCGGTGAATTAATGGATAAAAAGCTTTAAATAACTTCTATTTGTTTAATTTTTGAATGAGCCTGTAGCTCAGCCAGGTTAGAGCACTACGTTCTGTTCTAAGATAAAACTTAGACAGAAGGTGATTCTGATAAGGTAGGGGTCCGCGGTTCAAATCCGCGCAGGCTCATTTTTTAATGAAAATGGCAAAAGGATTATCACATTATCTTCGTAAGGCTTGGAAAAAACCTGACAAAAGATTACTTAGGGAAAGAATGATTGATTGGCGGAAAGGTAATACGATTGTTAAAGTTGATAAACCTTTAAGGCTTGATAGAGCTCGGGCTTTGGGATATAGGGCTAAAAAAGGATTTGTTGTTGTTAGAGTTAGAATCTTGCGTGGTGGCAGGAAAAGATCAAGACCACGCAAAGGTAGAAGAAGCAAAAGAATGACTGTTCGTAAAACTCTTAAAATGAATTATAAGTGGGTAGCTGAACAAAGAGTTGCTAGAAAATTTAGAAATCTTGAAGTGCTTAATAGTTATCAATTAGGTAAAGATGGAAAACATTATTTTTTTGAAGTGATTTTAGTTGATGTTTCCCGTCCTGAAATTAAAAATGATAAAAAAATAAACTGGATTTGCAAACCCGCAAATCGCGGCAGAGTTTTTAGAGGTTTGACAAGTGCAGGAAAAAAAAGTAGAGGATTGAGAAAAAAGACACGGGAAATGAAAGTTCGCCCATCAATTAGGGCAAGAGGAAGATTAGGGAAGTAAAGAAATTAACAAGATTTTTATAATGTTTTTTCTTATTTAATTTATGCAATATAAAAAATTCTGTGATGTTTACGAAAGATTGGGAGCTACAACTAAAAGACTTGAGAAAACAAAGATTTTAGCTGATTTTTTACAAAAATTAAGTAATGAAGATAAAAAAGTCCTTTATTTATTGCAGGGAAGAGTATTTCCTGATTATGAAGAAAAAGTTATGGGTATAAGTCATCAGCTTGCTATTAAATCGCTTGCAAGAGCAACTGGCAATAATGAGAATGAGATTACAAATCAATGGAGAAAAATTGGGGATTTAGGAAAAGTTGCTGAGGCTTTAACAAAAACTAAAAAACAATCTACTTTGTTTTCCCATAAATTAACAACTAAAAAAGTTTTTGATAATTTGAGAAGACTCAGTGAATTACAAGGTGCAGGAACTGTTTCAAAAAAAATTTCTTTAATTTCTGAACTGCTTACTTCTGCTTCTGGTGTTGAAGCTAAATATATAATAAGAACTTTAATTGGAGATTTACGTATTGGTGTTAAGTCAAGTACTATTAGAGATGCACTTAGTCTCGCATTTTTTAGTGAATCTGAAAGAAAAGAAGCTGTTAGTGAAATTCAACATGCTTATGATATGTCTTCTGATTTAGCCCAGATTTTTGAACTTGCTAAAAAAGGAAGAAAATCACTTTCTAAAATTAGTCTTGAGGCAGGTAAACCTATTAAAGTCATGCTCGCTCAAAAAGCAAAGTCTATTCAGGAAGCTTTTGAAAAATGTGGCAAGCCTCTTGCAGCAGAATATAAATATGATGGATTTAGGATGATGATAAATAAAAAAGGAAAAAATATTATTCTTTATACTCGAAGACTAGATAATGTTACAAAGCAATTTCCAGATATTGTAAAATCTGTTAAAAAATATATTAAAGGTCAGGAGTTTATTGTTGATTCTGAGATTATAGGTTATAATCCAAAAACAAAAAAATATGTTCCATTCCAGCAGATTTCTCAAAGAATTAGGCGAAAATATGAAATTGAAAGAATGATGAAAGAACTGCCTGTTGAAGTTAAAGCATTTGATATTATTTATTATAATGGCAGGAATTTAATTAAAGAGCCATTTGCGAAAAGGACAAAATTACTTAAAAAGATAATTAAAAATAAAAAGTATAAGATAACAACAGCTGATCAGAAAATAATAGATAATGAAAAAGAGGTTCAGGATTTTTATAATCAGGCTATTAAAGATAATCAGGAAGGGTTGATGCTGAAAAATTTAAAAGCTCCATATAAACCAGGCAGTAGAGTTGGTTATATACTGAAACTTAAAAAAGAACTTAGAGATTTAGATTTAACTATTGTCGGGGCAGAATATGGGAAAGGAAAACGGGTGGGGTGGCTTTCAAGTTTTATACTTGCATGTAAAGGAAAAAAAGGTGAATATTTAACTATTGGAAAAATGGGTACTGGTATTAAAGAAAAAAAAGAAAGTGTAGATGCAAAAGAACCTGGAATTTCTTTTAATCAACTGACAAAACTCCTTAAAAAAAATATAATAGAAGAAAAAGGCAGGGGCGTGAAAATAAAACCCCAAATTGTTGTTTCTGTGACATTCCAAGAAATTCAGAAATCTCCTACATATAGTTCAGGTTATGCTTTAAGATTTCCAAGATTTACAGCTTTGAGGTCAGATAGAAAAGTAAGTGATATAGCAACACTGAGAGAAGTTGAAAAAGATTATGAAGCACAAGGAGAAAAATGAATTCTTCGAGAAGAACCAATAGCTTTATAAAAAAGATTTGTTTGTATGAGTTATGAAAAAGAGTTTAATTATTGGAGGGGTTGTTTTGGTAACTATTATTTTGGTTATGTTAGTGGGGGTTGTGTTGGCTAGTATGATTGAACTTGGTTCTGGAAGATATAAAGTGGAAGTTAAGGTAAGAGAAGGGTGGAACCTACTTCAAGGATTTCATCCAGATTTAATTTCTACTGAAAGTCCAATTACTACTTCAAATATAAAAGCCGTTTTTATGTATTCCCCAGATTTAAATAAATATATTGAAATGTATCCTAGTTTTAAATTGCCTAGTGCTGGATTAGATCAAAATGATGAGTATTATGATGATGCTTCCAGTGCTTATGCTTATTGGGTTTATATTGAAGATGTTGGAAATTTAAATAAATTAATTTATACAATAAAATTTGGAGAAGGGGATATTCAAATGAAAAAAGGATGGAATTTTGTTGGAATAAATTCTTTTATGACTATTGATGTAAATACTGCGAGTCCAGAAGAAGAGGAAAAATATACTTTAAACAATTTTAAAGGAAATTGTAATTTTGAAAAAGTGTATCACTTTGAATCTGTTATTCAAGAATGGTCTCCTAATTTAGTAAATGATCATTTTATGAATGAAGAGTTAGATAATGCTGTTGCAGGGTTAGGAATATTGATCAAAGTCTCAGATAATTGTCATTTAGGTTCTGGTGGTTCTGGAGATATTGGGCCACCTGGGTTGCCTGGGGGGGATAATTTTGATACATATATAGGGGATTATATAATTCAGAAAGATTTTGGAGAGTTTAAGCATCTTGAGAGCAGGTTAAATTCTAATATCGCAGATGTAAGATATTATTTTCCAGATTATAAAGGGGGGGAACAATCAGGATATGAACTTAAAGGAACTTATGATGGACAATGGTATGCTATAGACCCAATTGTAGAGGTAGTAGTAGTAGAGTATGAGGATGATATAAGTTATGCTGCCTTTAATGATTGGATAACTCAATTACGCCCAGAATTAATTCCTTCTTATGAAGATTCCTCAAATTTAGTGGAAGGAAGTAAATTAAGTCTAGTAACAACTAGTGAAGATGGAGATAGGATTTCTTATTTATGGGCAAGTAATGGAAAATTGATTTCAGTTGGTACTGATAGGTATGATTTAATTAGTGATCTTGATCTTGAAGATGATTTTTCCTCTTTACATGAGGCATATTTAAAAGTATACCCTTCCACATTAGTTAAATAAGTTAATATTAAAAAATGGAACAACAAATACAACAAACAACAGGAAAAAAATCAAAGTGGTGGCTGTGGTTGATAATTTTAATTATTATTCTGATTGTCCTTGGTGTTGTGCTTTATTTTGTTTTAACTGGTGATGGAAGTGGGTTTTCTTTTGGTGGGAGTTCTATTCCTAAGCCTCCTGCACTTCCTGAATAAAATGAAGACAAAAATAATCTTAACAATAATTGGGCTTTTAATTTTAGTAGTTTTAGTGTGCTCCTTTGTATTTTTTAATGCAGATAAAACTGGCAAAGAAAATTTCTCTTCTTTACAAAATCAGCAAATAATTTTTGCAGATGAAAATCATATTTATAGATCTAGTTTTGATGGAGAAAATAGGGAAAGCGAAGAGTTAATAATTGATAGTGTTGATGGATTTAAACCAATAATTTCTCCAAATGGGAATTATGTCGCTTATTTTGAAAACACTAGTACTGACTTCTGTTTACAATTGTGTCTTGAAAGTCTCAAAGATGAAGAGTATAAAGTATGTTTTTTTAGGGAGAGGGGAGATTGCTTCAATTATGAGTATGTTCCAGATATTCAATGGTCTCCAACTGGGAGATATCTTAGTTGGAGCAAGTTTTATGATGAGAGATTAGCCCCAACATATCTTATTGATGTTACTAAGGAAAATTCTCCAATATATAAATTTGAAGATTGTTTGCATTATTCTTGGTTGACTAATTCTGATATAATAACATGTACGGGATTGAGTAAAAATACTGTTATTGATATAGAAAAATATATTCAAAGTGGAGGATTAGAAGGAGTAGATAATTTATTTAAATCAACGACTAAAAATCTTAAGTCAGTAAATGACAGAATTATAAGATTGCCCCCGCCAGATAGAGCTATTATTTCAGAGGAGGGTAAGAAATTATTATATCAAACCTATAGTCCTGGTGGTTCTGATGAATTTACTATAATAGATTATGATAAAGGGGAATATCTAACTATTGAGTGGGTTTATTTTTTTGATTTTCGATTGTCTCCTGACGGTAATTTTCTTATTTTTGAATCTTCTAGGGATATTCTTAATAATGAATATGATGAATTTGGTGGAAAATTAAAGAATGTTAAAGACTTTACTGAATCAGATGAAATCCCAAATGTTTTAGATATCACAAATATTAATAAAGTGAAAGCATATAGATTGCATTACTTCGATGATTTAAATGAAAATTATATTTTCCCTAATTCTTGGATACCTCAACTATATAATAAAAATGACCTTGAGTTTAATTTGATGGAAGTTGGAGAAGTCGTTATTTTAGAGTAATTTTTGCTTATTTTTCACCACTCTCCCCACACACTTATCGTCGAAACCTTTATAAAGAGAACGACTTTATAAAATTTATGGCTAAAGGGAAGAGTGAAGGAAAAAATAAGAAATCCAAAAACAAGGCTAATTTAAAAATACAAAATATTGTAGCTACAACTTCTTTGGGGAAGCCGGTTTCTTTGACAAAATTAGCAAAAACTAATTCAAATACAGAATATAATCCAGAGCAATTTCCTGGGTTGGTGTTAAGAATAAAGAAGCCAAAATCAGCTGTTTTAGTGTTTTCTTCTGGAAATCTTGTTTGTACAGGAACAAAATCAATTGTGCAGGTTAAAGAAGTTATAAATTCTGTTATAAAACAGCTTAAAAAAATAAATGTTAGAATAACAGATGTTCCTAAAATAACTGTTCAAAATATAGTTGCTTCTGGTAGTATTGATATGAAGCTTAATTTGAATTTTTTAGCTCTTGAATTAATAAATACTGAATATGAGCCAGAGCAGTTTCCAGGTTTAGTTTATAAGTTAATTGAGCCAAATGCTACTTTTTTATTGTTCAGCAACGGCAAGCTGGTTTGCACAGGAACAAAAAACAGAAAACAGCTTGATGATAGTATGCGCCAGTTGATTAAGAATATTAAAGAAACAATTAAGAAAGCTGGTTGATTGAAAACATTTTTAAACTATTTTTTCTAAGTTATACTATGGCACAACAAATGGCACAACCAACAATGCAACAAAAAGCAACACAGCAACCCGGACAATTGCCAGGACAGGCACCTAATGCTGTTCCAAAGAAAAAGTCAAAATGGTGGTTATGGCTGATTATTGTTTTAGTAGTAATTGCTGCAGGTGTTGGAGTTTATTTTTGGAGATTTGCAGGATAAAAAAGAGTTGATATACTCCTTTAAAGTAATTTCTTGGATTGGGATATATATTTCTTTAAACAGAAATAAATAAAAAAGCAAGAGAGTTTTTTTCTTGGTGGAAAAATTAAGATGGCTGAGAAATTAAAGACAGAGGATTTAATTGCTGAAGCAAAGAATTTTTTTAATTATTATAAAAAAGAGATTGGGAAATCTATTAGAAAAGGAAGCAATATTATTTCTGTTGATTTTAATGATTTAAATTCTTTTTCGCCTAATATTGCTAATTATCTTCTTGAAAATCCTGAAGATATTTTGAGGATATTAGAATTGGCTGTTTCTGAATTAGAGTTAGTTAATAATCCTCGTTTAAGATTTATAACTCTGCCTGAAACTATTTTTTCGAGAATAAGAAATATTAGAGCCAAGCATTTGAATAAATTTATTTGGATTGAAGGAATTATAAGACAGGCTTCAGAAGTAAGACCGCAGGTTGTTAATGCAAAATTTGAATGCCCATCATGTGGCACCATAATTTCTGTTTTGCAAGTTGAGAAAAAGTTTAGAGAGCCGACAAGATGTTCTTGTGGAAGAAAAGGACATTTTAAATTAATCAGCAAGGAAATGGTAGATGCTCAGAGGATTGTAATAGAAGAAAGTCCTGAGAGTTTGATTGGTGGTGAACAGCCAAGGAGAATGAATATTTTTTTAAAAGAAGATTTAGTTGAGCCAAAAATGGAAGAAAAAACAACTCCTGGCAGTAGAGTGAAAATTTTTGGCACATTAAAAGAGATTTCAATTTCTTTACAGAGTGGTTCTTTATCTACTCGATTTGATTTAGCTATTGAAGCAAATAATATTATTCCTTTAACAGAAACTTATGAAGAATTAGAAATTAGTGAAGAAGATGAAAGGCAGATTAAAGAATTGTCTGTTGACTCGCAACTTTTTGAAAAAATGGCTCAGAGTATTGCACCAAGTATTTATGGTTATGATGAAATAAAACAAGCTCTTGTTTTGCAGTTGTTTGGGGGGATTAGAAAAAAGAGATCTGATGGAACTTTTGGAAGAGGAGATATTCATATGTTATTAGTAGGAGATCCGGGGGTTGCAAAAAGTGTGTTATTAAAGTTTATCTCTACAATTGCTCCTCAAGGAAGATATGTTGTTGGTAAGAGTGCAACAGGTGCTGGACTTACAGCGACTGTTGTTAGAGATGAGTTTTTAAAAGGATGGAGTTTAGAGGCAGGTGCTATTGTTTTGTCAAATAAAGGAATATTATGTATTGATGAACTTGAAAAAATGGACCCAACCGATAGAAGTGCAATGCACGAGGCACTTGAGCAGCAGACTGTTACAATTTCAAAAGCCAATGTGCAAGCAAGTCTTCGTGCTGAGACAACTGTTTTAGCTGCAGCAAATCCAAAATTCGGAAGATTTGATCCATATCAACCAATTGCACAGCAGATAGATATAACCCCAACCCTATTGTCAAGATTTGATATAATTTTTATGATGAAAGACCTTCCGGACAGAGCTAAGGATGAAGCGATTGCTACTCATGTTTTACTTGAGCATAAAGAAAGCAGTTCAGTATATCCTATAGAACCAATTTTATTTAAAAAATATATTGCATATTCAAGGCAAAACATAATTCCTGAATTAACAGATGAATCTATTGCAGAAATTAAGAAATTTTATGTTGATTTAAGAAATACTGGGACTACTACAGAATCTGTGGTCAAACCGATTCCTATTACTGCAAGACAATTAGAGGCTCTTATAAGACTGAGCACTGCAGCAGCAAAAGTAAGATTAAGTAATAAAATTCAGAAACAAGATGCAAAAATAGCAATAGATCTTATGAAGTTTTATTTAATGCAGGCAGGTTATGATTATGAAGCAAAAACTTTTGATATTGATAAGATTGTTACAGGTGTTTCAACTTCAAAAAGAAGCCAGATAATAATTGTTAGAGAATGTATTTCAAGATTAGAATCAAGACTTGGAAAACTTATTCCAATTGAAGAAATAAAAAAAGAACTTGAAGGAAAATTAAATGAATCTGCAGTAGATGATGCTTTAGATAAACTAACAATTTCAGGAGATGTTTTTCATCCGAGGAAAAATTATGTTCAGAGGATGTGATATCCTCTGTGATTGAAATAAAAAGAAAAATGGAAGTTAAAGAATTAAAAGAAACAGCAAATATGAGTTATTTGATATTGATAACTTAAAAAAATAAGTTAGAGAGGTTATGATATTAGTTATGAGATTAGCACGGATATATGATATTAATTTTGAGCAAGTTATTAAAGCAAAGATTAATAAAATAAAATAAGAATATAATTTAAAATGCCAGAAACAACTGAACAAATAAAACGAAATATAGCATATAAACTAAGAGTCGGAGATATTCTTAATGGTAAAGTTATTATGGATGGCGAGAGGTTTTCATTTTTAGAATTAGGTGATAAAAGAATAATTAGAGTTAATGTTGTAGCGAATATTATTGATAAGTTTTCATCTGATAAATCTAAATATATTAGTTTTACAATAGATGATGCTTCTGGGCAGATTAGAATCAAGGTTTTTGGAGATGATATTGATAGGTTTTCAAATATTGAACTTGGAAATACTGTGATGATTATTGGATTACTCAGAGTTTTTAATGAAGAACTTTATATTTCTCCAGAAATAATTGTAAGTAAAGACCCAAGATATTTGCTTGTTAGAAAACTTGAGATTGAAAAACAAATGCCAAAACCTGCTGAAACAAATAAAGAACAAATTATAGCTTTAAAAGATAAAATAAGTGAAATGATAAAATCAAATGAAGATAGTGGGGGAATTGAAGCTGATAAATTAATTATGGAATTAAAAGAGCATCCTGATTTGATTAATCAAGAAATAAAAAAACTTCTTGAAGGGGGGATAATTTACGAGCCACGTCCTGGGATTTTTAGATGGCTGGGTTGAATACAATAATCTTTGAATAAGTTGAATTATTTTATATAATGTGGGAAAAGAGCATGATAATCGGAATAATATGAAAGAAAGACTATAACTGAAGATGATATTGCTAAGGTAGCTGAAAAAGGACTTGGAAAAATATTAGATATTAATATTGTTAGACTTTATGGTCCTCATAATTATATTGGAATTTATTATGTGTCTGTAGGGGCTTTTTAGATTCTGAGATAGTGATTTACTTTTTCCTTTTATTAAACCAATAACCTAAGAAAATAACTGCAATTAATCCTATTATTGAGATTATAAATCTAAACGCGTTTCCAGAATATCTCCAATATTGTCCTGAGCCGTATATTAATGTTACGACTCCTCCGCCCATTATGCCTGCTCCAATTGCATCAAGGTCAAATAATAAAGCACCTAATATTACTAAAATAACTCCGATTATTGTAGCAATGATGAAAAAATTTCTTGCATAAGGTTCTCTTACTTCATCATATCGCGTTTGACACCCACTTGGTGGCTGACACTGGTTTTCTTTAATAACAGGACGAGCTTCCCCCTCTTCATCAATAAATTCTGTTTGTCCTTCTTCTAACCACACTCCACCAGCTTCTATACATTCTGCTTCATTATCTAAATTCCATAGATTTTTTCCACAATAATCTTCATATTTTGGTTTTGGGTAAAATGTTAATATGCCATAAACTACAACAAATGCTGTAAGAATTACAATTGCGATTCCAATAAGAAGATTTTTTATGCTGAACATAAAAAATTAAGGGAATTTTGATTTATAAAGGTTTTTAAAGGTTCTATTCTGTTTGAAATTATGGAACCTTATAACAAACTATTAGATGAAGCTTATAGCAAGATTAAAATTGTTGAACATAACGAAAGATTTGAAATTCCTAAAGTTGAAGGTCATGTTCAGGGAAATAAGACTATAATTTCTAATTTTACTCAGGTTTGTTCAACTTTGAGACGGGATTGTGAACATGTTGCAAAGTTTTTATTTAAAGAACTTGCAACTCCTGGTAAACTTAAAGACCAGAGATTGATACTTAATCGAAAAGTTCCTACTTGGAAAGTAAATGATAAAATTGCATTATATGTTAAGGAATTTGTTTTATGCAAAGAATGTGGCAAACCAGATACAGAAATTCTCAAACAAGACCATTTTCATTTTCTTCATTGCTTGGCTTGTGGTGCTAAGCGGTCATTAAGTAAGAGAATATGAAAATTCTAATAATAATTAATAATTGAATCTATTAGGTTAAGATTATGCTCTTTAGATGTTCTTTACATTGCGGGTTTAATATAATCAATATTGAGCTAATTTATTATTGATTGTTCTTTTCTGTTGATTTGCACACATAATCCCTTGTAGATATATTTAAAAACTGAGTATTCTATGTAAAATTGGAGGTAATTATAACATGGTTGAAGGAAGATGTATGAGGTGTAAAACACAAAGAGAAATGAAAGATGTTAAAGTTGTGAGAACTAAAAGAGGCGGATATATGGCAAAAGGGAAATGTGTTAAATGCGGAACAAATATGTGTAAAATTCTCTCAAAAGAACAAGCTGAAAAACTAAAATAAATTATTGAATAAATGTTAGTAAAAATACATAATTCTTATAGGGATGTTGTTGCAGTTTGTGATTCTAATTTAATTGGTAAAAGATTAGAAGAGGGAAAGTTTCAGTTAAATATTAAAGAAGATTTCTATAAAGGGGATGAAAAGACTATTGATGAGGTAAAAGATATAATAATTAATTTTCAAGAAAAAGACGCAACTTTTAATATAGTTGGCAAAAATTCTGTTGCTTTGGCTATTGAAGCGGGCTTGATTTCTAAAGAAAGTGTGAAAGAAATTGGAGGCGTGCCATTTGTGATTGTGTTGTTGTAAAGCCCGCCTAATTAAATTATTAGTTGATAATATTCAATTTGATAATTTTATAGATATTTTTTATATTATTGGTAGGATATTAAAATAAAGTTTTATAAACTCCCTCTTCTCTTTTTTATTATAATGAAACCAAAGAAAAAACCTCGGAAGAATTTTAAAAAAAAGAGGAAATTTGGTGCTCCAGAAGAAGAGAGAATTATAACGCGAGTTAGATTACCCCGTGGGCGCGAAGTTATTGGTGTGCTTGATCAAAGACTTGGGGCAAGCAGACTGCTTATTAGGTGTTTAGATGGAGTTTCTAGAAATTGCAAGGTTCCTGGCAGGCTGAGAAGAAGATTATGGCTTAGAGAAGGGAATATTGTTATTGTAGAGCCTTGGGAATTTGATAACACAAAAGCAAGTGTTTTGTTTAAATATTCACCAGCAGAAGTTCAGTTTTTAAAAAGAAAAGGTTTTTTAAAGGAGATTGAGAAGGAGTTTTGAATTGAAGAGACTATATTTTAACTAATAACTATATCTGAACTTAGGAGGATTTATTCTATAATATTATTTATGTTATTGTATTACTAATTTTTTATATCATCAAAAACCTTTTAACTCTTGGTTCCTTCTTATTTTTATGAAAATCCTATGTCTAGAAAATCCAAAAAAAGTTTTGAAACATAAAAAAGTTCTTGAGAATAAACTAAGTGTTAAACTTGAATTAGATAAAACAAATAAAGAGAATATTAAGATAATTGGCGATGAAGTAAATATTTATGATGCAGAAGGAGTTGTGCAGGCCCTTGATTTTGGTTTTTCTCTTGATGTTGCTCTTTTTTTAAAAAGTGAGGATTTTATGTTTGAAGTTTTAGATTTAAAAGATTATACAAGAAGAAAAAATCTTGAAGAAGTTAGAAGTAGGGTTATTGGCAAAAAAGGCAAAGCAATTAATACACTTATGAAACTTACAGGCGCTGAATTAATGTTAAAAGGAAATAATATAGGAGTTATTGCAAGAGTAGAAGATATGGAAAAAACAACAACTGCTATTTGTAATTTGATTAAAGGAAGTAAGCATAGTAATGTTTATTCTTTTTTAGAGAGAGGAAATAGGAATAAAAAGAAAATTGTACTTAAAGAAGGAGATGATTTGGGGTTGAGGAAATAGTATATAAATTTTTATAAATGGGGTGTTTTATTTTTAATATGAAATTAATGAAGTCTCCTGCTTTACCTGAAGTTAATAGTATAAAAGCAGAAATTTATTTCGATAAATGTAAAGAAGCAGAAGTTGCAGTAAAGTATTTGGGAGATGATGATTAAGGAAATCGTAGAGGTATGATAAGAATTTTAGGTTGTGAGGGTATTAAATATGTTGCAGGAACTGTGCGAAACCCATTTAATTTATCAGATATTGAAACTGATGGTATTTTAGTTAGATTAGTGGAAGATTGTTATAGGACTTTTTCGTGATAATAATCTTAGTCCCCATGTTGAAGAAAATTATATAAGAAATGCTGTTCTTGATGTAGTTAAGCCATATGGTTTTGGTTCTAAAGTTTTAGATAGAAAGTAACCTTTAAATATGATATATTAGTTTTCTAATTAAGCTCCTGTAGCTCAGCAGGTAGAGCGCATGGCTGTTAACCATGAAGTCAGAGGTTCGAGTCCTCTCGGGAGCGTATTTTCAATAATTTTAAATATCCTTAATTCTTCTTCTTTTCATGCAATTAGATAGAGTAATTAATAAGCGGAAAAGTGTCAGAAAGTTTTCTCTGCGAAAACCTAATTGGCGGAAGATTATTGAGGCTGTTGATGTTGCTAATGAAATTCCCCTTGCAGGCAATATTCATACAATTAAATTTATTCTTGTTGATGATGAAGAAAAAATAAACGAATTGGCACGAGCTGCTCAACAGCAATTTATTAAACAAGTGCATTATGTTGTGGCTGTTTGTTCTGATTATACTCAATTAAAAAGAAGTTATGATGAAAGGGGAGAAAGATATGGCAAACAGCAGGCAGGAGCTGCAATTGAGAATTTCTTATTAAAAATAACAGATTTAGGCATGGCAAGCTGTTGGGTCGGAGCATTTTCAGATGAAACAGTCAACAGAATTTTAAAAATTCCAGAAGGAATGAAAGTAGAAGCTCTGTTGCCTATTGGCTATGGGACAGGAAAATTAAAAAAGAAAAAAAAGCCAAGCACAGATGCTGTTCTTTATTTTAATGAATATGGGAATAAGTTTATGAAAGAATTAAGGAAGCCTGAGGGGGTTTGAATTTCCTCTTTTGATAATATCTGCCTTTTTTCTAGATAAGTATTTAACATTAATTTTTCTTCCTATTTTTTCTTCTATAATATTAATACCTGTATATGAATCTATTAAAAATTTATTTTAATCCCACTAAAATTCTTCTTCTGTATATATTAAGTCAGCCAGCCCGAAGGCTGACTGAGAATTAAAAGACTAAGGGAAAAAATATGAATTGTCTTTTGCTTTAACCCAATTAATTTTTGATTTGTTTTTATTTTGCATTTTTACTCTTCTCTCTATTTGTAGACCTCTATTCCTAATTCAGAGATTTCTGGTGCTGGAACTGCTGTTTCATATGGCGCTTTTCCTAAAACATAAGGACTTTTGACTCCTGTCATAATTGTTATAACTCTTACTTTTCCAGCAAAATCTTTATTGATTCTTGCTCCAATAATTACTTGTGCTTCTGGATTTAGGTTTTCAGTAATTAATTCCCCCACATTACTGAATTCTTCAAGTTTCATGTCAGGTCCACAAATTATATGAATCAGTGCTCCTGTAGCTCCTTTATAATCTACATCTAATAGTGGATGTGTTAAAGCTTGTTTTACTGCTTCTTGTACACGATCAGTTGTGTCAGACTCACCAATTCCAATAACAGCGACATCTCCGTTTTTCATAATTGCAGAAACATCAGCATAGTCAAGGTTAATCAATGAAGGCAAGGTAATAGTTTCCACTATTCCTTTAATCATTGTACTGACTAACTCATTTGCTACAGCAAATGCCTGTTCAATTGGCAACTGACCTGCAATATCAACTAATCTATTATTGTCAAGAACAATACAAGTATCTGTTACTTCTCTTAATTCTTGCAATCCAAATTCTGCTTTATCAATTCTGGCTTTTTCACATTCAAAAGGCATTGTTGTTACTGCTATTACAACTGCTCCTGCTTCTTTAGCAAGCTGAGCAATTATTGGTGTAGCACCTGTTCCTGTTCCTCCACCTTGTCCTGTAATTACAAAAACCATGTCTGCTCCTGAAATTGCTTTTTTTAAATCAGTTATTGTTTCTTTTGCAGCTTCTCTTCCTTTTGCAGGATATCCTCCACATCCAAGACCTTTTGTTAATTCTTTTCCAATTAGTATTTTTTCATCTGCTTTTGTAATACTAAGATGTAAAGCATCTGTGTTTGCTGCATAAATTCCTGCTCCATTAATTCCTTTATTGAAGAGCCATGTTATAGCATTACTTCCCATTCCACCAACACCAAAAACTTTAATATTTGCTTTACCAGCTCGTAGTTCATCAAAATTTATACTGTGACTTGATGCATTATCTATTGCTTCTTTTGCAAAATCTAATACCATTTGTCTCTTTTTTTAAATTCCCTCCTTTCAATGTTTTTTTGCAGAACAATAAAATTTAAATACTAGTTCTGCTTTTATTTTTTAAGAAAAAAGAGTGTTTGACAAATTTTTCAATATAGAATAAGTCTTTCACCTCGAAAATTTAAACAAAATTAATTTAAGCCCCGAAAACTTAATTAATTAATATATAGTTATAGCTTTACTTCTTTAAAAATGTTGTTATACTTTTAATATATATGTTGGAATGTATATGATAAAGGCTATAGGAGGAAATAAAGGAAAAATAAAAAATTAATTGGAATTTTCTAAAGCTAAATGATATTCATCAATAACTTCTTCAAAATCTCTAATTACATCTTCAGAAACATAATTTGGAATTTTTGAACTTTCTTGATTTACAGGTTTACTATTGTAAGTCAAAGCACTTGCACTAACAATACATGCAAGACCTATTGCACAAACTAAACTTTTTCTTTTGCTTAAAGGTTCATCAGGATTTCTATATATTTGAGCGTCAGCTATTCTTTGAGATTTTCCTATTACTTTGCTTTCTCTTTGTGTATATTTTTGAAATGTCATTTTTATTTTTTGATTTTTATTTATCTTTTTCTTTTTGAAGGTGATCTTCTAAATGGTGGTAAGTCTATTGGCTGGCTGTAAATAGATGCAAATCTTTCAAGTGTTTCAAGTTCAGATCTTCCACCTATTTCTTCTCCACCTAAATTTGTTCTGTAGGTTATTTCTTTATAACTTTCTGTTTTCTTTCTCGTTCTTTCTCTCCAATTATCTGATTTATTCCTTATTATTCCCATATTTTTTTAATACACTCTCCCTTTATAAAGTTTTCTATGTGTTATGACTAAAAAGGGGTGGTGTTTTATAGTATTTTGTTGACACAAATTCACAAATTCTTGGGCATCTTCTTGGTCTCCGATTATAGAACCATAATGTATTGGAATTGCGAGAGTCGGCTTTATTATTAAAGCTGCTTCAGCAGCTTCTTCTGCGTCCATTGTATATTTGCCACCTATTGGAAGAAGAGCTATAAAATTTTCTTTTTTACTATGGCCCGTTAGATTCTGCATTTCAGGTATTTTATCTGTATCTCCTGCATGGTAAATTATAGTCTCATTTATTTTAATAATATAACCGCACCATTCTTCTTGTTTTGGGTGAAATGGTTTATCTAAATTATAAGCAGGCACAACATCAATTTTAATTGAATTTATATTTGCACTGTCACCTGGATGAATTATATTTAATTCAATCTGCTGTTCTGTTAATTTTGTTATTTTACTTTGGCAATCAGCAGGACAAATTATAATTGTTCCTGGCTTTGTGATTTTTTGTATATCTTCTATACTGCAATGGTCATAATGGTTGTGTGTTATAAGAATAGCGTCTGCTTTTTCTATATTTTCAGAAATTTGATAGGGGTCTATAATAATTATTTTAGAATTTTTAATTAAAATTCCAGAATGCCCAAGCCATTTAATTTCTGTTTCACCAATTTTCATCTTGTTAGAAAATAGGAGTGGTTTATAAATTTAATTATATTTTTACATTATCAAATCTTTCAAAATTAAGCTCCTTCAAACTCCTTCGCAATTGACAACATCTTGCTTTCAGCAAGATGAGGACACATAATCTGCATTCCTACTGGAATATTATTTATTTTTCCTGCGGGAATTGAGATTGCGCAAATCTCTGCGAGATTTGCTGGAACAGTTAAGCTATCATAAGAATACATTTCTTGAATAGAAATTTTGTTTTTAATTTTGTGTGGAAGACGAGGAACTGTTGGCAAGATAATACAATCAATTTTTTTAAATGCTTTTTCAAATTCTTGTTTAATTAATTGTTTAACTTTTAATGCTGTTCTATAATATCTTCCTTTATATTCTGCTTTTGATATTTCACTGCCTCCGAGAATTCTTCTTATAACTTCTGGTCCTGCTACATCTTCAATTTTTTTACCATATCTCCTTCCATCAAATCTACGAGTTCCTGAAAAAAATTCTGTATAAACAATTGGATAATATGTTTTAATAGCAAGGTCTATATGCTTGATATCAATTTCAGTAATTTTCCAGCCCAATTTTTTACATATTTGCTCTACTTTATTATTAATAAGATTTTGAATTTGTTTATTATTTATTTTTATTTTAGGTATCCCAATTTTAATTTTTTTAGGTTTGGTGAGCTCTATTTTTTTAGATTCAAAAGTAGTTGGGTCATTTTCATCTTTTCCAGATATTGTGTTAAGTAAAAGAACTGCATCATTTATGTTTTTTGTTATAGTGCCTATTTGATCTAAACTCATTGAAAGATCTATGAGACCATATCTAGAAACTAATCCATAGCTTGGTTTTATTCCTATTACCCCGCAATGACTTGCAGGATTTCTTATTGAGCCGCCAGTATCACTTCCGAGCGCCATGTCGCAAAAATCTGCTGCAACAGCTGCTGCACTGCCACTTGATGAACCACCTGGAATTAAGTCAAGAGCAACAGGGTTTTTTGTAGGTTCAAATGCAGAAGTTTCGCCACTCGAGCCGCATGCAAATTCATCACAATTTGTCATGCCGATTATAACTGCATCTTGTTCTTTAAGTTTTTTTATAACAGTAGCGTCATAAGGAGAAATGTAGTTTTTTAAAGTCAAACTTGCACAGCTGGTATTTAGCCCTTTAACATTTATATTACTTTTTACAGCAATAACATAACCAGCAAGTTTTCCTGCTTTTCTTGATTTTATTTTATTATCAATATTTTTGGCTTCTTCTAATGCATTTGGATTAATTTGAATAAATGCATTTATCTTTTTACCTTTTTGGTCATTTTTCTTAATTTCTTCAAGATATTGTTTTGTTTTTTGGAGAGTTGAATTCATTTCACTACCTCTTTCAACAATTCATTTACATAATTCATTGAATCATCATTTAATATTACAATATCATAAGCTTGTTTAAAGTGTTCTAGACTTGCTTTAACATCATAATTAAGAAATCCAATACTAATCAAATTAATATAATCAAAACCCTTTATCATGTCAGTATCAGATAAAGAATCTCCTAATAATATTACATTTTTTCTTTTTTTAAGTTTATTATATATTGGTAAACCTTTAACAGAAGTTTCATCTTTATTCATATTATGTATTATTGGCTTTTTAACACCAATCGCATTGCCATCTTTATCCCATTTAAAAGAATTTGAAATTATATGAATATTATTATATAATTTTCCTTGTTTTTCTAGAAACATTGAAATAGAATCTCCTCCTAATCCAACAGATGACATAATTATTAAGGGAATATTATTTTTATTTAAAAAATCTAATAATTCTGAAGTTCCTTGGCGTAGCTGAATTTTACCAGATTCAACAACTTTTTTTATATCTTTTTTATTTAACCCGGATTTAATTAATAAATCAAAATGAATTGTCCACCATTTTTTCATTTTTTTGGTTTTTTCTAGTTTTGAAATATTTGGGTTGATTTCTATTGGATGATATGTATTAAATAATTCATGAGCTTTTTTTGCATAATCTTTTGTTAGATAATTCCCATCCCTTAAGACTGATATAATAGAAGGTATTTTTTCATTATTAACAAAAGCTTTGGTTAAGGTTCTATCAAAATCAGCTAAAATATGAAGTTTTTGTTTGCCTGCTTCTAAAATTTGTTTTTTTGTTTTTTCTAATTCTTTGGAATTTGAAATTATTATATTTT
>JAFCDK010000023.1 GCA_017609745.1 Candidatus Pacearchaeota archaeon
GCATATTTCCCTCCTCCAAGGACTCTATCTTCACTAAGAGCATATTTTTCAGTTATTTCTTTATGATACATAGGATACTTATAAGCATAAACTCCGAAAATATTTTCTGATTCTTGATGAACCAAAAATTTTCCAAAAAAGTCAGTTTTATCACTACCAAAATCAAAGTCTTTTATTTTAGTTTCAATTGTGTGTTTATTTTCTTTTGCCATTTTAATCTTCAGCTAAAAGATCTCTATCTACTTCTTCTGCTGTTTGATCTACTACCTGTAAATAAGTTGGCTCACCATTAGGCAAATATCCTGTTGCTCGAGGATCATATTCTGACCAACAGCCATGCATTTCATAAAATGCTCTACTTATTGCTCTATCTTCATCATTCATAAGTCTTATTGGTTCTTCCATAAGCATCTACAGAAACCAGTCCTTTTAAATCTTCCTATTCTTTCCTAACTCTCAAGTAGTTACAAATAGAAGGGTTTATATACTAATTCTGCATGTATAAATTATGGAAAAAACATTAAAAATAATGAGTGTGGTATTAATTATTTTATTTGGAATTGTGGCAATTTTATTGCTCGATATAATATTTATCAAAGCTTATACTGAAACAGAAACAGAACAACCTGTAACTGCGGGTTCTGTCCAGAGTATGCAAACAATAAAATATTCTCCAGGTAATTTTATAGATGAAAAAGATATAAAAATTTATGACGACGAAATTATTATTAAAATCAAGAATGCCAGTTTAAGTAAATATAAATCAAGCGGAAGCATGGCGCCTGTATTTAATATAGGTGCAAACGGCATAATAATTCAGCCAGAATCAGAAGACCAAATTAATGTAGGCGATATTACAACATTCGAAAAAAACAACAGATTAATTGTTCATAGAGTAATTAAAAAATCAACAGACAAACAAGGAACTTATTTTATAACAAAAGGAGATAATAATAATTTCAATGACCCAAAAATCAGATTTTCAGATATTAAATATATTACAATCGCGATAATTTATTAATTCAAAAATCAAAAATACATAAATTTAAAAACTAAAAAATAATTAAGATTGAGTTAAGATGAGAGAGCAAGATGTTGAAGATTTATATGAAAATGAGTCATATGAATTTATGAAAAATTGGGAAAAGGTTGCAAAACTGAATACTTTAGTTGATACTTTAGGCAAATCTGAAGATTTTGAAGAATCATTTAATTATCATTATAGAGATTTTATTGAATTTATGCAAACTGAGTATAAAGAGATAAGCCCAGAGATTAGAGATTTAATTCCTTCTATGAATGAAGATTCTGGATATAGATTAGCTTTTGCAAGAGAACAAATTGGACAAGCTAATAATAGTGCTTTAAAATATTCTTTAAAATATCTTGACGACCTTCTTGACCAATCAAAAGATAGACTTCCTATTCTCACTCTTGCAACAGGAATCATGCCTATAAAAGATATTGATTTAGATAAAACAGATAATTTAGATGATTTAATTAATGAATATGAAGATACCATTGATATTTTAACCAGAAATCTTGCAAATATAAACAGAGAACAAGAAAAAGAAAGATATGAAAGCCAAGAGCAAACAATTAAAGAGTATAAAGAATCAATAGATTTAATTGAAGATTATAGAGGGTTAGTAGAAATCTCTCTTGCATATAGGCAACTTGCTTCCTATTTGGGGGGCGGAAATGGAGGAAATGAAAGAGAGCCAGATACTAATAAAATTAGAGAAATATTTTTCAATTATTTAGATGGGTTATTAGAAATATTTGAGGGTGATGATGAAAAATATATAGAGAATGAAGCAATTGTAAATACAATCAAAACTTTTTCAAGAGACCAAAATATGTTAAACAGATATTATCAAACCAAAATCTTAGCTCCTGCACAAAGAAAATATGAAACAGAAATAGAAAAATATGATATTGAAGATTATATTAAAAGAAATATTGATATAACAAACCCAAATAAACAAATAAATTTCTTTATGGGATTATATGGGACACTTAAAGCAAAAGAAACTGAAGAACGAGAAAAAAGAACGAATCAACGTCTTGAAAGATTATTTAAATTATAGTTTTACTTATTCTCAATAATATCTTTAACTAATTTTGCCATTATTTGAACAAAAACTTCTGTTTTTTTCTGCCATTCATCAATCTCTATACCTTTTAAATCAGAAATTTCTCCATGAACAATTCTTCTATGCAATAAATATAAATCCCTATACATTACAACATATTTCATTTTTAATCTGCCTTTATCTACAAAATTTCGTTTTAATAAAATAGAAATCTGCTCAGGACTTGGTGGTGTTTCTCCAATAGCCATTAAAACTGCATGAGAAGAATCAACCATTGCCCAATACAACCCTTCAATAGAATTCATTTCAGATGCTTTGCTTCTGGCAATATGTAATGGTGTCCTCTGAAGAGCAGTGTAAATTGCTTCAGGAGTTGACCTAATTTTTCCTTGTTGAAGTAAAATTTTCAAAGGAAGAAAAAATCCTCCAAAATCAATTAAACTCTCACCATATCTCAATATATTTATTATAACTGGATCTCCTTTTAATAAATCTTGCCACCAAGTTGTTAATTTAACAGTATTAATATGCAGGTCTTTTTTATAAGGATTTCTTCTTATTATTTTAGCAAGTTCTTCTCTATACCAAGCAATAAGTTCTTGGTCCCATTTTATAGCCGCATCATCTACAATTATAATAATATCAATATCGCTTCCAGAAACAGCAGTAGATTTTGCCTGGCTTCCAAACAAAATAACAGCTTTAATAATTTTATCAAACTTTTCATAAGCTTTTGTTGCAAAATCAAAAGCAATTTTTTTCTCACTAGAAAGTTTTAAACTCGGAATTTTTTTTCTATCTTTTTTGGAAACCTTTTTTAAAGGTTTATTTTCCTTGTTCTTTTTTTTATTTTTCTTTTTTAATTTTTTCTGAACTTGTTTTTTTGTATCTTCAATTACTTTTTTCTTAAATTCTTCTTTTTTAGTATCTTTTTTTTGTTTTTTCTTCACCATCTTTTTTAACTATATAATTTAATATATATAATAGTTTTTAAACTTTAATGTTATTGCATCGGAGCCCCAGACATTCTTGATTGCTTTCCTGGAATTTGTCCACCTAATTCCTGTGGCAACCCACTAAACCCTCCACCATACATTGAAAAATGCTGTTCTGGCAACACTGCTCCATAACCTGCAAAATAATTTCCATAAGCTGACGATGCTTGCCCAAATGCTTCTAAAACATATGGATGAGGAGATGTCTGAAAATGTTGGAAAAATGCCCCGCCTTCAAAAATTTTCTTGCCTTTATATCCTGCTTTTTCAAGTTCTTGCATAATTTCTTTTATAGGAGCACTGCCCATTCCAGGAGGCAGGTCAACATGCGCACCCCCTCCAAGATGATCATTTAAATGAACATGTTTTACATAAGGAGCTATTGTTTTTGCTTGTTTTATTAATTCTTCTTTCTCAAAACCTTGTTTTCTCATCATACTAATATGAGAAGTGTCCCATGTAACTCCAATTAATTTTTCAGCAGCTTTTCTTGCTTGGCTCTCTGAGATACCTCTTCTTTTTGCTTTTTCTATAAATTTCTGTCTTGTTATTTCAATTAAATTTTTTAAATCCTTAGCTCCAGCTAAAGCACTTCCATAAGGAGGATTTTCTATACTTACAATAGGAGCACTATTTCCAAACTTATTGTAATTATTAAATGCAACATTACTAAGAGTTTCTGAAGCTTTTTCCTGAGTAAATTCTTCTACTGGTTTGTAAATCTGGGGAGCTTTAGTTTGCATTTGTTTTAATTTTTCCATAGTTATATTAATTAGTTGTGATTTACTAAGCACAAAATCTGCATATTTAATATTCTTTATTTCATCATCTTTAATTTTTTTTATCTCTTCACTTTTCTTTTCCATTTTTTTAGCTTGTTTTTTCCAATCATTTGAAATATCATTTAATGCCTCTTTTGTTTTTTCATCTCCATATTTATATGCTCTATTATACAAACTTCTAAAAGAAGATTCAACATTATCTAAAAACAATTCTGCTTTTCCTAATTTTTCAAAAGCTACTTGATTTGCTAATATATCTTCTTTTAATATTTTTTTTCCTGCATTTGCTTCCAATATTAATGGTCCAAGAGCTGCTTTAACATCTGTAAGATCTCCAGCTTCTTTATTATAAAAAGCAAGATTTGTTATTTTATTAATCCAATCCGAATTATTTATCATTCTTAATTCTTCTTCTGTATCATAAATTTTTTCTTCTTCAGGATAAAATCTTTTTTCTCTTACCAAAGGCGCAAATTCTCCTGTCTCTTGATTTACTACAACCATTCGTTGCGGTACTCCACCATATTTTTCCCATCTCTTTTTTTCTTCTTCAGTTAATCCTTCAACAGCGTCAAATGGAATAAATTCTGTTCCAGGAACAGAAGATGCATGTATTGTAACTGGAATATTTCCTTCAGGATTTAATTCATGAGCTCTTTCTGCTACTTCTGTAAATTGTTTTTCTGCTATTTCTCTATTAGGTTCACTCCAACCTTGTTGTGTGAATCCAGATGGGTCCACAGTAGGAGCATGAAGAGTAGTTTCTGTCCCAGTTAATTTTGTTAATCTATTAATTTCTTTTAAATGTTGTTTAGGTATCATTTCAAAAACTTCTGGCTGAATAGTAGAAACTTCTACAACCTTCATTCCTTGATTTAATAAATTAGTTACTTCTTTAAGTTGGTTTGCTGTCTGAACGCTTGTAGTTGCTCCCAACTGACCAGCAGGAATTTTATAACCAGTAAACAATTCTCCATATTCAGGGTCCAAACTACTATAATTTCCTGGATAAAAATTTTCATAATTTACCATCTTTAAACTTTTAAATAGACTACTAAAATAAACAAAATTACAATGATAATATCTATCAAACTAAATTTTTTCATTTTAAATTTTTGGAAATCCTTCTTTAATTAAAATTATGATTAATAAAATTATAAAAACAAAAATTATGAATTTTAAAAAATATCCAAACCAACCAATTTCTCTTATATTTGTTTTCATTTTAAATTCTTTCAATCTCTTTTTCTATATTTATTTCAAGTTTTTAATATTTAAAAAACTCTCTTTTTTGATTTTTTTTCTTCAAATGGAAGCCCTTCACCGCCAGTTTCTGCTCTTTTTAATCTATAAGTTTCATATTCTTCATTTTCACTTATTCTTCTTCTCATTTCTGGTTCTTGTGCTCCTCTCTGCCATTGCCCAAAATTAATTGTTTTAATATTATCTCCTACTTCCTTCCGCATATCAGCCCCCACCACCATTTCTCTATCAATGCCTTCTTGTCTTTCTCTTTGTTCTATAAGTTCATAATCTCTTCCATAATCAGGCATATTGTAAACTCTCTCTCCTTGCTCTGTTTCTCTCGTTTCTCCAAATCCTGCGTCTGCTACTCTAATATTAGCATTAAGAGCTTCAACACCAGCCTCTAAATCTGGCGGAAGTTCCTGAATTTCTCCACTTTCAAGAACAAGATCCGGAGTTTCAACAGGAGTTACATCTGGAATAAAAGTTTCAAAATCTTCATAAACATTTTCAGATTCCTCACTATCTTCATCTTCTTTATTTTCAAATTCTTCTGATTTTTCTTTTGGCATAATAGATATAATAAAATAAAGTATAAGAAATTATCGTTTTTACGATTTTCTTGGTCCCGCCCAGTATTCAAATGGGTCTGGATGAGAAGGCATTGCATGTGCTTTTTTATAAGTATCAAATATTTTAAAACAATTTTCTTCAGCAGTTCTTGCACCTAATTCTCTTACAACTGATTCAATAAAATTATCTTTCTTAATATCTTTTAAATCAAATTCTCTTTCTACTCCATTTTCAGTTGTCTTTTCTGGTTTCTTTCTTTTTAAAAAACTAAATAAAGCAGAAAAAGGATTTACATCTTCTGCTTCTGGCTTAATCTCAATTCCCCCTTCTTCTTGCTCTAAATATTTATCAATATCTTCTTTTAACTGTCCCAAACTTTCAGTAGTTGTTGCTTCTATTAATTTAAGAGCATCATTCATATCAGATTCTTTTAATTTTTGCTCAAGAAGTGCAAGTTCGTCTTCATTTAACATATAAGCTTTAAAATTAACTGTTACTTTGCCACCAAAAACATAATGCTGCCCAACTTTACGAGGAATGCCTCTAAATTTAAAACTGATTAAAACACAAGAATAATACTTTCTTTTCAATTCCTTCCATTTAAATTTATCAGCAATATCTTTATCAATAACTGCCTGTTGAATATCAAACTTTTTTTTGCCAAGAAGAGTTAATTCCATATACATTGTATTAAATGCTTTTACTAAATCTGGTTTTCTGCCATATTCTTTTTGTTCAAGTTCAAAAGCAGCCTTCATATAGGGTTTTGCCCATCTTGTATACATCTGTAAAGTATTTACCTGACTCTTTAAATAAGTTCTTTCAATTTCAAATCTTTTTTTAATTTCTTTCTCACTTCTTTCTTTCCATTCTAAAAACTCAGAAAATCTGGGCTTAAGAATCCTTTTAACTCTATCATTTAAATCAAGCTCATCAATTTGTTTAAGAGAATCTGCTTTCATAAAAGCATCCCTTAAAGTAACAAAATTAAGATTTCCGGCAGACATTGCATGAATACTTCCCTGTCCTCTTTTTATATCAACATTATCCAACCAAATTTGTTTTAAAGCCAGCATACCCGCTTCCCTATCTTCTTTATTTTCTGAATGAGATGTTTCATAATGTTTCAATCTAATTTCAAATTCTTTTAAATCATAAATTATATTTATAATACTCTTAATAACTGCATTAACAGTTCCAAGCATTTTCATCGCTTCATCTTGCATCCTTGCTGCTCTTGCTCCAATTTCAGCATAATGCCCCCCTCCAGGAGAAGACGCAAAATTATCAACAATTTTCTCAACACCATCTGGACAAATATTATTCATAAAATCAACTATCCAAAAATAAACCGGTTCCAAAGTCTCTGAACTCGAGTCATAAACTAACTCATGCTCTTCAAGTTCTTTCAGCCTTTTCGTAGTTTTTTTATCTTTAGCTTTAATAACTTCCTCTATTATTTGTTCAATCTCTTCTGCCATAATTTATTCAAAGCTTTATACTTTTTAAATCTTCTTTTAAGGTAAAAATTTATAAGTCTAAACTGTCTAACTTGTTTATGGGAGTATTTGATAAATTCAAAAATAGAAAAAAAGTTATAGATTTAACCGGAGGTCAAGTTCCTATAACAGAAGAATCAAAACCAATAGAAGAATTAGAAATAAATGAAGACCGCACTGAAACAAAAAAATCTCCATTTAATTTTTTATCAAATCTTGCATCCTCATCATCGTCAACATCTTCTTCAGAACCAACAACCACAGAAGAAACCACAACAACCATAATAACTTCAGTAGAAGAAAAAAAGAAAAAATTAAGTGAAATATTAAAAAAAATAGATGAAAGAATAGAAAGAAATTCAAGCGATATTTATAAACTTCAGCAAAGAATTGAAGTTCTTGAAAGAAAATTAGATGTGCGGGGATAGAAAAGAGGGGAAAATAAAAATGAATCTCAAAAACCAAATTTATGCTTATGCATTAGAAAATGCAATTCATTTTAACAGAGCTAAAGAAAATGTTGTCTTGCCAAAATTATTTCTTCATGGTTTAAAAAAACAAGACATCAAAAAAATTATTCCAGAAATAAAAAAAGCAGTTACAAAAATAAACTCTATGAAAAAATTTGAAATTGAAAAACAATTTAAAAAATATTCAAAATATCTTAAAAAACGCGGACATAAACAGCCTACAGAACTCAGAGAACTTCCGAATACAAACAGGAGCATGGTTTTTCGGCTTGCACCTTTTCCTTCAGGAGCATTACATATAGGAAACGCGAGAACATATTTACTCAATGCACTTTATGCTGAAAAATATCACGGAAAAGTTCTGCTCGTTATAGACGATACAATAGGCAGTGTCAAAAAACAAATTATGCCAGAAGCTTATAAACTTATTGAAGATGGATTTCAGTGGTTAGGAATAAAATACCACAAAAATATAATTTACAAATCAGATAGACTTGAGATTTATTATAAATATGCAGAAAAACTAATTAAATTTAACAAAGCTTATGTTTGCTCCTGCTCTGCTGAAAAACTAAGAGAAAATAGAAAAAAAGGAAGGGCTTGCAACTGCAGAAATAACAAACCAGAGAAAAATCTTGAACTTTGGAGAAAAATGTTTGATTCTAAAACAAAACCAGGAGATTATTCATTAAGAATAAAAACAAATATGAAACATGAAGATCCAGCATTCCGTGACCGCGTGCTTTTCAGAATAAGTGATAGGCCACATCCAAGAGTTAATAAAAAATATAGAGTCTGGCCATTACTTGATTTCTCTTGGGCAATTGATGATAAACTTTTAGGTATTACCCACATAATTCGCGGCAAAGATTTAATGATGGAAACAATGATGGAAAAATTTATATTTGATATTTTCAGTTGGAAACATCCTGAATTTATTCACATAGGATTAATGAAAATACAGGGGGTTAAAGGAGCAAAAATATCCAAAAGCAAAGCGCAGGAAGAAGTTGCGAGTGGAAAATTTATTGGGTGGGATGACCCAAGAACTTTAAGTATTCAGAGTTTAAGAAGAGTTTAAATCAAATAGATACAATAATTCCAATTGATAACCTCTACGCAATAAACAGAAAAATACTTGATAAAAAAACAGAGAGGTATTTTTTTGTTCCAGAACCAACAGAAATTAAAATAAAAAACATCCCAGAAAAACAACAAAAAATAAAACAAATTACAGCAAAACTACATCCTCAAAAATCTAAAAAAAGAATAATCAGGGTTGGCAAAAAAATCTATATAATGAAAAAAGATTTAAAAAAATATAAAAATAAAGAAGTGCGCCTTATGAATCTATTTAATATCAAACTCAACAAAACTTCTCAATTTACAAGTAAAGAAAATAAAAATATACAAAAAATTCAATGGACAAGCGAAAACTCAATTAAAACTAAAGTTCTTATGCCTGATGGAAAATATCAAAGCGGACTCGCAGAAGAAAACATAAAAAAACTAAAACAAGGAGACATTATTCAATTTGAAAGATTTGGATTCTGCAAACTTGATAAAAAGAATAAAAATAGTTGTGAATTTTGGTTTGCTCATGGATAACAAAACTTATAAATTTTGAAGTCTATAAAATTACATGAAAAAGAGAACATTAACAACATTACAGTACATTGCATGGATAATGGGATTCATAGCAATAGGATTATTAACTTGGGGCATAATAAGAACCCTCTTAGCTTAAAATGAAAATCAGTGGAGCATTAGCAATATTCTCACAAATTATTAATTTTGGGATTTTTATTTATTTTATAATTGTTCTATTAAAATTAAAGGTATTAGATATTATTGGTTTACTAATAAGTGCTTTTGGGTTACTATCATCATTAATTGCAAACATTGTCTCAGTTTTAGAAAGTAAAAAATAAACTCTATCACAAAAACCTTTATAAATTCCCATTACATTCTTAAAACATGGTTGTAAAAAAAGAGGCAGGCAGTAAAAAACAAGAACAATTAGTAAAAAAACTAATTGATAATTTTGCATCTTTGCAAAAAGTTATGACAAATCTTGCTGTAAAATTTGATTCTCTTTCTGATCAATTATCAAAATTATTAAGTCTTTTTGAAATTTCTGCAAAATCATTAGCAGAAAAAAAAGGAAAATCAGAAGGATTAGTAGATGGCAACTTCTTAAAAAAATTAGATGAAATTCTAGATCAAAATAAGACAATCGCTCGTGGTATGGTTTTAATAGGAGAAAGATTAACAGAATTAGAGGACGAAGAAGGAATTAAAGAAGGGAAACCAAATATTGGTAAAAATATGTTTCCTCCAAGAACAAGACTTAGACCAAGACCCTTGCCACGATACTAAAAAACTAAAAAATGTCAAAAATCATTTCTGATAAAATTGGTCCTAAGCTTAGAAAGGCGATTAATATAGAGTTTCTTTTTACATTTACTAAAGAACTTATGATAAATTCTATTCCTGAAGAAATTCTTAAAAATAATATTAAATCATATAGAAATATAAGAATTCCTGTAAAATATCCCAAAATAACTATAAAATCTAAACAAAAACAATTTTTTCCCTTAAGACCAAAAATGATAAGGGAAGTTAACACAAGAAAATTTAATCAACAATCCAGTGAATTTCAAGAATCTATTATACATTCAAAACCATTAATACAAATAAAGAAGGAATTGACTAGCCAGTATTTTGATTTAGGAGAAATAAATCCATTTATTGATGACCCAACAATTACATATATTGAATGCCCGGGCCCAAATAAATTTATTTTAATTAACAAAGACGGAGAAACACAAGTAACAAAAATAAATCTAAATGAAAATGAAATAGAAAATATAATAAAAACTTTTTCTGAAAAATCAAATACTCCAATAGATTCTCCGGTTTTTAAAGCAAGTCTTGGAAATTCATCAATAACAGCAATTCATTCAGATGTTATTGGCTCAAGGTTTATTATTGAGAAAAATGTCTAAAATGATTTTTTTAGATTTAGTTTTATGTTTTTAGTTCTTTATTAACTTCTTTTTGGTTTTTTTCTAATATAGAAAATTTTTGATCAACATATGTTTTAAAATTTCTAATCCATTCTTCTATTCTTCTTGTTCTAATTAATACATTGTTTTGAATTTTTAAGTCTCTTTTTTTTAATTTTTCTAATTGTTTTGAATTCTTTCTTTTCTTAATTTTTTTTCTCAAAATAGCAAGTTCTTCTTCAATTTGTTTTGTCTTAGAAATATCCTTAAGTTGGGCTTTTATATGGGCAACATCTGTTTCAAACCCCTTAGTATCTAAATCATTTAATTCTCTTTTTAAAGCTTTAAGTTTTGGTATTTTTTTTTCAAATTGTTGGAACTCTTGTTTTTTTTTCTTTCTTGCCATTTTTCCTCTTTTTTATTGTTTCCTACATTTATATAATAAAAGGCATTTTTATATATTTTGATTTCTTCCCACCATTATTCTGATTTATAATATCCTTGCTTTTTCCATTCCATAAGTTTCTTTCTCACATCTAATCTTTTAACTCTTTTTTGTCTTCTTAATCTCTTCATAATCTTTTTACTTTTTCTCTTTTTTCTCTTATAATCTTGGGTCTTTATTTTCTTTAATTTTATTTTAAATTTAAATAATCTTTTCCATTTTGTTGGAACTCTTACTTTAATTCCATATCTTTTCTTTTTCACTTTAAATCTTCTTCTTTCTTTCATTTCTTTATACATTCTATATAAAATATATAATATTAACAATAACAATAAGAGCCATAATATCCATAATAACCATTTCAACCAATCAAACCATTCTTTTTCAGAAACACATGCAGGACAATTAGGCCCTCCGCAATCAAGTCCAACTTCATCATAATTTTTTACATTATCAAAACAATAATCACAATATCCTTTAAATTCTCCTACAATAAAACCTACATCAATTTTTTCATGTTCTGCTAATCGGTATTTTCTCATTCTAGAAACTAATTTATTATTTCTTAAATCATAAATTTCTATATAAGTTTTATAACACCATTCAATTTCTCTTGTTTCTATTGGAACAGTTATATTGCAAATTTCTTTTTCAATTTTATCGTCCCCACATTTTTCTAAATCTCTACAATATCTTTTTTTTACTCCCTCAAGAATTGGTTGTCCAAGTGTAATTTTATTTAAATCATAATCTACTTCACATTCTCCCCATTCTTCACATTCCCAATTTGGTATACATTCACCACATTCTTTTTTATTTGGTTTTTGAAATTCAGTTCCACAAGAATTTAAATCAATACAATTAATTGGATAAGAATATTCATCTCCTTCTTCACACTCAGTCCAATCACATCTCCAATCCTCTTCACATTCTTCAGGACCACATAGTCTTTCTGTCTCTGGTTTATCTTCAAAAGTGCCACAACTAGCATCATCTATACAAGTTCTTGTCTGAATTCCATCTATACATTCACTCCAATCACCACAAGTCCATGATTCTTCGCAACATCCTTCAGTTTCTGTTCTAGCATCATAGCCACAAGTCACATCTTCACATGTTCTCATTCTTTGTCCATCTATACATTCACTCCAATCACCACAAACCCAAGTTGGTTCGCAACCACCTTTATTATGAACTAAAAACCTTTCAGCAAAAAATTTATTATATTTATCAACTGTTTTTAAATTATAGGTTTTTATTTCTCCGGAAAAATATTTTATATTCTTAATCTCAACCCACCCCCTATTTACATTAAATAATTTATCTCCAACTTCTAATTCATATATTTCTTCACCT
Source organism: Candidatus Pacearchaeota archaeon (assembly GCA_017609745.1). GTDB lineage: Archaea > Nanobdellota > Nanobdellia > Pacearchaeales > GW2011-AR1 > JAFCDK01. Next base: position 12,470 of record JAFCDK010000023.1, read on the forward strand.
TCTAATTCAGAACCTACTAAATCTTGTTCTGCTTTTTCTGCATTAATCCCCGCCCACCCAATATTTCCATTTTTTTTCATTACATAAAATGGATGTTCATCAGTAACATTAAACAAACCATTAATTTCATAAACTCCTTCACGCACCGGAGCCTCTAATTCTAAAACTTCAGCAACAGCAATTTGTCTATTACTAATATTATAAGATAATACTTTATCTCCTATCTCTACATCTTTAATTTGTTTTTCACTAAAATCAGCCATTAAAATTTTTGTATATTCTGGAAAACAACTTACAGGGGGCCCCTCCTCAGTTGTACAAGTAGCAGAACATCCATCACCAGCTACAAGATTTCCATCATCACAATCTTCTCCTGTTTCAGTTAAACTATTTCCACAAATCGGCCCATCTACAATACCCACATCAGCATGAATTGTAGTTGCAATCATAGAATTATCTGAAATTCTGATTTCCCATCTTATAGTATTATCAATAGTTTTATTAATAACAATATGACTTTGATATTGTCCTGTTGCTACTCTATATGCTCTATAGCCAGAAACAAATTCATTATCAGGATAATGCACATTTGTAGTAGAATCTGTTGCATTTACTTGTATAAGATTTGGATCATAAAAATAAGTTCCTGTTGCATTTGTTTTAGTTATATTAAAATATAAAACCGCTGTCTGCCCGTTAACATATTGTGTTGCAACACCTTTATTCCCAACTTCATTTGGAATTAAATATTGAGTTATATGGAATGCAATATTGGATTTATTAATTAGTTCTGTATATGTCCCTGAATATGAATAATTAACTGAAAAATCATATTCTCCTACAGATAAGGCAGATTTAGCATAAGCCACAGAACAATCTCCTGTTGAGTTAGTATTATCATTACCTATTGGTGTGGTGGTTGTATTAAAATAACAAGTGATTCCTGGAATAGGATTCTTAGTTATATTATCATAAACTTTAGCTCTTAAATTAATATTATTATCAACTTCCCCTAACTCATCTTCATCTGTTACTGAATCACTTCCTCTCGGAACTTCTGTTTTATGAATAGGGTATGTAAAATTAATAACAAGAAGTGTTTTATCTGTTCCTAAAATTCCTAATCTTCCAGTAAAACTATTAGTTAAAACTTCTCCTACAAGTTGAAATCCGCCAACAAGTCTCTGAACAAGATTTGTTGAAGTTGCATTTGTTTCTGCTGTTAAATCGTGTTTAACTCTCAAATTATAATTTGTAGAACTTCCTGTAAAAGCAGAAACCAAAAAAACAGAACTTAAAATACTAACAAAAATAAAGACAACTACTAATCCTATAATTAAAAATCTTACTGCCTCTATCATATTTCTTATATTGCTAATGTTTCCAGATTTATTCCAGTCTATTAATTCTGTTCTATGATTTAAATTATCAATTTTTCTTTTCATTTTCTCTTTTTTTTCGCACTTTATTTTCTTTTTCATTTTTCAAGCCTTTTAATAACAATCTCCTGTTTTTCAATATCTAAAAATGATTCAATATAATTTCTAACCTGCAAATCAAGATTTTCTAATAAAGAACTAGGCAGTGCAATTCGATTTAATTGTTGAATTTTCAGTTTTCCAAATTTAATCCTATTTAATAATCTCTTATTTTTTGTTTTTGTTTTTTGTGAACTAATAATAATCTCCTGTTTTTCAATATCTAAAAAAACCTCAATATTATCTCCAACACTTATATTAAGATTTTCTAATAAAGAATTAGGCAGAGCAATTCGATTTAATTTTTGAATTTTCAGTTTTCCAAATTTTATTTTTTTAATATTCGTTCCAACAACCATAATACTAATTTAATACTAATATTAGTATTTAAATTTATCGATAAATTTAAACTCCAGTTTCGTTTATTTCCTTAGTCTCATTAGTTTCTTCTTTAGTTTCATTTGTTGGTTGTTGTTTCTCTTCAGTTGTTGGTTCTTGAGAAATTTCTTCAGTTGTTGGTGGTTGTTCTTCTTCAGTTTCATTTGTTGGTTGTTGTTTCTCTTCAGTTGTTGGTTCTTGAGAAATTTCTTCAGTTGGTTCTTGAGGAATTTCTTCAGTTGGTTCTTGAGGGGATTCAGATTGGGCGGGTGGGGTTTCTGGTATTGATTTTAAAATTTCAAGAACATTTTCAGAAACTGGTTTTCCTTCAATAAATCGTGCAGCAAGTTTTTTAGCAAATTTTGCTTTATCTAAATCTATCTGAGATTTCAAATTATCTGTAATTTGATTAGGATAATTATAAGAATATTCTAACCAGTATTTTCCTATTTCATATTTCACAGTAAGCCGATTATTTCCAGCCTCTGCTTTTGTTATTTTTGCTTCATCAGTCCCAGTTTCATTTATTAAAATAGATTTTTCATTTTCTGTTAAAATAAAATCTTCTATATTTTCTATTTTAATTTCTCTTATTTTTTCAGGTTCTGCTGTGGCATTAGCTGTGCTTGTAACTTCTACTCCTGCCTGTTCTAAATTTAAAGACGAAGAAATAATCTCAGTTCCATTATAAACAAGTTTGACTATCAACAGACCTTTTTGTGCTTCAATATTTAATTCAGATAAATCTATATTTAATTCCTGAGTTTCATCAGTTAAATAATCTTCACCAAATCCTTGTTCAGATTTTTTATAATCTGTAGTTATTGTTAATTGACCTGCGACAATATCTAGATTTAATATATCTTCATTTAAAGGTTTTGCACCATCAATTAATTCTACACTTCCTGCAATAATCTCAACTGACTGATCATTTGCAATAATATATTGAAAAGGTTTATCATAAGAAACAGTCCCTTGAATTTGGTTTTCTGTAATTGCTCCTCCTGTTAAAGGAGAGGTAAATATACCTGTAAAAAAACTTACAAATGCTCCTGTAATTCCTGAGCCAGCAGCAGGTTCTTCTATTGGCGCCTCTTGGGGCTCTTCTTCAGTTGTTGGTGGTTGCTCTTCTTCAATTGGTTCTTGAGGAATTTCTTCAGTTGTTGGTGGTTGCCCTTCTTCAGTTGGTTCTTGAGGAATTTCTTCAGTTGGTTCTTGGGGCTCTTCTTCAGTTGTTGGTGGTTGCTCTTCTTCAGTTGGTTCTTGAGGAGTTTCTTCAGTTGTTGGTGGTTGCTCTTCTTCAGTTGGTTCTTGAGGAATTTCTTCAGTTGTTGGTGGTTGCTCTTCTTCAGTTGGTTCTTGAGGAATTTCTTCAGTTGTTGGTG
>JAFCDK010000024.1 GCA_017609745.1 Candidatus Pacearchaeota archaeon
AAACTATCCAGCTCCAAATACTATTTCCATTCCACACAAAATTCCAAAATTTTGCAAGTGGATTTTGTTTATTTTTCATAATAAAAGGTAAGAGAATTCGTTTTTAAAGGTTTTCATTTATTTATTTTACTACCATAATATTTAAATAGTGTATATTGGTCTGTATATACAGGTGAGTATATACATAATTTACTCTGTGCATGTTTTTACATGCTCGTATATGCCAACCTCCTTTCCAAGCTGTGTCGTAAGACACAGCCCATATTCAATAAAAATGAAAATAAAAATGAAAATTCATAAAATATGAAAGACATATTTGATAACCCAATTTTGTGCAGCAAATGTAATGTAAAAATGAAACCAGTTGGGTTAATTAAAAATGGTTTTAAAATTAGAGCTATGCAGTGTCCTAAATGCGGAGAAAAAATTTTTCACCCGATTGACATTGAAAAATTTAAAAAATATAGTAATCTAAAACAAAAAAATTTTCATGTTAAATTAAGAATGGTTGGAAATAGTTATGCTGTTTCAATTCCTAAAGAAATTGTTAATTTTATGAATCAGCAGGAAAAAGTTATGAATGAACTTGTGAATTTATGTTTTGAAGATATTGGCAGACTTTCTTTGAATTTTGGTAATATAGGAAGATTTAAAAAAACTAAATTTGATTAAGAAAATAAATTAAAATGGATAAACAAGTCAATAACACAGCTTTTGAATTAGATGATATGATTTATAATTTAATAACAAGATTAGCAGTTTCAGAAGCAGAGAGTATTAGAGAAACCAGGATTTTAGAAAGCATGGTAAAAACTGGATTAAGAGAAGCAGAAATAAAATTTGCAAATAGGTATCGTGGGTTGGGTGCTGAAAAATTAGAAGAAGTTGGTGAAATGATTAATATTTTAAAAAAATTGCCTTATACTTCTAGAGAAATTATAGATAAATTTTTAGATAAGTATCTTGCTCTTTGTGTAGATAATATATTAAATAATTAAAATTACATATGGCAAAAGTTAAATTAAAAGTTGTTGAGGCTTTGCAAGATGATGCATATAAAGGTATTGCTAGAGTTGACCATGAAGTTATGAAGCAGATAGGTTTGAAACGTGGGGATGTAATACTTATTAAAGGTGGAGCAGAAAGTGTTGCAATTGTTGATAGAGCTTATCCTGCAGATGTTGGTGAAAATATAATTAGAATAGATGGAATTATTAGACGAAATGCTAAAACAGGAATTAGCGAAGTTGTTGAAGTGAGTAAAGCAGATATTAAAGAAGCAAAAAAAGTTTCAATTGCTCCAGCACAAAAAGGAATCATGGTTCAAGGTGATCCTGGAACTTTTAAAAAAGGATTGTTAGGGCGAGCTGTTAAAAAAGGAGATATTGTTGTTTTAGGTGGTGTGCAAAGAAGAAGAGATTTAATGTCAGACGATTTTGGAGATTTGAATGAGATTTTTGGAGATTTTTTTGGAAACATGGGTTTTTCTGGATTTCATCAACTTAGATTTATGATTGTTTCGACAAATCCTGCTCAACCTTGTATTATAACCGAAAATACAGAATTGATGGTTAATCAAAAAGCTGTTGAAATTTCTGAAGAAAAAGTTTTTGATGTAACTTATGAAGATATTGGTGGTTTAAGTGAGGAGATAAAGAAGATTAGGGAGATGGTAGAATTACCTTTAAAACATCCTGAAATATTTACGAGATTGGGTATTGAACCACCAAAGGGGGTTTTATTGCACGGGCCTCCAGGAACAGGAAAAACTCTGCTTGCAAAAGCTGTTGCAAATGAAAGTGATGCTAATTTTATTTTACTTAATGGACCTGAGGTTATGAGTAAATTTTATGGAGAATCAGAAAAAAATATAAAAAGAATTTTTGAAGATGCAGAAAAAAATTCTCCAAGTATTATTTTTATTGATGAAATAGATGCGATTGCTCCTAAAAGAGAGGAAAGTTATGGAGAAGTTGAGAGAAGAGTTGTAAGTCAATTGTTAACAATGATGGACGGTTTAAATACTAGGGGAAAAGTTGTTGTTATTGGGGCGACTAATAGAATTAATGCTATTGACCCTGCTTTGCGAAGACCAGGAAGATTTGACAGGGAGATTATAATTAATGTTCCAGATAAACAAGGCAGATTGAGTATATTACAAATTCATACAAGGGGAATGCCAATTGCAAAAAATGTTGATTTAAAAAAATTAGCAGCAAGAACCCATGGTTTTGTTGGTGCTGATTTATCTGCTTTAGCAAAAGAAGCGGCTATGAGTGTTTTGAGAAAAGCTCTTCCAAAATTAAAAATGGAAGAAGATGAAGAAATACCAAGAGAACTTTTAGAAAATTTAAAAGTTAATAAAAAAGATTTTGAAGATGCTTTAAAGGTTGTAAGACCAAGTGCAATGAGAGAAGTTTTAGTTGAAACCCCAAATATTGGCTGGCAGGATATTGGTGGTCTTGAAAACACAAAACAGGAATTACAAGAAGCTGTTGAATGGCCATTAAAAAGTCCAGAATCATTTACCAGATTGGGAATAAGACCTCCAAGAGGAATTTTATTATATGGACCTCCAGGAACAGGTAAGACATTATTAGCTAAAGCAGTTGCAAAAGAATCTGAAGCTAATTTTATTCAAGTTAAAGGCCCAGAACTTTTGTCAATGTGGGTTGGAAAATCAGAAGAAGGAATTAGAAAAACTTTTGCAAGAGCAAGACAAGTTTCTCCATGCATTATATTTTTTGATGAAATTGATGCTTTAACTCCAAGAAGAGGCATGAATCTTGGAAGCAATGTTACTGATAGAGTTTTAAATCAATTGCTTGCAGAGATAGATGGTTTAGAAGATTTACAAAATGTTACAGTTATAGGTGCAACTAACAGACCAGATTTACTTGATGCTGCATTATTGAGGCCAGGAAGATTTGATAGAATTTTACTTGTTGGAGTGCCAAATAAAAAAAGTAGGGAAAATATTTTGAAAATACATACAAAAAATGTGCCTCTTGCTAAAGATATTCATATTAAATTTTTAGCAGAAAAAACAGATGGATATGTTGGTGCTGATTTAGAATCTTTAGTTAGAGAAGCAGCTATGTTGGCTTTAAGAGAAAATATGGAAATTAAACAAGTAACTAAAAAACACTTTGAGGAAGCTATGAAAAAAGTTAAGCCAAGTGTATCAAAAAGTGATATAGAAAAATATAAAAAAGTAGAAGAAAACTATTTGAAGTCTGCCAAAGCAGCAATAGAAAATGTTGCTTATTTGGGGTAGGAGATTAAGATGAAAGAAGAAACAGGGCTTGAAGATAGAACTGAAGAAAAATCTGAAATTATGTTTGTATGTGTTAATTGTAAAGCAATAAAAATTCCTAATTCAGATGCTTGGTTAAGAGAAGAAACAGATTCAGAATTATATGCTGAGTATAATATGTTGTTACAAGAAAAATTAAAAGATTTAAAAGTTTCTCATGGTTATTGTCCTATGTGTGCTGAAAAAGCATATAGAGAATGGAATTTTTAATTAACTTCTGATATTAATTTTTAGAATTAAATTTATTTTGTTATGGTCGTTACTTTCTGGTTCTCGATAAGAATTGTATGTTCAGTTTGGCTGACTTTCCCTTTTGCTTTTTCAATTAATTGTTTGAATTGATGGATGATTTCTTGTTGTTCAAGTTGTTTGAGATAAATTAAAGCGCGAGTTCCAAATTTTTTTACAATCCAGCGAGAGCAAAATGGGATAGTTTTATATTCTTCTATAATATAATTCACAATTTCTCTGGCAGTTTTATCTCTAACATTTTTTGGAGTAATTAATTTGTAAATTCCAGAATCTTTGCTATCATAAACTTGTCCTTGACCTGTTGTTGCAAAAGGTTCTATTGCGTAAATTCCGTTGTTGAGAGTTTTTACACTTTGAGTATTATAATTTGGAATTGTTAAACCTGCATGTAAATTATATTGTTCAATTTGGTGGCCACTTAAATTTTTTATTGGAGAAAATCCTGCTTCTGTAATTGTGTCTTGGATTTTCTCTCCAATTTGCCCGAGATTTTTATTTTGTTTTACAGATTTGATTGCTTCTTGTAAAGCTTTTTCACTTGCTGCAATTAATTTTTTGTTTTCATCACTATTTTCTAAATCTACTGAAAATGCAGTATCTGCTATCCAACCATCAACAGAAACACCAAAATCAACTTTTAATAATCCATGAGCTATTGTATTGTCGTCATAAGTGGGAGTATAATGTGCTGCAATTTCATTAATACTAAGATTTGTTGGAAAACCAGGCTTTGCACCAAGTTCAATAATTTTTGATTCTATTTGCTCGGCTATTTCTAAAAGCGGTTTGTCTTTTTTGATTATTGATTTTGCATATTCGCGGATTTGCACAGCAATTTGTCCTGCTTTGATTATTTTTTGTTTTTGTGTTGGGTTCATAGAAAAAGAAGAAATAAGTAGTTTTTAAAATATTTGATTTAATTAAAAAATTTATCCATATTAAGTGCTCACCTATTGCCTAAACAATGGTGAGCGTATATAATTATTTAATAATTCTTAGATTTATAAAACTTTCTTTAATGTAAATACAATGAGATTGCTTCTTTTGTTCTTTTCATTAATTCATCTAATGTTTTTGCTTGAGTGTGGCATCCAGGAAGTTCAACTACTTCTGAAACAAACCAACCATCTCGTCTTGTTCAATTAATATATTAAATCTTGCCATGATTCATTAATAGTTCTAATGTATTTAAAAGTTTTGTTGTTTGGGGAATTGTTGACTTAACTATATAAGAGATATTTTTAAATTTCCTTTTTTTTAAGAGTTAAGAGAATTAAGACAAGGCATTTTACAAGCTTTTAGAGAAAATGGAGCTAAAATAGATTAAAACCACAGGCAACTGACGAAGATGTGGAAAGATTAGAAAAAAAGTTAGGTGTTACTATACTCTAAAACTCCCCCAACTTCATCTGCTTTTTTCCTTCTATCAATTCTTTTGTGTTTATGTCAAAAACTTGTAAAATGTTTTCAACTGCTGGCAATATTTGTCGGTTGAGATAGTATTTAATATTATATTCTCCTTTTTCACCTACAAGCTTCACCTTATCTCTAACCAAAGCTTTTTTGCTGCGTGTTTCTGCAACAAAATATTCAATTAACATTCCCATATCAACTGGCATGCTTTTTTCAATCATTCTACGAGCCGCAACAACATGCGGAGAAATTGCTTTATATTCATCAAGTGGTTTTTTGAGCTGTGTTTTAATTATAAGAAGTTTTTTATCAATTTCTCTGTTTTTGAGTTTTTTTGTTATATCTTTTAAATATTCAACTGCATGTTTTTCATTTCCTTCTTTTAGAACCATTCTTATAATTTTATTTTGTAAATTTCTAGCAAGCCTGCACCAATCTCTTCTTACTGTTTCAAAACCACGAATTTTTACTTTTCCTTTGTGATTGATAAGTGCATATTTCTTTTTTGCTCCAAAATCTCCTGTTCTTTTTGTTACCCAAATTCCTCGTTTATAAAAATCTTCTAAATCAAGTTCCATAATTCCTGGAAGATTTTTGTTTAATTGTTTGAGGAATGTGAGAGTTTGAGATTTAGTTTTATTTTTTAGTAAAAGAGCTATAGAATCTGTGTCACTATAGACTACATGATAACCTTGTTTTTTTATTTTTTCAATAACATCTAAAATTGATTTTTTTGCTAGTGCTGCTGTTGCTGCTGCAGCTTCTAAACAATAATATCTTGCACCAAAAAAACCTTGATAACCATAAGCAGCATTTGCAAGAAGTTTATATGCATTACTTCTTGCTTTGACCATTGGATTTGGATTTTTCTTTAATTCTATTTTAAATTTTTTTCTATAATTTATTATTTGCTCAAGCATTTTTGGAAAAAATCCTCTTTGCTTAGAAAATTTGTCTCCGTTAAGATGTGTTGAAAGAGAAAGATTATAAGACACGATTACTGATGCATACATACTTGTAAAATCAAACATCGCCAAATTTTCATAAAGCCCTGGTTTTGGCTGTAATACAAAAGCTCCTTCATATTTTGGCCTTAATCTACGTTTAGAAATTTCTTCATGCACTGGCCTTTTTTCAACAATCTCATTAAATTTTTCAAGATTGTGAATTACATAAGATTCAACGTTTTTTGACATACCATTTCTAGAAACAGTGAATATTGGGGTTTGCATAATTCTTGAAAACTCCAGCATATCTGGCCACATTTTTTGAAAAAGTTTGTAAGTTAAAATAGAATCTTGTAAATTATATTCATGAAATGCTAACCATTCATCTTCTCCTAAAGATTTTGAATGTTTTATTTCAAAATCTTTTTTTCTTTCTCCAAGAAGTTCATTTGCAACTTCATTAAGTGAAAGGGTTTCTGATTGAAGATATTGCGCATAAGCAGTCTTAATAAATCTTAATAAATCTATATGCACTATTCCAGAAATTTTGGCAGTCAAATTTCTGCCACGAGAAAACTTGACACTTGTATTATCTATTCCAAGTGCAAGTTTTATTTTATTTTTTTCTGCACGCGCTTTTAGATAAGGTAAATCAAAACCATCTGAATAATAACCAACTAAGAAATCTGGATTTTGTGCTTTAACTTCTTTTATAAATTTGTTAAGGAGGTCTGCTTCATCTTTTGCATGTTCTACAAATTTTTGATTTGATTTTTTAAGTGAAATAACTTTTTTGATTTTGTTTGAAACTAGAGAAACCATTAATATTTCTCCACCACCAATTTTCAAATCATCTACTTCTATATCATATGCAAGAACTTTTGGTTTAAATGGAATTTCTTTTGATTTTATTTCTTTTTTTAATTGTTTGATTTTTTCTGCTTTTATACACAAATCAATATCCATACTTGAATCAATCCAACCAAATTCTTGAGAATTATTCAATACCTGTCCAGAAACTTCATATAATTTAAATGGAATAATTTTTTTTTCCATAATATATTTTGTAATTAAATCTAAATCATATTCTCTTCGTTTGAAAATTTCTTTATATCCTAATTTATCTGCTATTCTGTGCGCGTCTTTAAAATTTGTTACAAAAATTTTTAGGGCTTTAACAGGTTTGCCCAAAAAATTTTTGTCATGCAGTTCAACTTTCTCAACTTTGCTTTCTCTGCCTGCTTCATAGATTTTGATTTTCTCGATTTTTGTTATGAGTTTGTTGATTTTTTCCTTGCCAAAATTGTTTTTTAATATTGCCCAAAAACTTCCCTGAAAATCATCAATTACACAAATTCTTTTTCCAGTGTCGGTTCTGCCTATGATTTTAATATAATTCTTGCCTTGAAAATCAAAATAATCATAGTCTATTGGTATGAAATTTGTTTGCATAATTATAATAAATTAGAGAGGTTTTAATAGTTTATTGTTGAAATTAAAATTATCTACTATATATTTTTGATAATATGTTCATCACCAGTCACACAATAATCTTCAATAATTGCAATCGCTTTTTCAAATATTTCCACATTCTCTCCTAATTTGTCTTCTAAATTTCCTAAAATTTTCTGCGTATCTACTTCCCCTTTTTCAATTAATTTTTTAACAAGAGTTAATTTACATACTGAACTTAAATAATGCTGATATTGTGGTGATTCTGGAGCAGAATATTGATAATGCTCAACTCTTTGCTCATAATCTCTTTTCTTTGTTTTTAATAAACTTATTTTTTTTTCATCTTTTGGCAACACTAAAATAGGGTATTTAGATTCTAATCCAACAAGATTATCTTGACTTAGTTGTTTATATTGTTCTCTTGTATATAAATAACTAAATGTGTGGCTATCTACCTGCCCAGATTCTTCATTTGGTTCAACCTCTAAACCACTAAATCTATTACTTTCATCTATTTTATTATAAAATTTCATAATATTTTAGTTATATTTAACTTATTTAAATCTTTGTATTAATGTAACTCAATAGTAGTAATCACAGAAAGATTTATAAAGAAAAAAGAGGTTGGGAGAATATGGGAAGAAAAAAAAAATTAGTTAATGACCAAGACCTTTGGAAAGCAAGAGAGGTTGTTCGAAGATTTGGAGAGTTAGCACCATCTAATATGAATAAAAGAGATCAAAGAGCATTAATTAGTGTATGGTATTCTAATATTCATGGTAAACCTATTAATCAACTTGGTGATAATCAATTGTATAGGGTATGTGATAAGCTTTATAGACAATCTTATGAATTAGTTGAAGTTGAAAGAACTATTTTAGAAAATATAGAGCAGTTGAAAACTACTTCTAAAGATGAAAGAGATAAATTAGATGAAAGGGTTTGTATTCAATTAGAAGCAAATGCTATTGTTCCTAATTCTCATTTAGTTGAAAAATATGAACAGGCTAGAGACTATGTTGAACTCCCTTTTTAATTCCTATATCCGAAAACTTCTTATATCCTTTCTTCTTATATAAATTATGGGCCTGCAAATAGGTGAGATAGTGCCAAAAAAGGAAATTCAATTGTCTAATTTAATGAATAAGACTTTGGCT
>JAFCDK010000025.1 GCA_017609745.1 Candidatus Pacearchaeota archaeon
CTTTGGTTAAGGTTCTATCAAAATCAGCTAAAATATGAAGTTTTTGTTTGCCTGCTTCTAAAATTTGTTTTTTTGTTTTTTCTAATTCTTTGGAATTTGAAATTATTATATTTTTAATCATCTTCTAAACCCAACCTCCTTTTTCTGCAATAAGATGGTCTCCTTTTCTTTTTGGCGCATTTTTGAACACAAGTTTTCTGAATTCTTTGTCTGATTTACAAGGTTCTTTTTCTTCTCTTGTATCTTTTTCTCTTTCAATATTTCCAATATCATCACCAAGTTTAACTTTGCCGAGAGCTCTTGCAAAATCATCCATAATTGATTTTGCCTCTTTCTTTATTTTCTGCTTTTCAGATACAGAAACTCTGTGCCAAATAAATGATTCTGATGTCATGGAATATCTAAGAAGAAGGATTTTATAAACTTAATCAAAAGAATTAAATATAATCTTCAAGACCTTCTATTATGAATCTTTTTCTTAATTTTTTCTTTGCTTTCTCAATGTGAAAATAAATATCTGCGCCTGTTAAAGGCATATTTTCTCTAATCTTGCTGCAAATCCCCTGCTCTTTATACATTGCCCAAGCAGTTTCTATATTATTTCTTATTCTTCCAAATCCATCTAATCCGAATTTATACCACACAGCAAATTTTTGTTTTTCATTTTCTAATCCATTTATTATAACTCTAACTTTTTCTTTTACTTCATCAGAAAAAATAATTTTCCAGGGGTTTGGACATTTTTCACATTTAAAATCCTCTATTAATGGGGTTCTCAAATTATCATCAATGACTCTTGGTTTATCTAAATAAATTGGGTGTCTTAGCATATTTGCTATTTCAACAGCAGTTACTTCACTGCCCATTTTTCTTTTTAAGGCACAAGCCTGTCTCTATCTCTTGGGAAGAGTGTGGCTTCTCTGATATTTTTTAAATTTAAAAGAACTTGTGTAAATCTTTCAAGACCGATGGACCAGCCGGCGTGTGGTGGGGCACCGAATTTAAAACTATTTATATAATATTTGAAATTTTTAGGATTAAGTTTTTTAGTTTTAATTTGTTTTTCAAGAAGTTCTGGAATATGAATTCTTTGGCCCCCAGACGAGATTTCCATGCCTTTGTAAAGTGCATCAAAACCTTCGCTGAGTTTGGCATTTGAATTTTCTGCTTTGGGCATTATATAAAATGGTTTTATTTTTGTCGGCCAGCTATGCACAAAAATGATATCATCTTTAAATTTATTACAAAGTTTTTCTTCATTTTTTGGAGAAATATCTTCTCCATATTTCATTTTAAGTAGTTTTACTGTTTGGTCATATGAAAGATATTTTGCTTTTGGGATTTTTAATTTAATTTTTAAAAAGTTTAATTCTTCTTTGTTTTTGTTAATTACTTTTTCTACTATATATTTTACAACTTCTTCAAGTTCCTTCATTATTGACATTTGGTCTGTAAAAGGCATCTCAATATCCATTTGTCTGCTTTCATTTATATGGCGAATTGTATTGTGTTTTTCTGCTCTCCAAACAGGAGTAATTGTCATAACATTTCCTAAGCTGCAGGCTAACATTTGTTTATATAATTGAGGAGACTGTGCAAGATAAGCTGATTTTTCAAAATATTTAACAGGAAAAAGCTCTGTTCCACCCTCGCTCGCTGAACTAATAATTGATGGGGGTTGAAATTCAATAAATCCTTTATTTATAAAATACTCTCTAAATGTTGTTGAAATTGTTGATTGAATTTTAAAAATAGATTGTGTTCTTCTGTTGTGCAAATCAAGAAAACGATAATCTAATCGTTTTGGTAAATCTGTTTTTGAAAAATTTGAAGTGTCTATTGGCAGAGGAGATTTTGCCTTTGCGATTAGATTTAATTTATCTGGAATTATTTCTTTGCCACCTGGTGCTTTTTTACTTGGTTTTAGAGTTCCACTAATTTCTATTACACTTTCTCTTGGAATTTTTATTATTTCATTAAAAATTTTATCTTTTGTTTTTCCTTTAAGAGCGGTTATCTGAATAATGCCTGTTATGTCCTTAAGTATAAGAAATCTTACTTTACTTAAATCTCTGCTATTATGAACCCAGCCTCTAACTGAGATTTTTCCTGATTTTTTTAAAGCTTCGCAAATTTGCATAATTAATTAAGAAGAATTATGTTTATAAAATTATTCAATTAGTATTTATCTGCTTTTCTAATATTATATTTTTCAAGTTTTAATGCTTCTGCGAGCGCCACTGCATCAGCTGGATATGTAAATGTTAATGTTCCAGGAATATTTCTAGATTCAACAAAATATTTGGAAACTCCATTAACATTAATAACATACCCTCCCTGCCCACAAATTAATACTTTTTTTTCTATTAATTTTTCTGCAACTGTATCTAATATTTCATGAGCTAATTGATTATATGGTCCTATTGCTGTTTTATACAAGCGAGCATATTCATTCCAATCAATATCTTTTCCATCTCCAATAATTTCTCTAACTTTTTCTTCTATAGTTTTATCTTTCATTATATTTTCAATGGTTTTAAAGTTTTTAAGAATTATTGTGATTTTATTTAACTAATTTTTTAAGTGTATCCATCACTTCTTTTCCTGAGACTTGGGTTTTGTATTTTTGCATTATTAAACCCATATATGCTTTGATGCTAAGGTCTGGTTTGTTTTTTATTAATTGTTCAATTTCTTGTTCTAATTTACTGATGTTTGTTTTTTGTTTTTTTAGAGATTCTGTTATTGATTTGCCTTGTAAATATTCTCTTAAGACTTGTTTTGCATTATTTTCTGTAATTTTGTTATTGTTTATTGCTTGGAGAATTGTTTCAATTATATCTAATGTTAAAGGATTTTTTGGTTTTGTTTTTTTTATTATTTCTTGGGGCCAAAGCACTAGAAGTTTTGCAATGAGATTTTTGTTTTTGTAAATAGGAGAAAGTTCTTCAAAATCATTTAGCTTATCTTTTTTTAAGATGAGTTTTATTAATTCTTCATTTAAACCTATTCCTCTTAATTTTTCTCTTTTTTCTGATTTTAATTTTGGAAGATTTCGTTTTGCCTCATCAATTAATTTTTTAGGGATTTTGAGGAGTGGAAGGTCTGTTTCTGGATACATTCTTGCTATGCCCGGGAGTGGTCTTAGAAAAGTTGTTGTGCCATTTTGTTCTGCTTTTCTAACTTCTGCTCTGCTCTGCTTATTTTTTACTAATTGTTTTTGTCTCTGGATTTCTGTTATAATTGTTTTTCTAATAAGTCTGGGGTCTTGAACCCCTTTGATTTCTATTCTTTTACTGCCACTTATAGAAATATTAACATCTTGTCTTATTGTTCCTATACCTCTTTTAACTTTGCAGGCACGCAGAATTTCTCCGATATGTAGAGCAACTTCGCGTGCTTGTTTAGGGGATTTTATATCTGGGCTTGTCGCGATTTCAACTAAAGGAATTCCTAATCTATCTAATCTGAAAGTTGCTGTATTTTCTTGCTTACTAACTATTTTTGCTGCATCTTCTTCTAAAGCAATGCTGTCAATACCAACACGGCCTTGTTCTGTTTCTATCCAGCCATTTTTTGCAATTAAAACTGTTCTCTGAAATCCAGAAGTATTTGAACCATCTATAACTGTTTTTCTCATAATTTGACTTATTGTGAGAATTTCTGCATTAAGTAAAAGCGAGATTTGGACTACAATTTTTAGTGCTTCTTGATTAATTTCATGTGGCGGCTCTTCATCAAGTTCAACAAGGCAAGTGGTATTATTATATCCTTGATAATTAAATATTTTATCTATTTTAGCTTCATGTTCTGCTGCAATATCAATTTCTCCTGATTCTCCAGCAACTGCGTGAAGTTTTCGTTTAACAATAAAATCCGGTTCTTCTGTTCGTAATATTGACGGGCAATTGCAAAATAATTTGTGAGTATCTAATTGCTGATGAATTTCTATTCCAGATTTTAAACCTATTTTTGAATATTCTGTCATAACTATAATAATAAATAAGGGTTATTAAAAGTTATTGAGGAAGAGAATGAATTTCATAAACTGCTTTTGGAAATAATTTAGATATTCTTTGTTTTATTTTATCATTTCCTTCTGGAAACATATCTCCTCTTAAGAGAAAAACCATCTTTCTTTTTGGCCTTTTTATATCCTCCCCTAAATTTTTTAATAATGATTCTAAATTTCTAAAAGCTTTTCTTTTTTTCCCAAGAGAAGGGCTATAATCTACAATATATTTATTTGTAAAATCATTATAACTAATTGTTATGATTTTCATTTTATTTTTCAGAAAGGTCTCTTAATAATCTTTCAGAGCTTATAATTAATAATGAAGTATTATCACTAAGAGGAATTTCAAATTCGTCATAAACTCTTATTGGTATTTCTAAAACTTCTCTTGGCCCTACTTTTCTTTTTGGTGTATTATATTGCTCTCCGATTGATTTAATATTATATTTATCTAATATCATTTGATTAGGAGCATTACATGTATAATGTATAACTGTGTTAGTTTTATTATTAATATGTGTTATATTTTCTAGGTTGTGTGGTATATGTCTTTCCATTTTAATTTATTAATGATTTTACTTTATAAACGTTCCTATTGTAACTCCTTGAGAGTTAGAACTAATTAATAAATTCAATGCCTAATTTTGGATTAAATTCTTTGCTGATGTTTTTTAACATAATTTCTTTGACTTTTTTAGGGTCTTTTGTTTGAGCAAGTGTCCAGCCGAGTTTTATATATGCTGTTTCTGAGAGCATGTCTCCAAGGTGGATTACTCCTGTTTTTGCAAGCTGTCTGCCAGGTGAATAAACAATCGGGTCAACTCTGCCAAAAATTGTTTGAGAGGTAACACAGATTATTGTTCCTGATTTTATTGCTTTTTTTAATTTTGGAAGCCAGTTATATTTTGCTTCTTTTGTTGCAAGATGGCCTAAGCCACTGCCTTCTAAAATTATTCCGTCATATTTATTATTTAGGAAATCTGGTTTTTGTCCTGGGTAATATTTTATTAATGCAATATTTTCATTAAATTTAATATTTAATTTTACTTTTTTGTTATTGTCTCTTTTTCGATAATTGTTTGCGAGGATTTTAATTGGCTTGTTTTTATCTGCCCAGATTTTTGCAATTGGTTTTGTGTTTATTGGTTTGAACGCATCTCTCCGTGAAGTGTGCATTTTTCTGACTTTTGTTCCTAACATTGCATAGCAGAAGTCATCATTTATTGAGCTATGGCCTACGAGCATAACTTCTGAAATATTTGAAATAGCTACTTTAGCTGAACAAATGAGATTTAATCTTGCGTCAGAACTTGCTCTATCACTTGACCTCTGGCTGTAAGTGAGAACAACTGGTTTGTTTAAATTTTTTAAGAAAAATGATAATGCTGCCGATATATAATGAAGAAAATCTGTTCCTGCTGTTATAATTACCCCCGCAATTCCTGTATTATTAAGAAGTTTTTGAGTTATTTTTGCAATTTTTTTCCAGTGCTTGTAAGACATGTTTTCACTTGCAATCATAAATGGCATTTCAATTTTTGTTATATTTGAAATATCTTTTATTTCTGGATAAAATTTTAAAAGTTCGTTAGGATTTGTCAGCCATTTAACTGCGCCGGTTGTTGAATCAAGTTTAGAAGAAATTGTTCCGCCCACAACAATTAATGCAATATTTTTTAATTCTTGTTTTTTTTCAAGTTTATTTATTTGTTTAATTTCATTTTGTTTTTCTGGTTTTTTTATTGTTTTTATCTGTTTAATATCTTTTTTCTTAATGCCTATATTATAACCTGAACTTAATTTGAGAAGAATTACTTTAGAATCAGGACTTTCAAGTAAAGTTCCTTGAAGAGTTTCTTTTTGGGTTTTTATTTTGACAATTGAACCTGGTTGTGGTTTAGTTACCATGTTTAGAAAAAGTGTAAGGAATATAAAAATGTATTGGAATGATTATGATTTATCAATAACTCTGAAATTCCAAAAACTATTTATAGTTATTTTCTTTTTCTTTTTTATGAACAAAAAAGGTCAATGGAATGTGGGGGTTGGTATGGCACTTATTTTATCTGGAGTTTATGTGCTTACACTAGATGAAGGAATTAATATAGCAATAGCTATTTTATTGATGGCTGGTGGAGCTTGGTTAGTTTTTAAATAAAAATGAATAAAGAAAGTCAAATTAAGAAAAATGGACTAGATTTAGAATATTATAGATATGCACAATTATTAAATGGTGTTTTTATTTTTGCGACTACCGGGTTTATTGCTTTCTTAGGAAGTTTTATTTGGTTAAAAGAAAGATTATTTATAGGATTAATTGTTTCTTTTTTGATATTAGTTTCTAGTTATATTCTTTATAAGAAAATAGATAAAAAATTAAAAGAAATTTCAAAAGATATAGAAAAAATTTAAATTTATTATTTTCAATCACCATGCCGAATTTTTAGGCTGACTTTTTTAAAAACATCTTTACTTATTTGTAAAAATTCTTTGATTTTTTCAAGTGTGATGCTTTCTGTATGAAGGTTGTCAGACATTATAATCACCTTGTTGTTTTTCACAAATTCAAAACCACTTTGTTTATGTTTTTTGTAAAGTGTGAAAATTTCAAAAACATTCTGCAATTCTTTTTCAGATATCTGATAAATTGGAACACATTTTTCTTTGAATGTTATTAAATTCTTTTTTTGATCTCTAGATAATTGTATTCTTTTGTAAAGATATTCATATTGAAGAATTGAATTTATTATATTTAATAAAGCAGAACTTAATTGTTCAAGTATTTTAAATAAAAGTCGGTTATCCCGGACTAAGGGAAAGGTCATATAGGTTATATGGTCTGCTAAATGAATGTTTTTTTCTGCATCATCAAGAAGTTCTAAGAATCTTTCTTGCATAAATTAAAGATGAAATTAAAATTAATAAAAATATGTGTGATTTTTTAGTGTAGATATTTTTATAAAGAAGAGTTTTATTTTGTGGTTTATGGCTAAGAATACAATAAAAGTTATTGCACTTGATATTTATGGGACGGTTTTATCATCAGAAGATTGTGAGAATTTAATGTCTCCGAGGAAAGGTTTAGATAAACTTTTTGATGAATGTGATGTTAAAAGAATAAAAATTGTAAGTGCATCTGATGCACCTATATTAATTCTTCAGATTGACTTAAAAGAATCAGGAGTTGATTTTTCTAGGTTTGATAATTTTTATGAATTTGAACAAAAACCAAAAGATTTTAGAATTATATTAGAAGATTATAATATAAAATCAAAAGAATTGTTGGTTGTTGGAGATTCAGTTGAAGCAGATATTAAAGGAGCACAGATGATTGGGGCTCAATATTATAAAGTTCCTGAATATAATAGAAAATTAGATGATTTTGGTTTAGATTCTGTTCTAGGAAATTTTATCTAATGTAAAATCTTTCTTTATTGTCATCTGATATAAAACCTTCTTGGTTTTCCATCAACATTAAAAATTGTTCCAGATTCTTTGCTTAGCTCACTTGCAATATCTTCTATATCATTAAAATATTTATCCCTTTTTACTAAAATATCCACAGATTTTTTATCATCTCTTTCCCATATATCAGCAATATGGTTTTTTTTATGATATGATGCAGGAAAATTTCCATCTACCTCATAAATAAGGTATAATTCATCATTTGTATAATCTCTATTAGAACCTTTTATCATGGCTTTGCAGTTTATTAAAAAAAATTTTATTTTACAATGTTTTATTCTTATTTTTTCCTCTCTTTTGTTTTTTAATTCTTCAAATAATTTTATAATAAGTTCGCTTGGTTTTCTCATATTTAAAGATATTTTTTTAGAATTTAAACATTTATCTACTTTATTTATATCAATATAAACTAACAATTATAAAAATTATCCAAGAGGCCAGAAGATTTTTAATGCAGTTACAAGTATGATTGTTGCAATTACAAATGCAATTATGTGGGTTGGTTTGAGCATAAACTTGCTTTTATATTCTTCATTATATCTGACTAATCCTCCAAAACCTGCAGGCATATTTATTCTATCTGCCATATTTTCTTAAGAAATAAATACTATAAAAAGATTTCTACAGCAGAAAAATATTTATAAACTCTATTTTTCATACATTATTATAAAATATTATAAAAAATGGGTGGAAAAAGAGATATTCTTATAAGAGGATTAGTAATTTCTTTTATGCTAGTTGTTTTTGCGAGTTTTGTTTATTCTGCTCTTGTTGCTGATGCAGGAGAAAATCAATTAGTTTGGGATTTTAATAATGATAGTATATATGATATTAGTTCAAATCAAACAAATGCTACTTACATTTATGATACTACAAGAACATCTCTTGTTACATTAAATGTTATTAATGCTACTGCAAATGATACTGACACACTTTTTGTTGCAGTTTATATATCTACTAACAATACTTTTGTTACTCCAATAGCAACTAATTTTGATATTATAACTAATTTTACTAACAAAAATTTAAATAATACTGCCCTCACTA
>JAFCDK010000004.1 GCA_017609745.1 Candidatus Pacearchaeota archaeon
TCCTGCTTTAAAATTTAAATAAACTGCAATACTTGCATCATCAGAAGAAGTAATAATTGAATCTTTTACTTTTACAGGGGCTGTTGCTCTTTTTTCTGTTTGTGCTTCACTCCAAGAAATAATAAAATTTTGATAATTTGTTTCTTCTTTTGAAGCAATTGTAGAGGTTTTAATTGAGCCGAATGTCACAATAGAACCTAAATTTAAAATACCTGAAAAAAGTAAAATTAAAACTATTAAAATTATTATTATTAATATTCCCCAACTCAATATTCCTTTTTTGTTTTTCATTGTGCGACTTGTATTAATTTATTTTCAAATTCAGGAAGAGTTATAACTTTAATTTCACTTTCCCATAATCTTAAAACTTTATATCCTGCTTTTAATAATTCTTGATTTCTTGCAATATCCTTCTCTGTTCCAATAGGATATTTATGCCAATAATTTCCATCACATTCAATTACTAAATTCATAGAAGGAATTAATATATCACATTGATAATTATGTTCTATGTTCATCCAATAATGAGTATAAAATTCTATATTAAGTTGTTTTAAGAAATTTTGAATTATTTTTTCTGGCTTACTATCTTTTTTAGGAAGAACAAGATTTTTTCTCATTTCAAGCCAACTTTTAGAAGGTTTTAATCTATCATCAATTTCTTTTGTTAAATTATAATTCCAAGGGTGTTTTCCTAATACGGGACTTATATTAGTTTCATACCATTTTTTCATATCCTTACTATGTTGTTCTCTCCATTTTTTAGATTGAGTTTTCCCATACATTGGATTTCCTTCATCTAATCTTTCTTTTTTAAATTTCTCTCCTTGTTTTTTATAACTTTCATTAGTTCTCAGTTTTTTATGTCCTTTTTGAAATTCTGTTTTTGGAGAAAGATGTTTTCCTGTTAATTTTTTACTAATTTTTTTTAAAGGGTTATAATTTTCTTTAGTTTTTCCTTTATTATGTGGAAAAATGCCTTTTACAAATCTTCCTTTGCTATCCCTTATTGTTTTATTTTTATTTTTCATTTTGTTTGTTTTGTTTTGTTTTTCTTTTAAAATAAAAAAATAATAACTATATAAAGCCAAGGAGAAAAATATTGTAAGACCAATGAACTCCACAAGTTGCAATCCAGCCCCACTTATTTTTCACAGCAAGGAACAAAATCCCGAGAGGGATATAGGGAAGTATTAACCAAAATGCTCCTCCCGCAGCCCACCAGTGAAAACTTGCGAACAAAATAGATGATACAATATATATCATCCATAAAGGCATTCTTCTAAACTTGAACTGGTTTGGGAAAAATACTTGGAAAACCATCGTTTCATTAACAGCAACGATTAAGGCGTGAAACAAAACCACATAAAGTGGTATTTGTAAAACACCAAATATCTTACTTGTTATTTCTGGTTTTAGTATTAATCCTATGGCAAACAATATAGCGAGGGTGATTCCTGCAAACAACAAAAATTTAGGGAGAACTTTTATGAAACTTGTGTTAAAAAGTTTCCTTTCAAATTTTGCGGTTGCTATTGCCCCAAATCCAAATATCCCTAATGTCAGAACAAAAAAGATTAAAGTTTTCCTGAAAAAACTTTCAGGAAAATAACCTGTTGTTGCTCCGATTAGGAAAAATACTTGGATTGTTGCTATGACAGTCCCTATGCTCAGGATTTTCCATAAATCTTTGCTTTTTTTTACCATCTTTTCTAAAAAGAAAAGGGCATACTATATAAAAATATAGTATGTCAAAGCAAATTTATGTTTGGCCTAAAACGCCTTTCCGCAGCGTCAGTGTATATATCACAGGGTCTGAAGCACTTGGTTTATCTCCAACTTGCTGTTTAATTAAAAACTGCACTTGGTTATTTTTCTTAATAACATCGTATGCAGATTCTTCCATATCAATAGCAAATCCTAATGTATTTCTTTGTTCTCCTGCAGCAAAATTTAACACTGTCTCTTCAGCGTGACTTGATGAAGTTGCAACTGAACCATCATTTAAATAACAATTTTGTTCATAAAAAATGTTATCCACTCTGTTAGTTGCAGTTAAACCTTTCAATCTTGACTGAACAGTCCCTGAATCTACAAGGTTGTAAATATCTCCACTTCCAGTTGCAGCACTTGTTGCAATCTGATTTGGATAACTTGGTCCAACCATATAAATTTTTGAATTACATTCGCTTCCTGTTACGGGTGCATCAGTAATATCAACTACCAAAGTTCCATTAATATCAATCCCTGATGCAATCATACTAACTACCGTGCTATTTTTAGTATCTATAAAATAGTTTTCAGTATTAGCATCATCAGCCACAAATGTGAAATTTCCTGCATTGGCATCGTTTCCAGCAGATATACTTGCATATCTAACCTGTTCAATTATACAATCTTGAGGAACTAATGTTGGTCCAATTTCTTCTTCTTCTTCAGCACCAGCAAGTGAGGCAATATTTGCCCACGCTGCACCAAAACCTCCCAGCATAAGAGCTCCAATTACACCGAATATAATTACAACTAACAATGGATTAATTCTTTTTCTAAATAATCCAGATGCTAACGGAGTAATTGTGTTTCCATAAATTAAAGTTCTTTTTGTAAAAACATAGAGGATAATATCAATTAATGCAGCAGCAAAAAGTATCAAACCTACACGCACACCAACAATCGTTATATCTCCTATTGGCATTCTCTTTTAAAACCCCCTTTCAAAAATCTTGAATATTTTTTCATCATCTTTTTATTTTTTAAATTTTTAATTAAAACTAATAATTATTAATAATCACTACTATTTAAATCATTATAAGGGCAAACTTTATAAACCCCCAAAAACTTGAAAGTAGTAACGAATTGGGTTTTTTAGGGAAAAGGGATTTATTTTTTTAGTGAATTTTACATTTTATTACTTAAAAGAAAATAAAAAGATTTATAAAATTTAAGTGTTTATAATATAAGGAGATAAACACCTCTTTTTCCAAAAAAGAGATAGCAGCCAATTTTTAATTGGAAGTAAAATAGGTGGAGTAAGCGATTTATCGTCGCTGAAGTCATTTTCTCTTTTTTGGTTTGTTAATTTTATCGTCGCTGAAATGTATTTTTTGATAAAGTATACCCAAGTATACCAAAGTATACCAAAGTATACCAAAGTATACCAAAGTATACCAAAGTATACTTCCTTTTTTTAAAATTTAAAATAAGTATTTTTCCTAATTAAGTTTTATAAACAATCAAAACTTTCTTAAATTAATAAATGATAAGGGAGGTAATCTAAAAAGAACAAACGGGTTTTGGGCTTCCCAAAAAAGCCCTGTTATTTTTTTAATAAATTTTTGAATTTTAAATCTCCTTCTAAACTACTTAAAATAAAAAGTATTATCGCAAAATAAAGTTCAGTAATTAAAAATAAAAAAAGAGCAGTATAAAAACCCAACCAAACAAAAAAATCTCCAATAGAAAAAATCATCGTCGGTGTTTTATAAATATCACTTAAATACCAAAAATTTATTTCATTATTATTTTGATATGAAAAATGATAAGAGGTTTGAACACATTTTGTTTTATATTCCAAATCTAAAATTTTTACAGGCATTTTTCCATTATTGTTTTCCATTACAATATGATTTAGTAGTGAACCCTCCATAAAAATAACAAGAAAAAAAAGTAACAAAACATTTAATAAATCTGCAACTAAAAAAATATTTTTTCTATTAAGTTTTTTCTTATTCATTTTTCTTCCCTTATATTGTATTTAATTATTAATTCTTCCAAATCTATAATTGGAATTACATTGGTTCTTCCTGATTCTCTAATAAGTTTTTTTATTTTTAATGCAAAATCTAAAAGTTCTTTTTGTCTTTTATCCATTTTATTTTTTAAATTTCAAATTTCATTAACATTTCTTCAAATTTTTGTTTGAATTTTTTATTTATTTCTTCTGGTGTTTTATTTTTTTTCTGAAGTTTTAAAATTAAATTATGAAGTTTTATTTTCATTTCATTCAACCGATTTGAAGATTCTCTAAAACTCAATCCCTGTTTTTGCCATTTTTCCATTAAAAATTTTATCTCATCTGTTGTTAAACTTAATGAAATCATTTTTTCGGTCTTCCCCTTTTATGTTTTCCTCTTTCGTTTTTTAATTTTTCTTGGAATCTCAAAAAACCATAACATTTTTGGCAATAAGTTTTTGTATTTCTATAAGTAGTTTCAGATTCTTTTAGTTTTTCGCCACACCGATTACATATATTTTTTTTGTTCATTTTTTGGTTATCTTAACCTCAATTTCAACAAAACAACTTAATTTTCTTAATATTTCTTGTTGTTTTGATAATTTTTTAGGAAACCAATAATTATTCTCAATTCTAAAAACCTGTGCTTTGGAGATACCTGATAATTTTTCAATTTCACCATAACTTAACCCTTCTCTTCTCAAAACAAAAATATATATCTTAATTAGGTTCTCCATATCATTTTTAAACGATTTTCTCCTATTCTGCATATACTTTTTTGGTTTTTTAATAGATAAGGCTATATTTCCATTAAAATCTCGATTTTTGTTAGTATTTTGGCTCATTTTCAATATCCTCCATTATCTTCTCATCTCTTTTTTCTTTTTCTTCTGATTTATATTTTTCAAAATCTACTTCTCCATAATTTTTGTATTTTTTAGTTGGCATTTTTGTTGATTTCCATAGGAAATGGAGGTGTTGTGTATTAATAATCAAGTTAAGCAGGATAAACAGGTTGTTCCCACTCGTTACACACACACGTAAAACTGAGTGGGAGTAACGTGTGAAACCTGCTTAACTTGATTATTTCCATTCTAAATCTAACCAAACCCTCATTTGACCTCCCTTTCCATCATATAACCAATCAACATATTTCTGCCCTGTTTCAATTCCCTTTTCTTTCATTTTCTTACCTAAAGTATTTTCTGCCATTTCTCTATGTCTGTTTTCCTTACACCACTCCTTAAATTTTTTATGAAATTCGGCTTTACTAATAAATTTACCAATAACTTCTTTAATAGATTCATCTAAAAATTTCTGTAAAAAATCAGATTTTGCCTCATATTTTTCCATTCTTTCTTCAACATTTCCCTCATTATAAAATTTCCTTTTTTTTAATAAATCTTTTAATAATCCTGTGCATTTTAAAGCTAGACATTCATATTCTTCTTCAGGTATATCTTCTAAAATATTCTTTTTTTCTGAAAATTGATTAGGAAAATCAATAATACACCATCTTCTATAAAAACCAATAGTTTTATCTGTTGTTGTTGGGAGATTGTTTGTAGCAATGATTATTTTAGCATAATTATGTTCTTCAAAAGGATTTTTATTTTTGTATTCAAATCCTATCAAATCTCCCCCAGTTAATTTTTTGATAATAGAAGTTTTTTCTAATTCAGAGAAATTTGTTTCTCCCATTATACAAACAAGTTTTTTGTGTAATCTTGTTATTTCAAATCTTGAAGAAATTAAAGTATCTAATTCAGTAGAAGTGCAATTATTAATTCCAATAAACTTTTTTAATAAATTAATAAAACAACTTTTTCCATTCATCCCAGAACCAATCAAACAAAATAATCTATGTATAGGATAATAAGGAAGCAGACAATAGGCAATAATTTCATAAAGAGTTTTGACATATTTTTCTCCAACCCATTCTTCAAATATTTTATCCATAATTGGTGTTTGTTCAAACTTACTATTATGGGTTTCCCAGGGAATAGGATTGGTTGAAAAATAATCTGGTGTGGCTTCAAATAATTTTCCTGTTTTTAAATCAAATATTTTATTTTTAAATTGTATCCAAGTTGGTTTTATTGGTTTTGGGATTGTTTTTCTGCATTCTTGTTTTAATGAATTGAGAATTAATGTTCTGTTTTTTGGGGAAATAATATCTTCTCCAGTTAATTTTTCTATATGATTTAAAATATCTACTTCATTAGAAATTTCCCATTTCTTTTCTTCTTTATTCCAAACCCACCATAAATCATTTTTATCATAAAATATTGGTTGCTCTGCTACATAAAATTTAACTTGGCCCTGTGATTTAAAAATTTCTTCTGGTTGTTTTAAACCTGCCATTTCTAATGCTTTAGATTCTGCTTGTTTTTTTGTAACCATCCTCTTTTACTTCCTTTTTAATTTTCGTATGATTTTGTAAAATATTTAGTTGTCCGAGCATTTTTCCAAGAATATTTACAATTTCCTTCTTCATTTAGAGAAGGACAAGGTAAAGGAGATTCATTTACAGAATAAATCATTTTAAATTTGGTATTCCCTTTTTTATTTAGATATTCAATCATTTGTTTTTTTATTATTCCTTTACAAACTAACAAAGATAAGATTTTTCTTTGGAGTGAACCATCTGTGAAATTCCATGCATTCATTAAATTAATTAATGTTTTAATTTCAAATTTCTGTAAATTATTCTCTTGTAAAAACTTAATTAAAAATTGTGCTTGTGGTTTCAATAAATGTTTATCTATCTTCTTTTTGTTTCCAACAGTTTCGGCATTATTATAAGGACACCACCTTTCTACTTTCTCAACAAATGCTCTTGGGGGTTTTTCTTTTATTACTGTTTTTATTTCCTTAACATTTTGATTATTTTTCCAAACTAATGTCATTTTCCAACCTCCTTACAAATTCTATAATATCTCCTTTAGCCCCACAACCAAAACAATGAAACACATTTTTTTCATTAGATAAACTTAAAGAAGGATTTTTATCTTTATGAAAAGGACATTTTGCTTTTTTATTTTTTACTTTAATTCCATATCTTTCAGCAACTTCTGTGATTTTCAAATTTTCATTAATCAATTTTTTTAATCTACTTTTTTGTAAATTGATTTTTATCACACTCCTTTTCTTTTTTGGGAATACCCAAGTTTCTTTAAAAAACCCTTTTGGATATTTATGTTCAAACCATTGTTCATCACTCGCTTCTTCTAATGATTGATATACCCATTTAAATACTTCTGCAAAAGAATAATTTTGGAACATTAATCTTGTTAAACTTTTCCAAATAATTAGATTATCTGGGATTGTATCTTTATTTTTGATTATTTCTATAATTGATTTTTTAACCATGTTATCAATAAAAAAATCAGCCATTAGTTTTATCCTCCCAATTACTTATCTCAACTAAAAATTCATAACCAAAAGTTAATTCGCCGTCATAAATATCTTGGAAATCAAAACTATCTTCATTAACTGAAAGCACACCGCCTTTTTTTATAATGGCTTTTGTGGTTCCAGGATATTGAAAAATAAGTTTAAGTTTTTGAGAACTATTTTTTGCCTCTTTCAATCGCTTTTTAAATCCAATCGCTTCCATAATTATCTATATTTTCAGGGTATTTAAACTTTCCTAACTACTTTAAAATTACTATCTATATATAAGATATATTCTATATAACACATATATTTATAAAGGATATATTCCTTATAATTTTAATAAAATGGAACAAGAAGAATACACAACAATTCAAATTTACAGAAAAGATTTGAAATTATTAACTGATGATTGCAAGAAAAACGAAAACTTGCGAGATAAAATTCACGAGGTAATCAACTTTCATTATAAACTAAAAAAGGAGGCACAAAAAAATGGCAAAAATAATTAATTTTTTGCGGAAAATGTTTGGAATCCGACGAGGATACTGGACATTTTCTAATCGGGGATATTGGTTATCCCCATTTTTTTAAAATGAAACTCATAAATAAAAACAAAATTTTAAAATTTAGGAGAATGAATCCACAGGAACAATCAATTTATAATTTTTGGATTTTAATGTCATTTATTTTTTCTTGTTTGGGGATTTTGTTCATATTTGCAAGTAATTTTTATGAAAATATTTTCTTTGGATTAATATTAATATTTTTTGGAATTGTATTAATTTTGAGATGTTTCAAAATATATCTAAATGCCCTTAAAATATCTGGAGAATTTGAATTTTTTAATTTTGATAAAAATTGGAAATTTATTAAAAATTATGAAAAAATAAAATGAATTCACAAAATCATAGGCAGGGAAGTAAAACCACAATGGGATGGATAGCAGTTAAATCTCTGACGAGAGATGTATCTGAAATTTATAACTATCCAAGTGAAAAACAGACGGCTTGTGAAAAGTCGTTGGTGCTGGACAAACTTCCCTGTCATTTATGGAACTAATCCATAATTATACAAACCAATGGTAGTCACCAAAAATAATCAGAATCCTACCACTACCTATACCACTAAAAAATGAAAAACCTAACCTGTAAAATTTGCGGGGCATCTTTTGTTCCCGACGACAAAAAGCAAAAAGAAAAAGAAATTTGCAGAAAATGTTTGAAGTTAAAATCAATGAAAGGAGGCAAAGTCAAAAATGGTAAATTATGAAGAAGAAGTCAAACGACTTGATGAATTTAAACCAGATGAACAAAGTAATTTTTGGAAGCCAAGTTCAGGACAATATAAAGTTAAATCATTAACAGAACTTGAAGAAGCAGAACCTTATAGAGAAGAAGGAAAACCAGATAAACCGCAGGTTAAAATAGATTTATTAGTTAATGACCAAAAAGTAACTTGGACTATGGGAATTGGAAAAAGTCCAGCATCAAGTTATGGACAATTATGTAAGTTAGCAATTTTAAGAAATAAAACTTTGGTAAATCAAGAATTTACAATTGTTGTAACTAACGACGGTAAAAAAAACACTTATACAATTGTGCAATAATTAAATTTAATGCTCCATTAGGAGAGGTAGAGGGAGTTCTGATGCAAATCAAAACCTCTTTTTCCCCTCTGCCTTTAAAATAAAAATGAAACCAAGAAAAAAATATGATTTCAGACAAATAAAAGAGAAAATTAGAATGGGATGCTGAAGAAGGTTGTCTTGGATGGGGGAGAATAATCCATTATTTAGAATTGGCTTTTAAAAAAGGCAAGGAGAAAAAAAATGAAATCAACAAAAAAAGAAATAGAAAAAGGTTTAAAGCAACTTGTAGAAATAAAGTTTCTTCAGGAGAAAGATGGAAAATACAAATTTCATCCAAATTATAAGAAGACTTTATTAAAAAGTAAGGGTAATTCAGTAGAAGAGGTTTTACTTAATGCTTTACACAAGACAGAATATTTTGCTAAACCAAAAACAGAAAGAGAGATATTAATTGCTTGCAATTTATTAACATTAAAATCTAAAAATAAATAATTAACTAAAAATGGAAAAAGAATTTGATTTGAAACATGGAGAGAATCTGATTGATGAGTTGAGACTTCTTAAACAGTATACAGCACAAAAGTTTAAGCAATTAGAAGAAACACTGGAAATGTTAATTAGATTTGCAAGAGATGATTTAAAAAGAATTGATGAATTAAATGAGCGAATTAGAAATGAGGAAAATGGAAAAAGAATTTAAAACTTTGAGTGAGAAGATAATGCCTGATTGTTTTTCTAAAGGTAATAAACGCCCTTTAGAATGGGAAGGAGCAGTTAGAGAAAAAGACATCAAAGAATTTATTAAAAGAGAAACTGAATTATTAGATTCATATTTTTGTAATGAGATTGATTGGGCAACTTTATTAAAGAAAAGAAGAAAATTAATGGGAAAAAAATTAACAAATGGTAAAAGAATTTAAAACTTTAAGCGATTGGATTGATGAAGTTAATGAAATTCCTGCTGATAAAGTTAAAGAATTTATTAAATGGATTGAAACAGAGATTATTTTGAAAAGTCCAAAATCAAGACAGAATTTAATTAAATTGAAGAAAAGAGTTGGAGAAAAATTAACATAAAATGGTAAAAGAATTTAATCAAAATTTACAGATGAAACTAATAGATAAGTTAGTTAAGAAAAAGTTTGAATATTGGAAAGAAGAATTTATTAAGAGAATAAAAGATGCATTGAACACAGATGATGGGCCTGATATTAATGAAACAATAAATAAATTAGCAGAAGAAAAATTAACATAAAATGGAAAAAGATAAAAAGTTTAAAGAAATAAAAGAAATTATGAAAGAAATATTTGTAAAAGGAAAAACCGAGATGGGTGTTGTATGGTTAATGTTTATATTGGGAATAATTTTCGGTTTTCTCCTTGAAAATATTTAAAATGACAATTCCAACAAACCATCAAAGAGAATATAAAATTGCAGTAATAATTTTATCAACTTTATTAGGAATAATTCTTTTTGTCTGGTTTATTCATCAAGTAGGAGTAGTAAATTATGAAAACGGCTTCATTGCAGGACAGGGAAATTGGAGTCAGTTTGTTGTTAATTCAATAAATTATAATCAGGAAATTCCAATAATCACCAACAATTCAATTCAAAATGTAAATATAATCCAGCATTGTAAATCTTATGAGGAATGGATTTGTGGATAAAATGGAATGGGCAAGAAATAATCATCAGAAAATCAATAAAACACCTCAAATAAGGATGTTTAACAAAATAAATTTGGTTAAACATTATACTAGTTCCAATTTTGATTTAATGCTCCACGGAGGGTTCAACTAAAATGCAAGAAAAATTCATATTAGATGTGTGTTGTGGTGGTCGTATGTTTTGGGAGAACAAAAACCATCCTAATACAATTTATCAAGATATAAGAGAAGATGTTCTCCCACTCAAAGAGCAATATGGAATGAATTTTTCAGTTGAACCAGATGTAATTGGGGATTTTAGAAAAATGGTTTTTGAAGATAAGAAATTTAAATTGGTTATTTTTGACCCTCCACATTTAATGTTAAATAAAACTGCTTGGATGGCCAAGAAATACGGAACGATTAAAGACACTGATTTTGAGGCCGACCTCCAAGCAGGATTTAAAGAATGTTGGAGGGTTCTTGATGATTATGGAACTCTTATCTTTAAATGGAATGACCAATCTGTGGCCATTGAAAAGGTCAAACCATTTTTTCCAGACAAACCAATTATTTTTAATCGTATTGGAACTAAAGGAAAATCTACTTATTGGTTTGTCTTTATGAAAATCCCAAAAAGTAAGGAGCAACTCATCGCATTAAATCAAAACTCGCCTACGGCGTCCTCTGACGAGGAGGAACTAATATCCGTTAACCGAGATGCTAACGCATCTCCAAATTTCGCCAAAGGCGAAACTTCGGTTAACTCTAATATTAAACTCAATTCGCAAGTCCTCCTCCAAGCGAGGTGCAACTTAAAATGAAAGATAAATTAACTTTTGAATTAGACAAGAAAGAAGTAGAAAATCAAATAGTTGTCGCTTTGAGAAATCAGATAAAATCTTATGCGACATCAATAGGTTTAGCAACATTTGATTTATCTAAATATGTAAAAGAAAATAAAGAACTTCAAAAGTTAATTGTAGAAGAAATAAAAAAGAAGTTGCACGATAATAAATTTATGAGAGAATTAATAATCGGAATAATACAATCGGAGGACTTACGAACTAAAAAATGATAAATCATTTTTTCCCTTCGGGGAGTTTAATATGCGTTAAAGAGTTCGCAAAATATCCTTTTTGCTCACCCAAATTTTTTGCTACGCAAAAAACTTCCCTTAACTCTAATATTAACAATTATATTTTATAAATTATGGGAGGATTTAATCAAATAAGTTGAAAATGAAACACTGCATAACTGAATCAGAATATAGCAAAAGAATCAGGCATAGATATTATTGTCAAGGGAATTACCAAGATTTGCAAAAAACAGGAGACGAGATAAGGCACGGTGCAAATCCTGTCGCTGATGCTCCTCCTACCCTTGACACTTTAAATGGATTAGAGAGATTTTTGAAAAAATATGGGGGAGATTGGAGAAAATGAAAAATCTTGAAATATATTTAAAAATAAAAGAAAGAAGATATAATACATTATTGTCAAAAGCAGAATTTGATATTTTATCAATAATGATTTTAAATGAAAATAAGACAAACTTAACTTATAAAAATTTGTCAAATAAAGGTTTTCTTGATAGAACTATGTATTCAAAAGTTTTGCAGAAATTCCATCAAAAAGGATTAATTAATCGGAAATTTGAATTTGTTGCTTTTAATGAAAAAGGAAGAGAATATATTAAACATTTTAAAAATTACATTAGAACAGGAAAGAAAACCATTTTAGATGGAATGCCTTTTCCTTAATTATAAAAAATGAAACAATCATTAAAGGAAGTTTTGAATATATCTTTATCAAAAAAAGATTTTGAAAAACTTAAAATGATTTCAGAAATTTTATTTCTTGGAGAAGGAAGTATTTTAGGAAGAATTTATATTTTAAATGGAATTATGGAATTTTTAGAAGCAAGAGAAAATGCAACAAATGATAAAGAATTATTTGAAGCATTTAAAGAACCTTCTGTTTTTGCTTCAAAAACTCATACACCAACAAAAGCAGATGTGATTTTCAGTAAATATTGGATTAATTTTTCTGAAAAAGAAAAAGAAAAAATAATTGGTTTTTGCTTAAAAAATAAGGAAAAGGGAGGTATAAAAGATGAATAAAGAAAAGAGAGATTACAAAAATAGATTTAATAAAATATATTGTAAAAAACAGCCATTTAAATTAATTTCTAAAAGGATTTACTTTTGTTTGATGTTTTTATCGTCGGTATTTTTGATTTTATTAATTGTAACAATCGGAGCAGTTTTAGTTTTTGCTTCATTTACAGCAACTACAGAATCAGGAAATTTAATAATAAGAATATCCCACGAAATAAGCCCAGAAACATTAGAAACAATAAAAACTTATATAAACTCAACTTTATTTAATAAATGATAAACGGCAAAAATGGAAGAAGGAAATATTGAAAAAAGAGAATTTGGAAAAGGGAATGTTAATTTAATCTGGAAAATATTAGTGTTTTTGCTTTTAGGGATATTGATTGGATTGCTTATGTATAAACCTGTTTTTGGATATAATATTTAAAATGAGAGATAAAAAAGGAAGATTTACAAATGAATATGATAAAGATAGAGGGGGTTTTAAAAAAGGACATCCTCAATTTAACACAGGCAGAACTCATTTTAAAAAAGGAAATCATCCAAAAACAGAATTTAAAAAAGGAATAATTTATTCTTGGACTTTTAAAAAAGGACATAAAGTTCCAAAAGAATGGAGAAATAAAACAAGTATAGCAAATAAAAATAAGCGTCGTTCTCCTAAAACTGAATTTCAGAAAGGAATTATTCCAAAAAATTGTTGGAAAAAAGGAAATGTTCCTTGGAATAAAGGAATCCTTAATTTAAAAATGAGAGAATATTATAAAAATCCAAAATGGAAAGAAAAACAATTAAAAGCAGTATTAAAGGGATTAATGAAAAGACCAACTTCCTTTGAACAAAAAATAATTTTGTTATGTTCAAAACATAAATTGCCGTTTATTTATACTGGTGATGGAAGAGTTTTAATAGGATTTAAAAACCCTGATTTTATAAATGAAGAAAAGAAAATCATAATTGAAGTATTTTTAGATTATTTTAAAATTAGAGATTTTGGTTCTATTAAAAATTATATGAAAAAAAGAGAAAAACATTTTGCTAATTTTGGTTATAAAACAATTTTCATAAATCAACAAGAAATTGAAAACAAAAATTGGGAGGAAATTTGTTTAAATAAAATCAAATGTAAGGAGGTAAAATGAAAAAAATATATTTAATATTTATTTTGGGAATAATTATACTTTTTCCTTTAATAAATGCATCTGTAAATTTTGATTTTAAGTGGCAACTTTGTGATAGTATGAATTTTTCAGGTAAGAATTGTGATTTGTGGTGGGAAGAATTTAAAAATGTTATGGGAATAACAGAAACTTCAAATCAAACTTTAAAAGGATATTATAATAAAAGTATAATTGATGAAAAATTATCAAAAATTAATGTAACAACGATAGTAAATGCAAGTATGGTTCAAAATGCAATTATATCCTGTTTTTCAAATATTGATGAATGTTTTGTAGATTTTGATAAGGGGGATAAACCTATAAATGAAAATAGGGCAAAGGTTTTATTTCAAAGTTCAGGAGAAATTGAGGATGAAAATAATTCTTCTTCTAATAAATTTGATTTAT
Source organism: Candidatus Pacearchaeota archaeon (assembly GCA_017609745.1). Classification (GTDB taxonomy): domain Archaea; phylum Nanobdellota; class Nanobdellia; order Pacearchaeales; family GW2011-AR1; genus JAFCDK01. The sequence goes on from JAFCDK010000004.1 coordinate 14,055, forward strand.
ATATAATAGGAATTATTATAATTGTAGGAATTCTTATTGTTGTATTGATAATTTTTGGTTCAAAAATTAATTTTCAGCGTCCTCCACAAAGAAGTTATAATCCTGTTTCAAAAATTCAACAGCAACCAAAAATATTGCCAAGACAAAAATATTTGGGTGAGCAAATTCAACAAGAATTACAACAATCACAAAATTCCCCGCAACAACAACAAAATTTTCAGCAACAATCTCCACAACCTTCACAATCTCAACAGCCATTAAAAAATCCTGAAGAATCTATAATTTCAGAACAAGCCAAAGAAATTACTGATGATGAAATTGTGAAATTAAAAGAACTTCTAAAAAAGGAAGAAAAGAAATTCAAGAAAAGGGAATAAGAGGGAAGGCAAATGGGAATTACAGATTATATTAATGAACATAGGGTATTATTTATTTTCATACTTATAAGTTTATTAAGTGTTATTTTTTATTTTGCTTTTTGGAAAAGAGCAGATAGTTATACAAAAAGAAATTTTAAAAAGTTTTTTTCAGGAACAAAATTGACTTTGGTTATATTTTTTTCATCCTTTTTTTTATTAAGGTGGGCATATCCTAATGCAACAACCAAAATTCATTTAACAACTTTTTGGTTTCCAATGATTGGGGCAGTTTGTTTAATAATTGTTTTAGAAATTTCTCAACTTCGTTATCAGACAAGACAAATTATTGCACCAAATTTTCACGGGTGTTTTGCAACTTATGATGAAATAAATGGTTTTATTATTTTTCCAATTGGAAGTGTAATAATCTTTGATATAATTTTATGGACAAATAAAGTTTTGGTTGCAAGGAAAGAGACAGTGAGTAATTTAGGGGAGTTAGGCGGAGCAGTAACTATTGCGAGAGTTAGCCCTATAAGTGAATACGAACTTGATGATGATGTTAAAAGATTTATAGAAAAAACAAAACATTATCCTTCTAAAAATTTATCTGGCAAATTATTTTATGGATTTTTTGATGATATTCAAGAATTAGATTGGACAGAAGAACAATTAAAATTATTAGAACAAGAAGCAACATTAGAAACGAAAGAACAAAAACAAGAATTATATGAAAAATTAGAGAAAAATGATTTGATTGAAAGATTAATTGATTTAAAGGAAATATTAAAAAAGGAAACAAATTTATATTTAATGCTTAAAAAAGAATTAAATATAGATAATCCCAGTATAATTGACTTATATAAAATGTATAAAAATGCCTGTATGTCTAAAAGTAAATTAAAAGAGGAATTTCATTCCACCGTTGAAGTATCAGAAGAAGGAGCAGAACATAGAAAGATTATGGAAAGTGCTTATAAACAAGAACCAGAAAAAACAGAAGTTTATGAGGAGGGGGCAATATGAAAAGATTAGGAATTGGTGATGCAATGGATTATTTAAAAAAACATAGATTTACTTTTGAAAGATATTTGAGAAGGCATTACACTCCTTATAATATTCCTTTAATTAGACATTTTTTTATGGAAAACCCCTTACAAGCAAAGATAATTCTTGAAGATTTTAAAAAAGATAACAATAAAAAAATTGAAGAGGCATTTAGAATTTTTCATTCTGCACAGGGAATGTTAATATATGTGATTGGTGCAAAGGGGGCTGGTAAGACAGCAACAGCATTCTTTTTTGCTGAAATGGAACACAGAAAATATCCTTATAGAAAAATATATTATATAGGGAAGAAATTTAATCAAAATGTTCTTCCTGAATGGTGTAATTGGGCTGAAAAAGTGCAGGATGTTCCTAATGGGGCTTTTGGGATTATTGATGAAATAGGTATTCAAGCATCAGCAAGAACTTTTCAATCAAGAGAAAATAAAGATTTAAGCCAGATATTAACATTAGCAAGACAGAAAAAACTTCCTTTATTTGTTTTAAGTCAAGATGCAAGATTGGGTGAAGTTAATGTTTGGCGTCTCCGAGATATTGTCATTTGGAAAATTTCAAATACTTATGAATTACAAGGTAGAGATTCTAAAACATCAGGGGCAAATAGTTTTTGGGATAAAGTTAAAATGTTTATGAAAGCAAGAGGAAAGGCGGAATGTTTATTTGAATATCAGGCAAAAAAGATATTTTTATATTTTGAACATCCACTGCCTGATTGTTGGACAGATAAATTAAGTGAAATTTATGCAGATGCGGTTATTGATAGTGTAATTAAAACAAAAAAACCAAAGAAAAAGAAGGATTCTTTTTTAGATATATTGAATTAAAATGGGATGGATTGCATTAAGTTTTTCACCTAAACAATATATATATTTAAATCCCTTTGAAAGAAAAAGATTAAAAGCAATTTTAAATGCTCTTTCAACGAGTAGAAACTTCACAATTGGACAATTAATAGACGAAATTAATAAAGATTATGATAAAATTTCTTTTAAAAGCAAAAGATATAAAGGAAACACAAAAAAAATTAGTAGGAGTGTTATTTCAAAGTATTTATTTATGCTTTTAGCATTACATTTAGTTAAAGTTTATCAAAAAAAGAGGGCGAGAATATGGAGATTAAACCATAATTGGGAAAAGAGATTAAAAAAAAGAATAATAACAGAAGGGAAATTAGATTATGGAAAAAATGAAAAATAAGGTTTATGAAATCTATAATTAATAAACTTTATAAAAGGATTTATACTTAAAATAATAATAAAAAGTTTATATTTTATAATGAAAAACAAAGAAAAAAGAATATATGAGGCAGTAAATGAGGAAGAATTTAAAAAACTTATAAATAAAATAAAAAGCAAAAAAGTTTTAATTGCTATTTATTTAGCATATAAAAGTGGGTTAAGAATAGAAGAAATTTTAAATTTACAACAAGATGATATAAAACCAAAAGAAAGAAAAATCTTTGTTAGGCAAGGCAAGGGAAGTAAAGATAGAATAACAATTTATCCAAAGGGTTTTAAAAAAGAATGGATTAAATTATTTCCTCTTAAAATTACAAAATATGCCATTCAAAAATCCTTTTTAAAATCAAGTTTAGATATTGGAATTAATAGAGTTATTTATAGATTCCAAACTAAACAAGGAGAAAAAAATAAATATAGATTACATTTTCATTGTTTAAGACATTCTTTTGCAACTAATTTACTTGAGGCGGGAGTCCCAATTAATCAAGTTCAATTATTATTGGGGCATTCAAATATTTCAACCACAAATTTATATATAAAAGCAAATCCTTACTCCGCGATAGAAAATGTTATTTCAAAAGGATTTTAATTTTATATAAATAACCTCAATTAAGGTTATTAATTCACATTTTTCCCTATTCGCAAGCCCCACAGGAACGGCAAAAAACCTGTGGGGCCGTGGGATAATCATAAACCCTATATTATTATATAAGCATAATTTAAAATGGACCGATTATTGAACTTGCACCATGGCAAATCCAATAATTTAAAAAACCTTTAAATAATCCCTTAAAATTTTTCATATTCTTTTCTTCCATAAAAATAGCCCATTTATCTTCTAAAATTGAAGTCAAAGGCATACATAAAGGGGCAACTGGCGGGGCTTCTATTATTGCTTCAACTATTCCTGCACCACCTCCTCCTCCCCCACCATTCCCTGTTGGTGCAACAGAAGTATCTAAAATAAAACTTTTATTTTCAATGGTTGTTTGTCCTATTGTATCATTCCCAGAAATCCATAACATATAAGTTCCATCACCTAAATCAAGTGTTAAGGTTACATTAAAATCATTACAATCAAGTTCTGTATTAGTTTCATCAGGAGTAACCCCTTTGGTTATATTATAATAGCAGTAAGATTTTCCCTGTGTATCATTAATAGTAGCATTTATGAAAATTGTTGCAGAAGATACACTTGCAGAAGGGCTTGTTATATTAATTGTTGGAAAAAAATCAACTTTTAAACTTCTATTAATATAACTATCAGCAAATTTTTCATCATCATCTTCCCCTCTACAATTCCAAATAAAATCACTTTCTAAATTTTCAAAACTTAAATTAAAAGTTGTTGAAACACTATTATCATTTTCCCAACTTGTATCATTGCTTATGTTTTGGGCAAATGTTCCTGTGCTGTTAATCCATAAACTAATATTTTGAATTATCGTGCTTGATTTTGCTGAACAATTAAAAAGCACCCAAATATCACTGGAATTATAATAATTTGCAGGAGAATTTAGTGTGATATTTAAATCAATATTTTCTAAACCAGCCCCTTCATTATATAAATCCAAAATCTCCCAAGAACTTAAACTTCTATTCCAAATTCCTATTTCGTCCATTTCACCTAAAAAAAATGAAGAACCTGCTCCTGTTTCAGTTCCAATCCTGTTTTCAGAACCAGATGCCCCCACTGTTTCAAAAATCCTCTTGCCTTCTGTGTATAAAGTTCCATTTCTATATAAGTGATAACTTTCTTTTTCTCCTTTGGCACTTCCATTATAAACCAAAGCAAAATAAGTCCAATTATGGACTGTTTCATTACTATAAATTGTCCATTCTATTTTATTATCTCCTCTAAAACCTGCATTCATAGTTCCTGAAATCCACCAAACAAATTGAGTGTCTTGATTTAAAATGAAAAGGTGCTTTGCTGACATTGACCCTGTTAAATTAATCCATACAGAAATCGTGAATGGAGTTGTTCCATTACTTAAAAGTTGAACTCCTCCCAAATCTCCATAATCTCCTGTTCCGTCAAAATGTCTGGCATTATTTATTTTTCCTATGTTCCAAGTTCCATTTCCAACCATAGTGCCATTAAAACCATTTTCAATATCTTCAAAATCAGCCCCAGAAGTTTCATCAAGATTATAATAAGCAGTAATATCTACCTCAAAACTGCTATTCCAAACCGCCCAATCTTCTATTTCAAAACTTTCCCAAGTTCCAAGCCAATCAATTTCTTGATTTTTTCCAATTTTCCCTGTTATTTTAATAATATAATTCCCTGAATCCATTTTTTTATTTTGATATTTTACAAATCTTGGTTCTATTTCAATTCTTGTCCCATTTTGGATTACAGAGCATTCTTCCCTTGTTTCATTAAAATAAACCACATTTTCACAAACTTCCTGATAAACAGGAAAAGTTGTATTAATATCTCCTTCTTGAATTAAAATATCATATTTAAATTTTTTAATAAAAACATTCTTTTTTAAATCCTTAAACCTTAAACTATCAATTAATTTCGCCCTATTATATAAAGTAACATTTAAAATTGCGTGACAATTTATAAGACAATAATCTGTATTTTCTATAAGTTGAATTTCACCTATTTTATTTTGTGTAGAAAAGTCCCTTATTGTAACTTTTTTAGAATTTTTATCATAAGTTTTTTGCTTTCCGTTACTAAATTCAATGTCTGCAGTAATTAAGATGATACTGAAAATCCCAATTATGATTAAAATACCTATTATATATAGGGGGGTTTTTGATTGTTTATTCAAACTCTTACTCATCTTCTCCTTTTAATCCTCCATTTTCTTAAATTATCCCTTGTTAATACTAATATCAAGGCAAAAACTATAATTATTATAAAGATATTATTTAAAATTATTTCTTTGAATCCCATTAAATCTCCTCAAAACCTTCGTATTTAATTTGTTTTTTCTCTTTTTTAGGTTTTGATTTATTATCAATATATTCTTTTTGTGCATTATCTTTTCTTTTTTTATTTCTAATTATAAAAGCAGTTAAAATTAATAAACCAAGCCCTGAAAAAAATGCTATTTTTGGGGCTTGCTCCCTTAATTGACTATACATTCTATCAAATACCCCTTCTGCTATTTCTTTGGCTTGTTTAGAAGTTACATAATCGGTTTTACTGCTTCCTGCATTAATATCAGGGTCATAAATTTCAAATTCCCCTGTTATTTCTTCCCAGCCCTTATTTCTAAAACAAGAAAATTTATAGGGGAATTTTCCTGTTTTATTAATATAACCAAAACTTTTATTAAAAATATTATTTATTCTGCTCATATCCTCATAAGCAGTTAAAATACTTCCATTTGGATATAAAGCAGAAATTTTACAATTAACACTATCATCACAAGCAACTGATAAAGAAGTATCTGTTTCATTTTGATAATAACAATTTCCAGTGCAAATATTAACTTCTGTTCCCAATGCAAAATGATTATTGGAATTACATTCAGCATTAATTAAAGGCAGAAATAATAAAATTAAAAAAAATATAATTACAAATTTATTTTGAACTAACCGATATTTCTTTATCATCAAATCTTTTCTCCTTTGATTTAATTTCTCTTTGAATTTGGACTTGGGCTATATCTGTGAGTATTTCTTCCATTCTTTCATCTGCTAATGTTTCTATTTCTTCATTAGTTAATCCTTCTATTTTAATTTTAAAATCCTTGTTTATTCCTCTTTCCTGATATAATTTAAAATAACAATAATTATCATCGCAACCTTGTTCTAATAGTTTGACTTTATCCTGATATGTTTCATTATGGCAGATTAATTTATCTTCTTCTCCAACACAAATTTCCCTTGTTTTTTCTATATTTCCAATTCCTTCTCCAACTCTTTTTAATGCCTTTGCATTTTCTCTATCAAGAATTAAATTAGATATGGAAAGCCCTGCTATCACAATTCCAATTAAGAAAATTCCTATAATTAAAAATATTATTTGTTTTTTCATTAAGCACAACTCCCGCATTCACATAATCTTCCATTTGTGTCCACACAAATATCTGAACCTGCATTTTCACCTGTATTCAAATCTGTAATATGAACCTCACCAGTTACCTCTAATGCACTATCAGGGTCAGTTACTCCAATTCCTACATTTGCAGTTGTTCCATCTGTATTTGCTAAAATTGTCATTGCTGTATATGGTGTTTGAATTGTTCCTCCTGATGTATAGGAAACCCTAAAGTCAATCATTCCTCTCCATTCCCAAGCTGATGCCTGCGAGGAAATCACTAACTTATCGTAAGGCGAAGAACCTGCATCAGTATAAATTCTTTTTCTTCTGTGATTTCCTCCGTGCCCAATAGAAAGCCCGTCATTTTCATAAATTTCTAAAGGATATGAAGGATTAGGAAATCCAATTCCAACCTTTCCATCAATTAAAACATTTGAGGATAAATTCACATAATCAAAACCTTGAAATGTTGCATTAGGAAAACCAACTTCTGCATTAAAAATTAAGTTTTTTGAATCAAAATAATTACTTGCATCTTGACTTTCTCCAAAATATAATTTTTTACTATCTGCATCTATTTCAACATCATCTGTAAATCTTCCACTTCCATCAAAACCAATATAAGCATTTCCAGTATCATACCAATCATCTTGTGCTGTTGTATCTAAAACTAATTGGTCTTGTGAATTAATAAACATATATCCATCTGTTCCTGCTGGGTCTGCCCAAAAAATTGAGCCACCTCTTGATGATGTTGGTGCTCCTGGAAGATAACCTTTTAATACTAAATAATGTTGTTCTGCCATATTATTATTAACAGTCAAATTTTCTCCGATTATTCCAATTCCAAATGTTCCTGTGCCTGTTGTTGTTAAATTTCCATTTCCTAAATCAATATTTCCATCTAAAACAAAATCTTTTAGATAAGAAGTTCCTGTAACATTTAAAGTTGTAAAAGTTCCTGTTCCATTTGTTGTTAAATTATAATTTCCTAAATCAACATTTTGATTTGCTTCAGTATAAGTTACAAATCCAGACAAATCAGGAGAAGCACCAAATCCTCCTCCACTTAATCTTAAATCTACAAATCCATTTGACCAAGCAGTATCATCTCTTTTTCCACAATAAAATGCAAGAGGAACAAAAACCCCCTCTACATTAGAAGGAATTGTATAATCTAACGGATATTTTTCAATATTAATGCAATTAGCAAGGGTTGTGTATGTTTCATCATCTAAAGGAGCAAGTTGATGAATTCTTGTGTGGTCTACACCCCATCCAATACTTCCAATTATATATCTTCTATATTTATTTGTTGGGCAAGCATCACAAGAAACACCATTATCACATTTGTCGATATCTATTTCTGTTTCTGCTGTATGACTTTCATCTGAAGTGCAAATAATATGAAGTCCATCTGGGTTACTATCTCTTTGAACAGAGGTTGAAACAGAATTAACATATTTAAAATGTCCAGCACTCATACTTATTTCAGGAAAAGTTCCTTCAGTAATATCCATTCCATCACAAACAGATAAATGTCCCCCACCACAATTAATATCATTCCATTTTGATTTTCTTGTATTTATTCCAGATACACTTCCACCTTTTATAATTTCAATATCTCCATCAATAGCATAAACATCAAATATTCTAATATAATTTGGAGGGTTTAAATCCTGTGCAAAATAATTAGTCCAAGTTTCTGTTTGAACTGCACAATTAGAATCAATATAATAAACAGTGTGAGCATCATTAGGAACAGATATTGTGTTTTCAATAACATTACAATATTTCACATCTCCAAAATTCCAAATTCTTACAGTCATATTTGGATACCAAACATTTAACCCACCCATATCAGAAGCATTAATACAGCCACAATGAACTTTTAAAGAAGAAGCATTTATAATTCCGCTTCCGATTGCACCATCTATTGGCTGTCCTGAAAAATAATTTCCATTTGTTAAACTTAAATTCCCAAAAAGTGTTCCGCCAGATAATAATAAATAAGATGAATTATCTGTTCTACTCCAAGAAAAATTATTATCAGCAAGATAATTATAAATGCTTGAATTTCCTGTTAAAAATATAGGGTCTAATTCATCAAAACCTGTAAGAAAATCTGTATCATTAAATATTTGACTTACATTATGGATTTTAATAAAAATATCAGGGCGGGAAGCAGAAGTTAATCTAAAAAAAAATATAATTATTAAAACTATTAATAAAATAATAATTCCTTTTCTCCAATGCATTAAAACAAATTTTTTAAATTGAGGAACAAAAACCCATAATAAAAATAAAACTATGACTATGCCTATGATTGTAAATGCTGAAATTCCTGCCTTTGCTCCCAGCAAAATCAAAATATCTTCTGTTAATGCGAAAAGTAAATATCCAAGTTTATGAAGGAGTGCGATAGCCATTTTTCATTTTAACCTCCTCCAAATATTTTACTAAATAATCTTTTCCACCAATTAATTAATCTTTGGAAAACTCCTCTTGTTTCAATTGTTGCCTGTGTTTTTGCCTCTTCGGATTTAAGAACTTCAAATAAAGGTTCTTTCTTATCAACACAGATGCCCTTTGTAAAATGGCATCTTAAACTTTTTGCACAATCTCCAAAGAAAATTGAACAGGGTTGTCCTTCTAATCTTGGATATGGTAAATCTTCAGCAATTATGATTTCTGGTTCTGGTTGTTCTATTGAAGGTGCTGAAACACTGCCACCCCCTGCAGTTGTTGAAGTATAATCATATTTATAACTCACATTAATTGGACTCCAAGCAAATTCAATATTCATTAATTTGAATTGATTGCCATTCACTGAATAATCTGTTCCATTAACCATATTTACAACTTCACTATCATTTTTCCAAGATGCTCCACTTACAATTCCATTCTGATTATAACCAGTTAAATCGTGAGCAGTTGTTCCAGAACCTTCATTTAATGAATACCATAAAACTCTGCTTGCACTCCAAGCGCTATTATTAATACTTGCATTTGGATATCTTCCTTCATTATAAATTGCAGTTATATCTCCTAATGCCAAAGTTTCATTCCAAATTCTTACCTCATCAATTGAGCCACTATAAAATATACCATTATAACTTCCAATTGTAGTGGTTGTATCATTTATTGTTACACTGGCATTAAAAGTCATTGCATTTACAATAGCCCCATTAAAATAACCTGTTCCATTATATTCATCTGCAGTAGTCCAATTTGAAGTCATACAAGCGTGATTCCAAGTGTTAGTATTAAAAGTATAATTCCCTGCTAAAAATCCTGTTTCACTAAATTCAAATTTTAAATCTGTGCTATTTGATGAATAGTATAATCCTGTTTTATTATTTACATCACTATGAAATAAATAGCCGTTGGTTGTTGAATTTGAATTATTAAACCATAAGCAAATAGTATAATTTCCTGCAAAACTTAAATTATTCGGGAGTGTTAAATTATCATTAGTTCCATCAAAATCTATCCAACTCCTGTTTATATAACTTGCATTCAAAGTATCAACATTATGAATATTGCTTAAAGTTCTTGAACTTCCATTTCCAAAAATTGCCAAAGTTTCATTTCTTGTTGTTGTATATGATATAGCCATAACTAAAACTATACTTAATAAAATCCCAAAAATTATTAAATGTTTTTTATTCATCTCTTTATTCCCCCTTTCAAAAGTTTTAAGTTTCTATAGTATTTATATTTTTTTGTTTTTTTGTTTTTCATTTTCCAATTAAAAAATGATGTGGTTTATATCTGACGAAAAATAAAACTATTAAAATAATTCCTAATCCAATTCCAGCCATTTGAAGATTTGTAAAAGCATATCCTTCTTGGATATAATTTTTGAGGGAAGAATACAGAAACCAAGCACCCATCCCGAAAATGAGGACTATTCCTACTCTTACAAGTTCCAATATTGTTATTGCGAATCCACCCTTTCCTTTTATCATTTTGGTTTTGGTTTGCATCTCTCCATTAAATTTTCACCCCCAATTTTCCTAAAATGAATCGGACGATTCCGACAATTTCTCTATGAAAAATTATTCCTGTTATTGAAAGTGCAATTACAAGATACCAAGTTTTAAGGAATTCCCAAAAAGCAACTATTCCTTCTCTGGCAATAAATACCAACCAGATTAATAAAAGCAGAATTATGATTATTAAAACTCCATAAGTTATGGCGAGAGCCATTGAAAAAAATCCTTTTTTGTTTTTGTTTATCATTTTTAAACTTTTATAAAACCTTTATTATTTTCCTCCCAAAACTAAATATCATCAAAGCAAATATCCAAGCAAAAATTGCATTAATTTTTCCTGCCATTAAAAGTTCATCAGGGCTTAAATTTTCTATTGGAAATGTCACTTCTCCTGTCCAAAACCCCCATCCCCCAACAATTAACAATATTATTCCACCAATAAACATTATTATTACTAATAATCTAAAAATGTTTAATTGTCCTTTTTTGTTTATCATATTAATAACCCTCTCCCTTTTCATTATTTATCATTTTAAAATTTTAAACCCACCCGAGCAAGTAATGCTCTAATTATTGGGAATAAAATTGTGAAAAAGAATATTGCTCCAATAATAATTAAAATTCCCACTATAATCCAATAGCCGATTCCTTTTTCAACACTTTCACATCTTTTTTCAATAACTTCTTCGCAACCAATATTAATATAAGGGATTAAACAATTTGTTTTATAAATTCTTTCAACTAAAACTTCATCTGGAGCACAAATTATTGAACAATCTTCTGGACAAGTAGATATAGTTTCTCCAGCAGTGCAAACTCCATCCCCACACCAATCAGGGTCTGCCTCCATACATTTATAATTTTTACAACTCCATCCCTGTCCATATTTTTCTATGCATTTTTGATTATTTGTGCATTCATAATAAATTTTATCACTTTCTATACAATTATAATTTTCACAATACCATCTGGTTGTTGACCTTCCATCTCCTGTTGGTCTTTCTTTTCCTGCAAAGGGGCATTCAGCATCAGAACCTGAAGGACAATCTTTTGGAACTTCTTGCTGAAATTTAAAATCCTCACCACAATTTAGTTCGTGAGGACAACATTCAATTTCAGGATAACCTGCTAATCTTTGCCCTTGAATATTTCTTATTTCATTATTCATATATTCAACTTTATCAATTTTATAAACTTCTCTTGCCTGACAAATTACTCTTTGTCCTTGATAAGAATAAACTTTGGTTTCAATTAAATCCCAAGCAATATGATAACTACACCATTCATCAGGGTCTAATTTATTTGGGCATCCTGTTGCAATTGGAATATGTTTTTTTGCATCCATATTTAATATACAACCTTCTTGAGTAAAAGGATAATCATTTTCTTCCCCCCATAAATAATATGTTTTTGCTTTTAGAGTTATTTTTATATCCTTTTCATTAGGATTCATAAAACTCTGTTTAAATTTATAACTTTCTCCAACCTCCAAATTTTGTAATGATTTTTTTTGTCTTGGTGTTAAACTTAATGTTTGTGTTGTTTGACAATTTTCTCCTTCACTATCACATAATTGATAAAAAACAGTGCAACCCCGAATACCATCTTTTTCACAAACTCCTTCAACTTCACATTTATCAGTTTCATAATCACACCTTATGATTTTTTCCGAAGAAGTTAATTTTGTTGAATATATACTATCATAATAAGTATGTTGGATACAATGCAAATGCCCCCCTTCAGATTTAAAAACAGGTTCATAACCAATAAATGCGGGCATTTTCACAATCCCCAATGTCACTAACCCTGCAAGAAGCCCAACTAATATTGCGATAAAAACAAGGGGGGTTACTGCTTTTTTATTCTTCATCAGGCAATTCCTCCTGTTCTTCTTCTATGTCCGAGTGTTTAATTTTCATTATCATTTAAACAATCCTTTAAACCAATTTAATATTTTAAAAATAAAATCATCAAACCAATTTAATGTTTTAGTAACTGGTTTTTGAATTGAGGGAGTTTCAATTCTATCTCCTAATTCTTCAGGGGTTGGTTCAACTCTATCATCTTCATCAATATCCCCATCTAAATCTCTATCTTCAATAATTGTTTCCCCTGTTTCAATATCAGTTGCTTCTGGAGGATAAAATCCTGTTTTATAAATTCTTGCTGTTAAACTTCCTGAATTAGCAACAGATATTTTACATTCTTTTCCTTCAGGGCATTTAACTTCACCTTCAATTGGGCAGGTGAATTTCATTTTATTATAATATCTTTTCTGTCCTGATTGTTCTCTTCCGCCTCCTGCCTGAACCATTTTACATTTTGCTTTTAAAATTCTTACTTTTGTTTGTTCTGTATATTCAGAATCAGAATCAGGATTAATAATTAAGATAGCAGGGATAATTACATTATAAGCATCAAAATAAACCCCTTCCTGCAAACCCGAAGGTGTTTCAGTTGGGTTGTTTGTTCCTGCTTTAAAATTTAAATAAACTGCAATACTTGCATCATCAGAAGAAGTAATAATTGAATCTTTTACTTTTACAGGGGCTGTTGCTCTTTTTTCTGTTTGTGCTTCACTCCA